>BNUR01000069.1 GCA_025997495.1 Spirochaetia bacterium | reverse complement strand
GGAGGCCAGCATGGAACAGAGTATCTCCTGGGTTTTGAAAAGATGCCGGAGGTAGGCGCGGCTGTAACCCCGGCATACCCTGCACCCGCATAGGGGGTCGATGGGGCCAAAGTCGAATTCCCGGTCGGCGCGCTTTATGGAAATATCCCCGCGGCGGGTAAAAACCCTGCCGGTCCGGCCAGTTCTGGTGGGCAGCACGCAGTCAAACATATCAATCCCCTGCTCAATGGCGGCAAGGATGTATTGCGGGGTTCCTATGCCCATGACGTACCGGGGCTTTGTTTCCGGCAGGAGGGCGGCGGTGTAGGCCAGATATTCCAGGAAAACCTCTTCCCCTTCACCCACCGATAATCCTCCTATGGCGATTCCCGGTGTATCCGCTTCTATCGCCAGGGCGGCGCTCCGCTCCCGGAGGTCCTTAAAGAAATTTCCCTGGACTATGGCAAATAGTTTTCCTGGGTATCCATCGGCGGCCTTTTCTTCCCAGGCCCCTTTAGCCCGCCGCAGCCAATCCGCGGTAATGGTGAGGGCCTCCTCCGACTCTTTACGGGATGTGCCCCAACTGGTACACACATCAAGCTGCATCTGGATATCGCTCCCCAAAAGGGCCTGGATTTCAACCACCTTTTCCGGGGTCAGATGGTGGGTGGAACCATCCAGGTGGGAACGGAATTCCACCCCCTCATTCCGAATCTTCCGGTAGGGGGCCAGGGAAAAAACCTGGAAGCCCCCGGAGTCGGTAAGGATATTATGGGGCCAGTTCATGAAGGAGTGGAGCCCCGCGGCCCGGGAAATGACCTCCGTCCCCGGACGGAGGTACAGGTGGTAGGTATTGGAAAGGATGATATCGAAACCGATGGCTTCAAGATCATCCCGGCTTATGGCTTTAACGGCGCCGTTGGTTCCCACGGGCATGAAGACCGGGGTGGACACCTTCCCGTGGGGTAAGTCCAGGATCCCGGTACGGGCGGCGCAGGAAGGATCCGTATGGGTGATTGCAAAAATTGGTTTCAACCCTCCTTCTTAAAAAGCCACCACCTCAATTCCCTCAACAACATAGGAAATCTTTTCGTCATTGATAGAGAACTGGAATTTCTCCCCAACCTTTTTATTCAGGATAGCCGCGCCCAGGGGTGAGAGGTAGGAGATGATCCGGTTATCCGGGTCCGACTCCCAGGGCCCCAGGATGGTATACGTTTCATGTTCCCCGTTTGCCTCATTGGTAAGCTGCACTTTGGTGCCGAAGGAAACACGGTTTGTGTTTACCGTAGCGGGATCGAAGAGTTGAGCCCGTCCAATCTCGTCTTTCAGCTTGGTTACCGTCGATTCCAGGATACCCTGTTTCTCCTTGGCGGCCTTGTATTCCGCGTTTTCCCGTAAGTCGCCCAATGAAAGGGCGAAGCCGATTTCTTTCGAGTTGAGCGGTACCTCCACCTCCATGATGTGGGCCAATTCCTTTTGCTTTTCCTGGAATTTGGCCATGGTAACCAGGAGCCCCCGGGTAACAACCGCCCTTTCGGTATCCCCCAGAAATTTGAAGGAGGGATGTTTTTGCAGTATCCGGTTTCGCAGGCTCAGTTTATCCGCGGGATCCAGATCCTTCACGTCATCGATCAGCGTATAGATGCGGGTAATCGTGTCCGGATCCGCCTCGTCAATAAAGTTGCTAAGCACATCATCCTTAAAGAGCAGGGAGTAGACCTGCTTGTTAATCTTTTTGTTTTCCGCCGTATCCCGGTGGTTTTCAATTTCCCGGTAGGTGATGTTCAGCATATGGATAAGTACGATAAGTTTCCGTTCCAGGCTCAGGCCGGCCTTTTCAAACCAGTCTTCGTCCTTGGAGTTTTTCAGTAGCCATACTACCGCATCCCGAATCTCCCGGCGATCCCGGTAGTTGTCAAAACAATACTGGGCCAGGGCAACAAGCTTGTCTTCAGAGCCCTCCTTTTTCAGCCGCTCAATAATGGAGGGGGATAGGGCATAGGGAAACAGTTTGATGTATATGTCCGGCCAGCCGGGGACGAAGAGCTGAATGTGGTGAAGGAATTCTTCCTTGAACTTGGCGTCCTTGAGGCTTAAGAACAGGGCCGGTACATCCTCAATTTCATCAAAGATATCAATAAAGTTCAGGGAAAGGCCCACCCCTAAATGGGGATACTTGCCCACGAGATCCTTTACCAGTAAATAAGACGCTACATGTTCCGGTGTCTGTCCTTTTGTCCGGAGATACGCGGTGAAGTAGGCAGCCATTTCGGAAAAATATTCGGAATCCAACTCTACGTCCTTCAGGGCTACATAATTTCTGATGGTGGTTGCCCGTTCAAAGAAGTTTCGTTCCGCCTTAAATTCGTTGTACAGTTTTTCTTCAATGCTGATAGGCCGATCCCGCACCGTAAAGATGTCGATGTTATCAGGGCTTACCCCAAAGCCGGGGTCTGCCTTGAGGATATCCCGGGCCTTACCGCTCCAGGTGGCCCACTCCCCGGCAGAAAGGATGCCCGGCACCAGCTCCGCCTTCATGCGCTTGATGTCGCAGGTGTTATTAAAACTGCGGATCACCGTTTTTAAGGCCCACTCGGGGTCTTCTTTCACCTTGTCGTGGAGTTCTTCCTTTTTTTTGGTGGCCTTGAGTACCCAAATATGATTCTTTGATATGGTTTGCAGGGCGTTTACCGCCATCTTCAAGTCCATGGAATGGCCCCGCGTCTTGGCAAAGTCGATGAGGATTTTATCTCCCTTCACCTCGGCGATCTTCCCTATGCCCCAGGTCCGGTGGAACACATAGTTCCCCTTGTCAAAGGCGATGTGCTTTTCAAAATCCGTGATCGCCTCGTGGACATTGCGGTACTTTTGGGTAAGGTTGGAAATCCTGATGTACTCTTCCAGTTGAGAGTGCCCGGCATACTTTAACCGGAAACATTCGGTGATCTCCTTCCGCGCCGGTTCGTCCCGTTCATCGTATTCCAATATGATTTTACAGATGCTGATGGCGGTATCAATGTCGTTCTTTTCTTTACAGTAGGTATATACATCACCCAGCAGTAATACTGCCTTGTCCCGGCTTATGTTCTTTGCGATTTTTTTCTGGATATGGAGGAAAAAGTCAATATCCTCTTTGTCGTACTGGATGAGCTTGGCCCATATTTCCCGAACGTTGGTAAAGAGCCCCTTGTTGATGTACCGGTGCAGGGCCTTTTTGTAGTAGTCCACCGCGTCTTCTATCTTGCCCTGCTTTTCGTAGTATTCCCCCAGGGCCTTTGTGAGGTCGGCTTCTTCGTAGTCCACCTTCACGAGCCGTTCCCAGATGTCGTAGAGGGCGGTCTCTTCATTATCGTTCTTGTAACATTCCGCCAGTGTGCGGAGGGCGAACTTCGATTCACCGTAGATCAGGATACTTTCGCAGAGATACTTTACGATGTTCCACTTGTGGTTGTCCACAAAGATGTTCACCAGGTTGGTCAGCGCGGCGTCATCAATGAGCTGCCGGGACAAGGCGATCATCCCCGAAAGGTAGAGGGCAATGATGCTGTTCTTTGTGTGTACCAACTGCTCATCGCAGATGGTCTTCAATTCATCATAGGCCCGCACATCCCGGGCTTCTTTCAGGAGGACATCCAGCTCTTTAAACTGGTTGGTAGAATAATTACTGAGGGTGGCCCGGGTCCACTTCTCCTCGTTCAGCATTTCCTGTACTTTTTTCAAAAGAGCTTCAGACATTCAATGACTCCTTGGACTTACCAGTCCACAACATCTCAAACTAACCCATATACCGTTCGTATAGGGCGGGATCAACAATCTTAATTTTCAGCAGAGTTTCTTCTATTAAAGAGGGATCCTCCTCCACATTCTCGTAATGGTCGATTAACCAAAAGTACCGGTTAATCAGCCGGGGGATAAGAAGGTTCAAATCTTCGGGCCGGTTCCGAATCGCACTTTCCAGGGCAAAGATGGATTGCTTTAGCCGGCCTACTTCAACCTGCTTCAGTTCCCGCTTCACCGAAAATATCCCGAACAGGCGCCCGTAAAAGGGTATCCATTCCAGGAGTTCCTTCCCCTTATGCCCTTCGGCCTGTACCCGGTCACGCAGCCGCAGGATCATCTCCGATTCCATGGACCGGATATCCACCTTCTGGGCATCCATATAGAAGGCCTCCCGGAACAATGCCTTGGCGCTGCGGGTCTCCTCCATTAAAGCATTCACGTCCGCAAGCTGGGAAAGGGCCTCCCCATCCTCCCGCTTGAACCGAACCGCCTGTTCCAGGTATTTCAGGGCCTCCTCGTAGTTTCCCACCCCCTTGTAACAGCGGCCTACCAGCAAAAGCAGGGCCGGGTCATGCTGGTTCACCCCGTCCCCCAGGATGTCCTCGAAGGAGTGCAGTGCGGCGGAAAACACAAAACGCTTCACCGCATACAGGCAGGGGTCGTAGTTCACAACTGCCTGCGTGCCCGCCTCCACGCCGCCAATGCGATCCAGGAAACTGTAGAAGGCGTCCCACTGGGAAAGGATGAACTCTCCCCGGGCGTAGGTATCGCTCTGCTCTTTGCGGGAGGGTTCCTCCGCCCCTTTTATCCGATCCAGCCACCAATGGATGCAGTTCAGGGCATAGACCACTTCCTGGTTTTCAAGGTCTATCCTGAGCGCTTCCTCCAATGCCCCAATGGCCTGCGCCGCGTCAGAGGTTTTCAGGTTTTCATAGGCCTTCTGAATGAGCCTCTGTACAGATTGTTCTTCGCTCATGGCTTGTATCCAGTCAAAATATCCTTTTTATTATATCATTTGTACGGTTCTTTACAAGGGGCGCATTGCCTCTTGCAACGAAGTTCCCCGCACAAGTATTATCAAGGGTATGCATCTCCCTATCATTGCGCCATCGGTACTAGCGGCGGACTTTTCCTCTCTGACCGGCGGATTGGCTCTTATCGCCTCTTCCGGCGCGGAATGGATCCATTTGGACGTGATGGACGGCTGTTTTGTTCCGAACATCAGCTTTGGCCCCAAAATGGTGGGGGATCTCCGGCCCCATTCCTCCCAAATCTTCGATGTCCATCTGATGATCCGGAATCCCCTGAACTTTGTGGAGGAATTTGCCCAGGCCGGGGCGGATTATATCACCATCCATGTGGAAGCGGGGGTTCATTCCCACCGGACGCTGCAAGCTATCCACGGGACGGGTAAAAAGGCCGGTATCAGCATCGTGCCCTCCACGCCGGTATCCTTTATTGAACCCCTCCTGCCCTTTGTTGACCTTGTCCTGGTGATGACCGTCAATCCCGGCTACGGTGGGCAGCCCATTATCCCCGAATGCTTTGAAAAGGTCCGGGCATTAGCTGCCATGAGAGAATCGGGGAAGGGCGACTACCTCATATCCGTGGATGGGGGTATCAACGAGTCCACCGCCAAGACCGCACGGGAGGCGGGGGTGGATGTGCTGGTCGCCGGAACCTCCTTCTTCGGCGCGGCGGATAAGGCTGTCCTGGTGGGGCGGCTCAAGGGTTTATCGTAACATGGGGCTTGATCCGGTTTTGAGCAAGGCCGTCCGGCTGCTCCGGCGGAGAAAGTTTGGTGATGTGGTTACCATGCTTCAGCCGGAGGTGGTTCGCTACCACGATTCCTTCAATTACTACTATATATTGGGCAGCGCCTGCCTCCGGGCAGGGGATCTGGGGGGAGCCTATACCTATTTCAAGCGCGGGCGGGAAATCAAGATGTTGGAGCCCCTGGTACTCCTGGGGATGGCGGTGTGCTGCCTGCACCGGGGGGATACGGCGAAGGCGGTTGACCTGTACCTGGAAGTACTTGACCTGGAACCCCGGAATTCAATTGCCAGGAAGGCCCTCCAGGTGCTGCGGAAACACGGGGGTTCCGAAGAGATTCAGGCCTGGATTGATTCGGGAAGGAGCCACCACCTATTTCCAGCCATCCCCGCGCTGCCCCTCACGCCGGGCCGGGTTCTTTTGCCCCTTGCCGGGGGTATCCTGGCAGCGGCCTTTGTCCTGGGTGTTTTGGCTGCAACCGGGGTGATCAAGCTGGGCAAAGCTGCGCCGGAACGGGCAGGGCTTGCGGGGATTGCCCTGGAACGGGAGGAACGGGAGACGCCGGTGCAGGTGGATCTTCGATCCAATGGCGGAACCTACCGGTACATCCTTACCCGGAACCAGGTGCTGGAACTATACGAAACGGCCCGGAAGCTCTTTGCTGCCTACCGTGACGAGGCTGCCAAGGTTCCCCTGAACCGCCTTATTGAATCCAACGCCTCAGACCCGGTGAAAAACAAGGCCCGGCTCCTTATATCCTACACGGAGCCCCCCGGATTTGACACCCTCAAGGACCGGTTTCCCTATGCGGAGGTCAGGCAGGATCCCCTCTTATACCGGGATTGCTATGTCATTTGGCGGGGCATGGCTGCCAATCTTACTGAAGGTGAGGCGAGTACAAGTTTTGAACTCCTTGTGGGCTACGATACTCGCCGAGTCCTGGAGGGGAGAGTGCCGGTGGAGTTTAGCTTTTCTGTGCCCCTCAACCCGGAGCGGCCCCTGGAAGTGCTGGGCCGGGTGATACCGGTAGGTGGGGAAGAAGGGGTGCGGCTGGAGGGAATCGCGCTACATCAAGCGGCATTTCTGGAAAAAAAGAATGCGCCTTGATAGAGGCGCCGCCCCTAGTTTTGATTAAATAAATCAGGCTCTTTGAAGTAAGCTTCCGCGTTGAAGGGCGGGGTGAGCTTACTCACGGAATTATTGGTAACGATGGCGCCAACCACCTTGGCGGAAAGGCCTGCGGAGGGGACCACCTCCAGGTTGGGGATGTCCGTTTCCCCACATGCGCAAGCGCCGGTGGCGCAGTGTACCGTATCGGTGACGATGATGTGCTTGAGGAGGCCCTCGGCGGATAGCTGGGAAAGCCGCTCCCCTGCGGGAGGCGAGAACAGGGCATGGATGGCGATGATGTTGATTTCCTTTGGGTGAAAGGATGCCAGGGCCCGGATAAGGGTGGTCACGGAACCGGCGGTATCCACCATGTCATCCACAATCCACAGAACCTTGCCCTCAATGGGGCAGGCGGAAAGGATGTTGATGGATTCTATGGTGTTGGACTTTGAATAATCCCGTTGCTTGTGGGCCACCACCAGGGGGGCCATGAAGGCGTTGGCGAACCGGCGGGTCAGCTTTTCGCCCCCGGCATCCACGGAACAGAATGCCCAGTTGGGGCGCACCTCTTCTTCCAGGGTTTTGAGATCCCGGATGTAGGTATCGCAGAGGTACTTTTTGAGGAGGGTCAGGGCGGGGACGTCATTGATAAGGCAGACCGTGGGGTCCAGCATGGATTTGGATTTGTCTGAATGGAGCTGGTAGGTGACGATATGGTCGGCTCCCAAACTTGAGAGCGTCTTGAAGTGAACCCAGAGCCCGACGGAACTACGCCGGGTGGTGCGGTCGGAGCGGGAGCAGGAAACGAAGGGTTCAAAAACGATAATCCGTTCCGCTTGGGACCGTTTCAGGGCATCCACGGTGTGGTACAGTTCAATTTTCGCTTCTTCTACGGCGATACCCGCATCATTCCGGGCGCAGCTGGTAAAGAGGATCATGTCCCGTCCATGCAGGGATTCCACAGACCCATGGTCAGATACGGTCACTTCCATTTCGCCGTCCGCAAAACGGTCGGTGGTGAGGGCATCGACGCCGTTAATTGAATCCGCCTGGGCCGCAAAACTGGGAAACTTTGCCAGATCCCCGGCTACCCGGGCGGCGTATTTCCGCATTGACCGGGTGGCTGTTATGACAAATTCATTCATGGCTTGATACCCCGCTTTTATGTCTACTATAAAGGGGTTTTAGGGGGTTGGCAATGCCCCCAACTGCCCGCAGGCGCCGGACACCGAGCGGCCCTTTCTGAAACGCCGGGTTACCGTGATCCCCCTGCGTGTCAGTTCCCGGCCAAAATAGGCAATTTCTTTCTGCGAAGGTTCCCGCAGGGCAATTCCCCGGAACATCATCCCCTCCACAGGGTTCCAGGGGATCAGGTTCACCGCCGCACCCAGTCCGCGGGCAAAGCTTATCATGGCTTCGATATCCTCGTTCCGGGTGTTGACGCCCCCCAGAAGCACCGCCTCCAGGGTTATTCGGCGGCCCCGTTTCTTTTGGTAGTATTGCAGGGCTTCTTTTAGCGCCGGCAGCGGGTTGGACCGGGCTATGGGCATAAGTTCTTCCCGCAATGCCGGGTCCGCCGTGGTAAGGGACACCGCAAGGCGCAGGTCCGGCCCCGTATCGGCCAGTTCCCGGACACCCGCCGCAATGCCGCTGGTGGAAAGGGTTATCCGCCGTTTTGAAAGGCCCAGCCCCTGGGGGTTGGTGATGATGTCCAGGGCTGTGCGAAGTTCCGCCAGGTTAAGCAGGGGCTCCCCCATACCCATGATAACAATATTTGCAATGCCGGGGCTGATTGAACGGAGGTGGAGGAATTGCTCTACTATTTCGTCCGCACTAAGGTTGCGGAGGAAACCCAGGGATCCGGTTTTGCAAAATATACATCCCGCGGGGCAGCCTGCCTGGGTGGAGATACAGGCGGTTTGCCGGCCCGCGCCGTCAAGGGGGGAACCTTCACCCTTTGGGTTCGGTTGAGGAGCAAGGGGGGAATCGGAGACCGTAGGCCTGAGGGCTTGCAGTCTCGGCCCGGGAGCTTGGAGCAGCACCGCCTCGATCATGGCGCCGTCATTTAGCGCTATCTTAAGCTTTACCGTTCCGTCGGGGTCATTCAGCCGGCCGGCAATGCTGCTGCCGTAGAGGGTATGAGCGGCGGCAAGCTCCTCCCGTAAGGGGCGGGAAAGATCTGTCATGTCGTTGAAGGATTTGGCGCCCCGGGCTATCCATTTGAAGATCTGTTTGGCCCGAAACGGCGCCAGGGGTTTCAGTATCTCTGTCAAAGATTCCGGGGATAGTCCTGAAAGTATGCGGCTTTTAGACAAGCGGCTTCCGGACGCAGACATTAGGAACAGAGTCTATCCATAAACTCCGAAACGTTGTTGTTCCTGATACCGAGTTTTTGGAATTCCCCCAGAAATTCTATGGCCTTATGCCGGTCGCCCTTTTTAACGCAGCAATCGGCAATTTCTATATAGAAACGGTAGTTTTTCGGGTCCTGCTGGATGAGTCGGCACAGGGATTCAATGGCCTCGTCGTGCTTACCCCGGGCTTTTGACATCACCGCAAGCCCCAGCACCGCATAGGTGTCGAATTCGATGTTTAGAGCCCGGCGGTAGTAGTCGCTGGCCTGCTCATAGTCGTTGAGGTTCCGGTAGGCGTCTCCCGCCCGGGTGAGGATCACCTTGTTCCGGGGATCCTGCTCCAGGATGCGGTTCCAATAGTCCAGGGAACGGTATTGCTGGTTCAAGCCCCGGTAACAGTCTGCCAAACCGAAGAGGGCGTAAAAATTATGGTGATCCCGCTGCAGGGCCTTTTCAAAATAGGGAATGCCCTTTTCAAAGGTCTTGAGCTTCCGGTGGCAGTTCCCGATGGAGGTGAGCACCCGGATATCCACCCCTTCCTTGTTGGTTTCCAGCATCTTTTCCCAGTAAAACAGGGCGTCACGGTATTCCTTAAAGTCGTAGTGGAGGTGCCCCAGGCCTATGATGGCATAGGGGTTGTTGTTTTCCATCTCCATTACCCGGAGGTATACCGCCTTGGAATGTTTGAAATCCCGAACCTTCCGGTAGGCGTCAGCCACCCGGGTCAGGACGGTGATGTTTTTATCGTCATGGATAAGGTACTGCTCCCAGATTTCTATGGCCTTATGGTACTGATTCAGGGCCTTGTAACAGTCCGCCAAACCAAAAAGGGCATAGTTGTTCCCCGGATGATGGGAAAGGCAGCGTTGGTAGTAGGCAACTGCGTCCCGAAAGGAATTCCGCTTCCGGGCGGCGTCCCCCATACCCACCAGGGCATAGTTGTTGCTTTCATCTGTCTGGAGGATTTTCTCGAAACACCCCATGGCTTCGGGTATCTTGCCTTCCTTCAAAAGCTGATAGCCCCTTTTTGATAGTTCCGAAAGTTCCGACACGCTTTGATCAGTTGCTGCCGGAATGTGTATTACATCTTCACTCATGTTAAAGATCCTCTTCTTCGTGCATTACTTTCTGAATTAGGACGGATAGACGCATAATAATCGATCCGGCTTTCGCCTTATCCGGAGCTATCCAATACATGCGCAGGGCATCCAGATCCCTGCCCTTGGATAGATAATAATCCCCGATCCGAGCAAGCCCATCGGAATACCCGGTGGTAAGAAAGATTCTCTTGGCTCCTTCAATATCACCGGCATTATACAAAATATTGCCTTTTCGATTCAGCGCAACCTTCTGACTTCCATCAATAGAGGGCGCGGACCTGCGATACGATGCAACGGTTTTTACAAACCCATTCTTGTCCTCAAAACGGTCAAAAATATTTTTATAATCCATTATTGCCCTAACATAATATACTACTACGATTCTATTATTTACCACTTTGCTAAAAATTGCAATACAAAGTGTATCAACTTCCTTCGCTTCAAATCACCGCCATAACCCCCGCCGCCTCCACCGTTATCTTCCCCTCCCGTCCGTCCGCGATAAACACCGTCCCAAAGGGGTAGTTCCCCTCCAGCAGCATCGTTGAAAGCGGATCCTCCAGTTCCTTTTGAATGGCCCGGCGCATGGGCCGTCCCCCGTATTTTGGGTCCCAGCCTTTTTCGACAAGGATTCCGCGGGCCGCCGGAAGCACTTCAATGGAGAAACCCTGTTCCGCAAGCCGTTCTGAAAGTTCTTCCACCTGCAATTCCAGGATAGCTTCCACCTGCGCCTCATCCAGGGCATGGAAAACTATCACATCGTCCACCCGGTTTAAAAATTCCGGGTTAAAGAGCCGGTGCAGTTCCGATAGGGCGGCGCCCTGTATTTCCGCTAAATCCATGATACCGGTACCGGAGGAAAAGCCTAACCGGGAGTCCCGGGAAATCTCCCGCACCCCGGCGTTGCTGGTCATAATGATCACCGTGTTGCGGAAGTTGACCGTGTGCCCCAGGTTGTCCTTTAGCTCACCCTCTTCCAGCATCTGCAAAAGCAGGTTGAAGACATCGTGGTGGGCCTTTTCAATCTCGTCAAAGAGGACAACCCGGTAGGGGTTCCGCCGGATCTTTTCGGTAAGGACGCCCCCTTCTTCATAACCCACATAGCCGGGGGGCGCGCCCACCAGGCGGGAAACATTGTGTTTTTCCATGTAGTCGGACATATCGATGCGGACAAGTGAATCTTCATTACCGAATAGGTATTCCGAGAGTCGTTTTGCCAGCAGGGTTTTGCCCACACCGGTGGGACCTAAGAAGATGAAGGATCCCAAGGGGCGTTTAGGTGATGAAATGCCGGCGCGGGACCGGCGTATGGCGGAAGAAATGCGCCGCACCGCCTCGTCCTGGCCCACCACCGACCGGTGCAGTTCCTCCTCAATCTTCAGGAGCCGCCGGGACTCCTCTTCCGCAAGCCGGTGGAGGGGGATGCCGGTGGTTTCCGCCACCACCCGCCGGATGTCCCCTTCGCTCACCACCATCCGTTCATCCCCGGCGGAATGTTCCCAGGCATCCCGAACCGATTCCAGCCGCAGCCGGAGGTTCCGTACCCGGTCCCGTATCCCCGCCGCCCGCTCGTAGTCCTGTACCGAAACCAGGGCGTTTTTTTCATCACTTAATTTTTTGATTTCCAGTTCGATATCCGAAAGCTCCGGGGGATTGCTCTTTGCTTCCAGCTTCCGCATGGCCCCGGCCTCGTCCAGAATGTCGATGGCCTTATCGGGCATGAACCGTCCCAGGATGTATCTTTGGGCCAGATGCGCCGCGGCGGATACCGATTCCGGGGTATAGGCTACCCGGTGATGGTCTTCGTACTTTTTCTGAAGCCCCCGGAGGATTTTGAGGGTTTCATCAAGACCGGGTTCGTCCACCTGCACCGCCTGAAAACGGCGTTCCAGGGCGGCGTCCTTCTCAAAGTGCTTCCGGTATTCCGAGAGGGTAGTGGCGCCGATGCACTGGATGTCCCCCCGGGACAGGGCGGGCTTCAGCATATTTGACGCGTCAATGGTTCCTTCGGCGCTCCCCGCCCCGATAATCGTATGAATCTCATCGATAAAGAGGATCACGTTTTTGGCAGCGGCGATCTCCTTCATGATTTTCTTAAGCCGTTCCTCAAATTCGCCCCGGTACTTGGTGCCCGCCACTACGGCGCCCAGATCCAGGGACAGGATGCGTTTTTCCGCCAGCATTTCGGGGATATCTTCTTCGGAAAAAAGCTGGGCCAGGCCCTCTACAATGGCGGTTTTGCCCACCCCGGGTTCGCCCACCAGCACGGGGTTGTTCTTCGTTCTTCGGGATAGGATGCGTACCGCCCGGTTGATTTCCTTTCGCCGGTCGATAACCGGATCCAGTTTACCCTGTTTTGCCAGCGCGGTAAGGTCACGGGAGTATTCGTCCAGGGTGGGTGTGGAACTTAGGGGCGGCCGCTGGGACGCCGGTTTTGCCCGGCGTGACCGCGGTTCCCCCCTCGGCATGGGGTGGAAAAAACCGGGCTGGTAGGGGTCGGATCCCATATAGCTTCCTGCGGTGCTTAGGAATTCGGCGGATCCTGGGGATGGTTCCAGGCCGGTGTTATTGATGTACCAACTGCGGCTATCCTCTTCATTAAAAGTAGTCTGAATTACTACCCGCAGCATATCCGTGTCCACCGCCCGCTGGTTCAGGAAAAACTGTACCGGGGAATTCTGCTCCCGCATGGCCGCAAAAAGGAGGTGCTCCGTACCGATGTAATCATTCCCCATGGATCTGGTTTCCTCGGCGGCATTCTCAAGCATGGTTCTGGTTCGTTTGGAGGGGGG
The DNA here is from genome assembly GCA_025997495.1 of Spirochaetia bacterium. Lineage (GTDB taxonomy): Bacteria > Spirochaetota > Spirochaetia > Treponematales > Breznakiellaceae > Termitinema. Next base: position 1,427 of record BNUR01000069.1, on the reverse strand, counting down.
AACATCACCGAAAACCAGCGTCCCGGCCATACGGGTTATCTCGTTCTCCAGGGTATACCGGAACTCCAGCAGGTCTATCCGCAGGAACAGCAGGGCCTTACAGGCAACGCCCGCCCCATCCTTGAGCAGGGCGATAATCACATGTTCCGGCAGGAGCTGATCCGAATTAAAATGCCGCGCCTCTTCCTGGGCGTCAATGGTCAATATACGATGCGCCCGCTGGGTTAACCCTTTCGACACGAGGAGCCTCCGCGCTATACATTAAGCTGTAGAATTTTACCACAGGGGGGTAAAGAAAACAAGAAGATATGCCGATAATGTCGAGTATTGCTAAACAGTAAGTGTTTTGCTATAGTTTTGCGATGTCCTTGTGGAGGTTTTATGAAAACCAATAAAGCGTTTGTAATAGGAATAGCGGTCATTGCGTTGATGGCAGCGCTTTTGTGTGCCGGTTGTGATTTTTTTGGCTGCCCGGATCCGGAGGATCCACCCCCGATAACCCAGGAGAAATTCCGGGACTTGGTTCAAAACACAGCAACACGGACGATTGAATTGACTGAAGGATCGGATGTTACCCTGAGCGGCCTAAAGGTCAATGCGACACGGCTCACCATAAAGGTAGCTTCCGGCGCTACCTTGCGTGATTGCTGGAAGATTGGGGCGGGGAAATATGTCGTTGTTTCATCCGGTGGAAATCTCCGGTGGGGAGAGGGGGAAGAGAATAACCTGTTTGTTGGGGCAACCGGTTCAACGGCAAACCTGCGGCTGACTTCCGGAACCTTCACGGTAATCGGCAAGGATGCGGATAAGGCGGATTATGAACTTTCAGGACATGCCAGGGTATACCAGCAAAATGGGGAGCCCTTCGTTATTGATGAAGATCAGGAATTTACGATTGTCACCGGGAAACTGACGGTTACCGAGCAGTTGGGGGATAATCTTGAGCAGATAAAGCCGGTCTTAAACATCCATGCCGATGGCGGCCGGCTTATTATCGAGAACTTTGCTGCCCTGGAATTGGCTAAAGGCGCCCTGGTTGTTCTTGGAGGGGTCACTGAGGATCCCTCCAATCCTGCCGAAGATCGTATCGCAAGGAAACCCAGCGGAATCATATCTGATCATGCCCGCCCTGGTTATGCCGCGGGAATCGCAACGGGTATCGTTGGTATTTTAGATTCCAACCACGACCAGGTTAAGGGTTATAATTAATCGATAAAAACGCCGGATATAGCCCAGAGTTCGTGATATCCGGCTGTTAATCAGGCTATTCCTTTGTATTCAGAATCCCCTCATACATCTCCACATACTTCTTCGCCGAATTTTCCCAGGAGAAATCCTGCTTCATCCCCCGCAGCCGCATGGCCTCAATATGATCCCGGCGATTGTAATAGGCCCAGACCGCCCAGCCCACGGTGTTGTAGATAGCC
>BNUR01000068.1 GCA_025997495.1 Spirochaetia bacterium | reverse complement strand
TAAACTTATTATAAAGCGCAATTTGCGCCGGGAAGACCCCCAATGGTGGCTGGAAACCGCAGAACAGCAGGGTAAACGGGAGGAGCCGCGGCCGGGGAAAATCCGGTATACCGGGAAGATAGAGATAGGCGGGGCCGTAGCGGAACAGTTTCCTGAGTTGCGGGTGATATACGAGGTGATTGACCGCAAGACTGATGCTCAGGGCAATCAGGAACTGCTGCCCAATCTTGAAGTCAATACGTGGTGGACGAACATTGCGGTGGGCGCGGAAAAAGTTATTGAACTCTATCACGCGCACGGGACGATGGAACAATTTCACAGCGAACTGAAAAGCGACATGGGGGTGGAGCGGCTGCCGTCGGGGAAATACGCAGTTAATCAGATAATACTGGCCCTGGCCATGTGCGCCTTCAACATACTGAGGTTTATAGGCCAGTCTGCGCTGGCTGAAAAAGATCTGGTACCGGAGGGGATAAAAAGCAAACGCCGGAGGCTGGGGAAGGTAATCGGTGATATAATCCGCATGGCCTGCAAAGTGGTCAGCCATGCGGGGACGCTTATGATCAAGATATGGGAAGGTAATCCCTGGACGCCTGTGTTTGACAAACTGAATTTTGCTTTTGATTTGCGGTGAGTAAAAAATAGTTCGCTCAAGGATTTGAGCACAGGGACAGGTCTGCCCGAATAATTTTCTGGATTGATTATTCACGATTATTTGCGAATAAAATAATTGATTTACTGGTTTCCATACTATTTTAGCGGGTTGAAATAATGTTCAACGTACCATAGTCAGCTAAAATCAGGCAAAAAATCAAATCCTGCGGTTTTGGGCGTTATTTCATACGGATTCAGGTTTTAGTAAAAGAGTTTCAGCGCCTAAAGGATGAAGAACAAAAATTACTCGGCTGGTCGGCCAAACGGGAACTATCCAAGATAAACTATCATATTCATACGGACGCCATAAAAGCGAACCTTATCCCCCCGGAACTCGAAAAGCGTCAAACAACCATTATTTATGCGTAACTATTCAGCCAGAAAACCAGCCGTTTATATCTATAAAACACCCACTTTAGTGCCATTTACACACATATTTAAAAAACACAGTAATACTACTTCTTGAAAAACATCATCTCAACGCTATTTTATGCCATATAGAGCCTGTTTTTGACAATATTTCTGGCTGAATAGTTACATTTATGCAAATGAAGCCCGGTACTACCGCAATGTCCTTAATGTTGCCCTTTTCGGTATGACTGCCAAAGAATGGCGGGATAAGAAAAAGGTACCAGACGCCATAGGCGTTCACTTGTGAGGTTTGAGGGTGAGATTTTTCTTTTCCATACCCTCAACCTCATACCCTTTCCTTCTCTTTTCTTCATTTTGGAACCGGCTCAAATACTTTCTTTAAATATCCGCGCAAAATCCTGGAGTAACTGATCCTGTTTGTGCTTTTTCCGCCAGCCTATGGCAACGGTCCAGTCTTTCAGGCTGTCGCCGGTGGTAAAGTAAGAGGGCTTTGGGGAGGTGTCTATAGTTTCGGCGTAGATGGCGGGGATAAAGGCAATGCCGGAGTTATACGCCGCCAACCGGTTTGCGGTTTCAACACTGGCGGTGATGATGCCGGTCTTGTAGGAAATGTTTTCCGCCGCAAAAAATGCTTCGGCGGATTCACGGAGACGCATCTTTTCCTGGGACAAAATAAATAGCTGCCCCTGGAGCAGTTCCGGGGAGAGAAAGGGATAGTCCTCTCCGGGGTCGGGAACCCCCAGAGCGGCTATGGGATTTTGGGGGGAAACCGCCAGGAGTATTTGTTCATAAAAAAGAACCTGTAAAACCAACTGTTCATTGGGTTTGGATTCAACCATGATTACCACATCCAGTTCATCATCCATTAACATACGTTCCAGCACCGAAGATGTTTGGTTATTGACCACGATCTCCACATTGGGACGCTGGATCCTGAATTCCGGCAGCGCCTTGGGAAGCAGTACGCCGCTGAAAAGGTGGGAGATCCCAAGGCGGATACGTCCGGAATACCCCCGGGTAACCGTATGTATTTCCTCCTCCATTTCATCCTTTATCTGTATAATTTTTCGCGCGGTTTCCGCAAAGGCCTCCCCTTCTTTGGTGAGCATAAGGCCGTGCTGCTGCCGGAGGAACAAGGCGCAGCCAACCCGTTTTTCCAGCCGCGCAATGGTTTCACTCAGGGCCGGCTGGGAAACAAACAGTTTTTCTGAGGCGCGGGAAATATTCTGCTCCCGGGCCACGGTGATGAAATACGTCAGATCCCTGAAATCCATACCAGCCCCCCCGCTATAAAAAGGCCTGCGCCAGGTTTATAAAAATTTCTATTAATTCGGCGTTAGGATGATTTTTGTTATAGGTATAACATACGTCCATAACCAGGGGATCACCCACGGAAAAGAACGCGGGAAGTTCCGGAAAGGTAAAGCCCCGTATACCCGTTTCCGGAACAAAGCAGACACCCGCGCCGGTTGCCGCAACACGGATTGCATTAATGGTACTCCTGGTTTGCATCAATACCCGGTATTCAATATGTTCCCGCCGGAGCAGTTCGTCCGAGAGCCGCCGGGTGGACTGATCGGGAAAGAGCTGGATAAAAGGTTCATTCCGCAGCAGGTTGACGTCCACCCAGGGCTGTTTGCACCCCGCCTTCCAACCCGCCATCCTGCTGACCGGATGATTCGCGGCGCTTACCAACAGTACTTCATCCTGTACCAGTAATCCTGAAACAAAGCCCTCGGCTTGTATGGGGTAATTGGTAATAGCCAGATCCGCCTGGCCTTCCTGCAGCAGGGGCATACCATCGTTGTTTTCAAGCACGGTCAAACGGAAGCCGGGGTATTTTTCGCAGAACTGCTGTATTGCGGCGGGGTGGATGTAAGCGCCCTCGAAGGGGGGGCAGGAAATACGCAAAACACTATCCTGCCGGGAGGAAATGGCATCCAGCCCTACGGCAATATCCAGTATCTGCCGTGCTCCCACCAGGTATCGTTCACCGGCGTAGGTGGGCGCAAGTTTTCCGCCACTCCGGTTAAACAGCTTGACCCCCAGGCTATCATCAAGGTTGAAAAGGTATTTACTTAACGAAGGCTGGGAAATCCCCAATGTTTTTGCCGCCGCCGAAATCGTGCCGCTTTCCGCCACGGCAATAACGTAGCGCAGTGATTTAAAATCCATTTTCCAAGTATACCATGGGAATGAAAAATCGCAACAAAAAAAGTCTCCCGTTTTTACGGAAGGGTTCTCAATCCCCCGAGCCCAGCTCCCCCGCAAGCTTTGTAAGCCCTTCCCCCGTAACCCGGTAGGTGGTCCACTCGCTCTGGGGCTGGGCGCCCTGTTTTTTATAAAACGCAATGGAAGGTTCGTTCCAGTTGAGGCATGACCACTCCAGCCGTCCGTAGCCCTGCTCCACCGCCAGAGATGCAAGGCAGGTGAGCATTGCTTTCCCCAGCCCCTTGCCCCGCAGCCCGGGCTTCACAAACAGATCTTCTATATAGATCCCGGGGCGTCCCAAAAAAGTAGAAAAATTGGAGTAGTACAGGGCAAACCCCGCGGGAACGCCGTCGTATTCGGCGATGATCACGGCGGCCTTGTTTTCGCGGAAGATATATTTCCGCAAGCTTTCTTCGGCGGCCTCCACCTGATCCAGGAGATGTTCGTATTCCGCCAGGCCCCGGATAAATTCCAGGATAATCGCGGTGTCCTTTTCTTCTGCGTATCGCAGCAGGATATGTTCGTTTTTATACAGATCCACCGACGCTTCCTACTGGTACATTATCAGATAAGGCCGTGGGTTCAGGTCGTACACCTGTTTTGGGGACAAAAGCGGCGCATCGTATCCTGCCCCGGGAATTTCAAAGTTGTAGAATAGTTTGAATGACTTAAGGGGTATGTTGCGCGCCTCCGCATTGGAAGCATAGGCGGCCCGTTTCTGGGCGGGATTGCCAAAGCCGTCGGCGCAGTGGATCAGCCGAACCTTGTCACGGCCCGCGCGCACGTTGTTCCGGTTCTCTATCATCCAGGGTTTAAACTGGTGGATCACCAGCATCCGCTCCCCGGGTATTTGGTTTTCTATCAGGTATTCTTCCATTACTTGCTGGGCGGTGTTAAGCTCCGCAGCGGTTACGGAGCCGATTTCCTTCATGGGCTTTGCGGTCCGCCATTCCGGATCCAGGGCCAGGTGCACGTTGGGATAACGCAGGTAGGGAAGCATCCGCTTGAGGGATGCCACGGGATCGTAGCGCCCAATCTGGTGGTCGATGAATATCAGAATATCGTGCTCCAGGGCGTATTGTATCCATTCCTGTAGAACCGGTTCCCTGATGATGCCGATTTCCCCCTCCGGCCAGACGGTTCCAAAAATAATATAGAAGGCTTTGCGCACAGTCCGGCCGCCGCTCACCGCCTCATAGTCCCGGGCAAGTTTGGTGAGCCGGGCATCCAGTTCCGCAATGGGATACCTCCCCAGGATCCCCATGTTCCGGGAAAGGGGATGCCCATAGAAAGCCAGAATATCGTTATTCAGAAGCATGGAGGTATTTTCCTGCCGGATCCGTGCCTGGGTTTTAATCTCCGTTTCCGAAGCCGCCCAATAAGGCCGAGCCGCTTCCTGGGCCTCGTAGATGTTGAAATATTCCGTAAAATAAAAGGACGGAAACGGCGGTTTGGCGCTTTCCCTAATCGGCGCCGAGCCGGCTATCTGCGGGATAACCGCTACACTTTGGGCGCCCGCCGAAACAGGAAGAATCAGCAATAGGATTGGAAGGGCAAATTTAAGTTGAGAAAACATAGTTTACTGAGTATCGGCAAAAAACGGTAAAACCATAAGCCTCTATTCTCCTATCTCCTGAATAAAAAGATAGCAGGCTTCGGCAATGTTGGATCTGAACAGATCCAACAGTTCGTTTTCATTAAAGGCCCGGAGCTTTACCGGTATCCGTTCGTCACTGCTCACAAAGTGATTCTTCCTGTACAGTACCCTGCCCGTTTCATCAACGATGATCGCCGTCATATACAATTGAGCCCGGAAATTGCCGGTTTTACCTATTCCTGTCGCCATGGCCTTGGAAAAATCAAAGGCAATATATATCCCCGCTTTAACCCCGGTTTCTTTCGCCAGGGCTGCGGCAAAGTTTTTATCCCTGTAATCAACAGGTGCGTAGCCATCGGCGGTGACGATTTTTTTATTGTTCCATTCGCGCCTTCGTTTCGCATTGGCATAGGCCCCGGACTCGGTAACCTGTTCCTTCGACGCCGGCGCGCTTAATCCCGCATCGAAAAAACTTTGCCGGAGAATAGCCTCCGCATCGGTAATAAGGGTATCCGCCTTTAAGGTTCGTGTTTTTTCGGGATCCTTAGTCGTCTTAAGAAGCTCCGAAGCATCGGGATCCTCGTCTTCCCAATAGACATTGTGATTTGACACCACCGTAATAATGCCCAGGGGCAAATGGGAGGAAAGATCTATGGATTTCTGCCGCCTGAAACTGGCGCATCCCATACAGAGTCCGGCGATAAGTACCGTCCCCGCAAGTTTTATAATTGGATTTTTCAAAGACTGCTCCTTTCAATACTATTTAATAGACCGGAAAATTTCCTCAGAACGGCGGTAGGCGTTTTCCGCATTGGCGGCATTACCCATCTTTGTGTACACATCTCCCATGGCCTTCCAATCCGTTCCCAGGCCGTAGGAGTTTTCCGTCCGGCGGTCATAGTCCAGAGCCCGCTCCAGAGCGTCCAGAGCCGATGCATACTGTCCTGCCACCGAGCGTACCGAAGCGATAAGGTACCAGTCATAGGCCGCCAGTTCCAGGGATTTTTCCTTAACATGAATATCCAGGGCGGTTTTAATCCCCTTCTCCGCATCATTCCAATTCCCCAGTTCTTTCTCCGCTAAACCGATAAGTGTCCAGCACATGGCAATGGCGACCGGGGATGATTTTATCACCGCCAGTTCCTGCCGCACCTGATCCCGTATTTCCCCGGCATCATCGGAATTACCTTCGGCAATCATGCCCTGAAGCCGGCTTCTGGCTATGTAGATCCGGCTCACCGCAGCCAGTTCCTTATCCCCGGCCCGTTCCGCCTCCGCCAGGGCGGCATCAAAAAACGCCCGGGCTTCGCCGGCATTGCCCATATAGCCGGCAATGTTCCCCTGGGAAAGTCCGGTCTCCACGAGCAGGGCCGGGTCATCGGCGCTAACCGCAAGCCGGCGGGCTTCTTTGATCAAAGACAGCGCCTCCACATAATTACCCCGATCCGCTTCCCGGTTGGCGGCCTCAAGCTGGGTATGCGCATTTCTCCGCGTCCTCCGCACCTCAGGCTGCCCCTTTGGCAATGAAGAACAGCCTGCCGCAACAAACAGTACTACTGCGATTAATAGGATCACTTTAGAAACGGGAGGAGACGGGGTGTGCCGGGCGCTCATGCGGATGGGGGAATCTGCTCCCGGAGCCCCGGCCCCAGGGGGCCCAAAGGGTCTCCGTACACGCCCTTGCGCAAGCAAGATCTTGGGAATCCCATATGCATTCGGCCCGTCACACCCCGTCTCCTCCCGCTCCGTAGTTACTTCACTAACTTTCATTACTTCCTCCACGCTATATTCGCAAACATTTGGTTCAATGTACCTTTTCACAAGTTCATTCTCTTCTCTTTCTCTTCCCCAAGGCCGTATACACAACCAGAGAGAAAAGAATATGCCTCCGCCATGGTATTGGGGGAGGAGAGGGAAGCATGGGGCGAGCGACTTTTGAACCCCACGCAGTGGGGTGAACAGGAGCCGCCCCGTGCTTTCATCTCCTCCCCCCAGTAATGGTTCCCCAGGCATATTCTTTTCTCAGAACGCTACATCTCTTGGGCTGGTTCCCCCGGTCCCGCCTTGAACCTTTTCGGGTATTCCGTTCTTCAGCAGGGGGTTGTTCCGCAGGCCGGTAAGGACATCCTCCACGCTTATCAGGGCTTCCCGAACCTCGGTGATAAGCCCCATCACCTGGGGCATGACCTGGGCCGGTAAATAGGCGGCGGTGGCCTCTATGTTCGTTAGGGTTCCCGCAAGCGCACCGAGGGATTTTTCAATGTTGGTGTATATGGCGCCATCGGTACTCAGGGCGGTAAGCACCAGGCTGTCCGGATTGGCCAGTTCCGTAGTAACCACCTTCAAGTCGCCGAGCAGCGACTGCGCCTGGGTGAGGATTTCATTTAATTTCGCGATGACCTCATCCACATCCATCAGGATGGGCTCCAGGGATCCGTCCACATTCCTTATCAGGGAAGATGCGTCCTTGACGGCGCCCTGTACGCCGGTCACGATACCGCCCAGGGGGGTGCTGTCGGGGGTCCCCAATGTATCGGCGCCACGGAAGGCATTCCGGAGTTGGGTCACCATGCCGTTGATGTTTCCCAGCAGGGTATTCACCCGGTTCACAATGATAGTAATACTGTCATCCTGGTTCGGTACAAATGCCAGCCCGTTTTCAATAAGCAGCTTTCCCTCGTCGGAATTGATATTGTAGATAATATCCCCCTCCATCGGCGTCCCCGCAACCCCGGGGTAAAAGATCAACTGGCTCCCCCCGAGGCCAATGGGGCTGGAACGGAGCTCCACCAGGGAACCCTCCCGGACACGATCAAGGTAGGTATCATAAATAGTAAAATAAACCTCCACCTTATCCTCGGCGTTGAGGTCAATTTTTTTCACATTCCCAATGGTAAAGCCCTTGTACTGCACCGACATGTTGGTACTCAGTCCCGAGGCGGATTCAAAGTAGGTTCTGTAGAGACCGTCCCTGGCGAACCACCGGTGTTTGCTGCCAATCATGAGGATCGCAAAAATCACGATGCCCAGGGCAACGATAATGAACAGACCCACAATTTTATCGGCGTGCTTTATCCTGAATTTCATAGGGTATCCCCCCGGGCGTTTTCTTGGGGTTCCCCGACTACCCCTCTCTCAATAATTTCGGATAAATTTTCATTTTCCACAAACTGATCTTTGGTCAAGACAAGGTGCGGCCGGCCCCCCACAATCGTAACGATGGTGTCCGCCATGTTTTTAATAATCTGCAGATTATGGCTTACAAAAATGATGGTCTTCTTTTCCGCCTGAAGCTTCTTTACCAGGCCGATAAGCCGTTTGGCGGCGGTATCGTCCAGGGATTCGGTCCATTCATCCAGGAACAGCAGCCGCGGACGGCACAGCATGGCCCGGGCAAAGGCGATAAGTTTCTGCTCCCCCATACTCAGCATGGCGGGCCGGATATGGATGTCCTTTATATACCCCACTTCCTTTACCACCTCATTGATACGCGCATTCCGATCCGCCGGTTTCATTTTGGGGAAGTGTATTTTCAGGGGCAGTTCCAGGCATTGGAACAGATCCTGATTCGCCCACAAGGCCGAGTCCTGAAAAACCACCGCCCCTTCCCGGCGAAAGGCCATATTCTGCGCCCGGCCCATGGCGGCCATATTCTTCCCCTGAAAAAACACCGCCCCCCCTGAGGGAACCAGAAGCCCCGCCGCCAGCTTGAGTACCGTGCTTTTCCCCTCCCCGGAGGGCCCTACGATAGCCGTGGTTTTCCCCTCCTCAAATTGCAGGGAGGTATGTTGGACAATCTCCCTGTTCTGCGCCGAGAATGATACATCCTTCATTTCGATGATAGGTTCCGCCATAGTGCCCGCCGCCACTAGCTCAGCGCCGTATAATACAGGGCTATAAGCAGCCCATCCACCAGGATGCACCACAAGAAGGAAGAGCCCACGGCTTTAAGTCCCACCACGGGAATCTCCGTGCTGGCCCGTTCCACGGAAAAACCGCTGGTTATCGCCAGAATCGCGATAATCATCCCGAAGCTGACACTCTTTACCATAGAAATGATTATATCCTGAATGGTCAGAACCTCAAGGATGTTACTGAAATAGTAGGCCGCCGACATGGGGTTAAAAAACTGAACCACCACAAAGGATCCCGCCAGGCCGAAAACGGAAAAGTAGATGTTCAATAGGAATAAAGAGACGGTTACCCCCAGGAACCGGGGCACCGCCAGGTGGTCTATGGGGTCAACCCCGACGGAAATATAGGCCTCCACCTCATGGGAAATAACCATCCCCCCCAGTTCAGTGGCAATGGCCGTGGCCGACCGGGCAATAATGATGAAGGCCGCCAGCAGGGGCCCCAATTCCCGGGTAACGATGATGATCAGCATGGTATAGATAAGTTTTTCCTGGGAAAGGCTTGAAAGGAGGGGCATCCCGATCACGTACACCCCGGCGCCTATCCCCAGGGCCAGCATGGAAGCAATCCCCAGGGCCTCCACAAAGGTAAAGAGGATCTGCATGATAAGAATTTTATACGCCGCCTGCCCCCGGAGCATAAAAACCCCAACGCCGTGAAGGGTTTTGGCGAAAAAGCCAAGGGTATACAAAGCATTATCCAAAGGCGCTATTCTGATCTTCATCCCTTTCCCCACTATATCACGTAATCATGTTTTTTTTATAGGGTGAATTCGGGTATACTGTTTTCATGCGCATCATCGCAGACCTCCACCTCCACTCCCCCTACTCCCGGGCTACCAGCAGGCGGAATTCCCCGGCGCACCTGGATCGGTGGGCGCGGATCAAGGGCATTAACCTGGCGGGAACCGGTGACTGCACCCACCCGCAGTGGCTTGCGGATCTACAGGAGGCGCTGGTTCCCGCAGAAGAAGGTTTCTACATCCTGAAAGAGGATGTGCGGAAGGATTTTGACCGAAGTGCTGCCATGGAGGAAGGACTTCCCCACCCGGCGGAAACGGCGCCGGTACGGTTTGTGCTGACCGGGGAAGTCAGTACGATTTACAGCCGGGGCGGGAAAACCCGGAAGGTTCACCATGTGATACTGCTCCCCGGCATGGAATCCGCCGCCATCTTTCAAGCCCGGCTGGAAAAGACCGGCGGCAACATCCGTTCCGATGGGCGGCCTATCCTGGGCTTGGATTCCCGTGACCTCCTGGAGATGCTTCTTGAAACGGATCCCCGGTCGATGCTTATCCCCGCCCATATCTGGACCCCCTGGTTTTCCGTCCTGGGCGCCCGCTCTGGCTTCGACTCCATTGATGAATGTTACCGGGACCTCTCGCCCCACATTCACGCCATAGAAACGGGCCTTTCCTCCAACCCGCCTATGAACTGGGCCGTCAAATCCCTTGACCGCTTCGCCATAATCTCCAACTCCGACGCTCATTCCCCGAACAAGCTGGGCCGGGAAGCCACGGTCTTTGAGATGGAACCTTCTTATCCGGCCTTGACTGCGGCCTTAAAGGCGCCAGGCGCTGTTTCCGGCAGCCCGGCCATCATTGAGACACTGGAATTTTTCCCCCAGGAGGGGAAGTACCATTACGATGGGCACCGGGCCTGCGATATTTCCCTTATCCCGGAAGAAAGCGCCGCCGCTGCCGGTTGCTGCCCGGTTTGCGGCAACCCTCTGACGCCGGGGGTTCTGAGCCGGGTTCGGGAACTGGCAGGCCAACCGGTAAGCGAAGACGCCCCCTGCGTGGGGAACTTCGTTGCAAGTGGCCCCAGCGAACCTTTGGTTCGACGCCGCCCCTACCGGTCCCTCATACCCCTGGAGGAAATACTGGGGGAACTCCTTGGTGTGGGGGTTGCGTCAAAAAAGGTGAAAGCGGCTTATGGAAAGCTCATCGAAAAGGCGGGCAGCGAATTTGCCATCCTAATAGACCTGAGTATCGGGGAGCTTGAAAAGCTGAACTGTCCCGGCATACGCGGGGAACTGCTGGCCGCCGCGGTGGACCGGATGCAGAAAGGGGAAGTTTCAATCACGGCGGGGTATGACGGCATATACGGGATCATCCGCGTTTTTTGCCGCTGGTCTTTCATGGGGTTTTTAGAAAAATAATGCATTAAAATCTTTTTACCCCTCCTAATGATGCTGAATTGAACAGGAAGAAATCATGCGAAATATTTTTCCCAATAAATGACAAATAGTCAAATTCCAATACAAAATTTATAGACCACGTTTTGTTGTGTTTCCCGACAGCAATTTTAGGTATTACAAAGGGTGAGAAAAACACGCCCGGTTCAACACAATCTAATCCCAGCGCGGCGCCTCCTAATATATAGAAGTTTAGAAAAAACAGATTTTTCATAACAACGGTATACGAATAGCCGATACACGGGCCGAGCGAAACACCCCACCACCGTTCATTGTAGGGAACAATGCTATTTGATTTCATGGTAGTTACCCGAATGTTGCCGCCTGCAATTAAACTCCCCGATGATGTCCGTTGCAGCCGGTTCATGGGGTAAGCGGCGCGTAATGAAAAATTGTCTGAATTAACTATATATAATCCCTGTAAATAGCCCGTAATGAGCTGCATGTCAAACGGATTTTTTTCGAAGATCCAGTCATCATAAAACTTGACTTTTATTTCTTCGCTCCAATGTTCCTGGTAAAGAACAAAACCCGCGTCAAAGGGCGCCCGTGTTCCGGGTGTTTTGTCATACGTGAAAGGAAGGGCAATATTAAAAGAAGCAGAATAGTCTTTATAACCGAATGAAAGCCCAAGATACGCAGGGGCATTTGAAGTGGAAAAATTATTTTGATTGTTAAATACAACAAAGTTAAAACTTCCGTTTAACCCAAGTGAGAATTTAGTATCGAATTTTTCAATGGCCGTTGTTTCACCATGGGCAGAAAAAACAATCTCAAAAAGAAAAAATAATACAACATGGCGTTTGTGTTTTACGAGAAAGTTTTCATTCATGCTATACTCTATAGTAGACATTTACCCGGCTTTATGCTAGGCTGTTCCCGGTATTCCAGCGGCCGGGGTACCGGGTACTAAAGTACCTTGCAAATGCCGCGGCGGTCATCCTGTTACCCGCCTTACCAAAACAAGGAGCATCCTGTGAACCGTTCTTTCCGTTATCTGGACTTGGTCATGGCCTTTTTCGTGACCGTCCTCATCGTCAGCAATGTGGCGTCCTCCGCAAAAATCGTGGACCTTGGCTTTTCCCTCGCAGGCATACGGCTTGCCTTTGACGGCGGCACCCTCCTCTTCCCCTTGTCCTACGTTTTCGGGGATATCCTTACCGAGGTCTACGGCTTCGGTGCATCCCGCCGGGTTATCTGGACAGGGTTTGCCGCCTTAGCTGTATCGTCCCTGGTCTTTCTCCTCCTCCGCCTTCTCCCCGCAGACGCCGAGTGGGAGGCCTACGCCGGGTCCGCCGCCTATGACGCCATCCTTGGCGGCATGAGCACCGGGGGCATTGCCCTGGCAAGCCTCGCCGGCTACCTGGTGGGGGAATTTTCCAATTCCGTAGTCCTCTCCCGGGTGAAGGTCCTAATGAAGGGGCGGCTGCTCTGGGTGCGGACCATAGGCAGTACCCTGGTGGGGGAACTGCTGGACAGCCTGGTGTTCGTCTTTATCGCCAGCCTTACCGGGGTCTTTGGTTGGGAACTTTTTGCGTCCCTGGTGCTGACCAACTACCTCCTGAAATGCGCTATCGAGGTGATCATGACCCCGATGACCTATTTGGCAGTATTCAAACTGAAAAAGGCCGAGTCGGTGGACACCTATGATGTGGGGATAAGCTTTAACCCTTTTAAGAATGAGGGACTGAAGAAGTGACAGGAGATACGTGATGAACCCCATCGCCGTGGGGTTCAGAAGTCGTCCCATTGCAGCAAGCTGAAAAGTATACCCGGCAATGGAGAGATTTTCTATACCGTATATTTTCCCGCTATAGTTATTCCGTTTTAATTTCCCCATACCATGTGACGTATTCCATTAATATCTTGTGCGTTTTTTCTCCGGTACGTTATTAAAACCGTCGTAAACTTTTCACGTTAAGCGAAAGAAATACTATAGTCATTGACATTATACATTTTTCTTTATATAATTCTTACCTAAGGAGATATACTATATGGATAATTCTAAATTATCGGTTTCTAAAAAACTTACCCAGGGGTATACTTTTAAAGTACTTATGCTCATAGCGTTAATCTTACTTTTACTTATTCCGTTGAATATGATACGCGGATTGGTCAATGAACGGGGAAGAACCGCAGCGGGCGCTGAATCGGATATAATGGAAGCATGGGGGAAACAGCTTATAGAAGCGGGGCCTGTTATAACAATCCCCGGTGTTAAAACAGAAGAAGTGCGTACTAAAACAGAAAGAGAGGGAGAAAAAATTGAAATTATTAAAACTCCATTTACGCTTGTACTCAGCCCCAAAAAACTGGATATTGCCGCCGTTTTCAAAACTGAGGTTCGTAAACGGAGTATATTTTCTGTGCCTCTTTTTTCAGGAACATTTTCGTTAAGCGGTAGTTTTGATCCGGCAATGGCTGTTTCGGAACTTTTACCGAATGAAAGTATTTCCTTAAATCAGGCGGAATTAATCATTGCTCTTTCCAGTCAGAAGGGTATCCGCAAAATTAATGCATCAACTTGGAATAATAGCGAACTCTTTTTTCAGCCGGGCAATCGTGGACATGGACTGGTTAATTATGGCCGTGATAATAAATCCGGCAGTGGAATATATGCAGCGCTAAGCCGCTTTGAAAACAGTGAATCAGTATTTGATATTAATATCGAAATACAAGGAGGGCAGTATATTAGAGTATTACCAATAGGGCAGGACACCCATGTCAGTATTGCTTCTGATTGGAATTCGCCTTCTTTTCAAGGGGCATTTCTGCCGGGTGAATCAAACATCACCGGCAATGATTTTTCCGCATCCTGGGATATTAGTTATTTAAGCCGTGATGTTCCGCTTTTTTGGAAGGAATATAATGATGGTAATGATTATACCGCTTCATTATTCGGGGTAAACTTTTTCCGTACGATAGATACCTATGCATTAAATACACGGGCGGTAAAATACGCGATTTTGTTTTTGATTGTTCCGTTTTTAACCCTGTTTTTGCTGGAAATATTCACGAAAAAGCGTATTCATCCGGTTCCTTATTTACTTTCCGGTATAGGTAATGCGGTTTTCTATCTTTTATTGCTTTCATTATCTGAACAAATGCCTTTTTATACGGCATATCTTATTGCGGCATTAGCGGTAACCATAATGATGACACTTTATTCGCGTTCTTTATTACCCTCCGGTAATAAAAGCTGGTATATGGGGTTGGTTGTATTTATATCATATATTCTTCTCTATGCGGTTCTCAATGCGGAATCATATGCGCTGCTTATTGGTTCTATTGGCACTTTTGTAGTAATCGCGTTAGTTATGTTTCTTACCCGTAAACTTAATTGGTATGGCGAAGAATAAAATATTTAATTTGCCTATTCCCGCAGCTCCGCCCCCAATCAAAACAGCTTGGACAGCCT
>BNUR01000067.1 GCA_025997495.1 Spirochaetia bacterium | reverse complement strand
GCCGTTGGAAATCTTGATGTTACGAACCGTGAGGGTCCAGCCCTTCGGCGCGCCCTTGATGTTGGGATCGTCGGTGAAGCTGTACTGGGTCTTCGCCATGCAAATCGGCACCTTGTCCATGCCAAGTTTTTCAAGCTGGGCAATCTGCTTCTGCGCCGAGGGCAGGATGTTCACATTGTCCGCATGGTAGATCTTCTTGGCGATGGCCTCGATCTTGTCTTTGATCGAGGCTTTTTCGTCATAGCTGAAGGTGAACTGGTTCGGCTGTTCGGCGAGCTTGACCACTTCTTCGGCCAGTTTCTGACCGCCTTCGCCGCCCTTTGCCCACACTTCGGACAGGGCTACGTTGACGCCGAGCTTCTTGCATTCCGCTTCCACCAGGTCGAGTTCGGCCTTGGTGTCCAACGGGAAGGCGTTGATCGCGACAACCGCCGGCAGCTTGTACACTTCTTTGATGTTGTTTACGTGCTGGAGCAGGTTCGGGAGACCCTTCTTGAGGGCTTCAATGTTTTCTTTGTTCAGGTCGGCCTTGGCAACGCCGCCGTGGGACTTGAGAGCCCGGACGGTTGCGACGATAACGACCGCATTGGGTTTCAGGCCTGCAAACCGGCATTTAATGTCGAGGAATTTTTCCGCGCCGAGGTCCGCGCCGAAACCGCCTTCGGTAACCACATAGTCACCCATCTTGAGGGCAAGCCGGGTAGCCATGATGGAGTTACAACCATGGGCGATGTTGGCAAAGGGTCCGCCGTGGATAAACGCCGGGGTGCCTTCCAGGGTCTGTACCAGGTTCGGCTTGAGGGCGTCCTTGAGCAGGGCAGCCATGGCGCCCTGGGCATTGAGCTGGCCGGCGGTAACCGGTTTTTCGCTGCCGTCCGACTGCTTGCCATAGGTGTAGCCGACGATGATTTTCGCACAGCGGGCTTTGAGGTCGTCAATGTCTTTGGAGAGGCAGAGGATAGCCATGACTTCGGAAGCCACGGTGATATCAAACCAGTCTTCACGGGAGGCGCCGTTGGCCTTGCCGCCGAGACCGTCTACGATGAAGCGGAGCTGCCTGTCGTTCATGTCCACGCAGCGGTGCCAGATGATCTTGCGGGGGTCGATGTTGCACTTGTTGCCCTGATAGATATGGTTATCGATCATGGCCGCGAGGAGGTTGTTCGCCGCGCCGATGGCATGGAAGTCACCGGTGAAGTGGAGGTTGATGTCTTCCATGGGGATAACCTGTGCCCAGCCGCCGCCTGCTGCGCCGCCCTTGACGCCGAATACCGGCCCGAGGGAGGGTTCGCGCAGAGCCACAACGACTTTCTTGCCAAGCTTGGCGAGACCGTCGGAAACGCCGACCGTGGTGGTGGTCTTGCCTTCGCCCGCCGGGGTGGGGGTGATGGCCGTTACCAGGATGAGCTTGCCGTCGGGCTTGCTCTTAAGCTCGTTGTTCAGGTAGTTATAGTCAATCTTGGCTTTGTATTTGCCGTATTGCTCGATGTACTTATCAGGGATGTCCAATTTTGCGGCGATTTCTTTAATATCGTACGCATGTTCGGGATAAACCGCCTGGGCGATTTCAATGTCGGAACCGGGGAATTTCTTCACCGCATCTGAACCTTTAGCCATAATTCTGTCTCCTCAATAGGGGGGTTTGTACTAGTAACACCGCGTCAACGACGCGGTTGTTTAACAAATGCAATACAAGAAGGGGGGACCTCCCGGAGCTATTCCCCGGAACCGGTCCCCCGGTCTTTACTTAGTACAGAGCGTTTTAAGGTCACCGTCGTGAACGATCTGAGCAACTTTTTCCGCTTTGTTGAGCGCATAGAAGTGTACGCCCTGAAGGTCGGTCTTCAGGTATTGCTTTACTTCGTTGATGGTGTACTCCATGCCGTACTTCTCGAATTCCGCCGCATACTTCTTCTCCAGGGCCTTGTACTGGTTCTGGACATCTTCGGAAGCGGTCTTGGGCGGGGGCGGGGGCGGGCTGTATTGGCCGACGATGCGGGACAGTTCCACGGGGATACAACCGGGGATGGTCATGTCGATGGCGTTCCGGCGGTTAAGGATGGGCATAATACCGATGACAATCGGGATGGTAACACCGGCCTTCCGGGCCATGGCAATCCACTTCTCGTAGGCAACCACATCATGGCAGGTCTGACACATAATGAGCTCGGCGCCCGCGTCCTGTTTCATCTTGAGGTATTTGATGTCACTTTCAAGGCTGGGGGCCAGGAGGTGCCGTTCGGGATATCCCGCGCCGGCAAGGCACACATTGGGGAATTCCTTGTGCAGGAACCCGATAAGCTCGTTGGCGTGCTGGAATTCGCCGTCGGTGGAAGTCTTGATATCGCCGGTGGCGGGATCTTTCTGGAAGTCACCGCGCATGGCAAGGCCGTTATCAACACCCATGTCCACATATTCCTTGAAAATCGCCTTCAACTGCGCAGAGGTTTTACCAATAACGGTAAAGTGGGTTACGCAGTTCACCTTGTGGTCAACGATGTACTTGCAAATTGCCTTGGATTCACCGACATTGGTGCCCATGGCGCCATAGGTGCAGCTAATAAAATCCGGGTCTAATTGGAATAATTGATCCAATTCCTTTTGCAGCTTGGGAACACCATCGGCCTCTTTGGGGGGGAACACCTCAAAAGAGAATGTGTGCTTCTTCTTTTTCAGAATGTCTGAAACTTTCGCCATTTACGTCTCCTTAAAAACATGCTTTCATAACAGGAAAAAAATCCCGTTGTTGACTAAAATTGTTATATATATTGGATTATTTTCCGATATATATAAACATTTATCAATTCATGATGGAGGCAAATTGACGGTTTGTCAAGCGAAATTTTTGTTCTATATACCTAGTTTTCCCACGATCTCCCCCAGGGCTTTTTTTATCGGGGAGTCCTCCGGCAGGGAAACCAGGGCTTTCCCGGCGGCATCGTACTTATAGACCGACTCGTCCAGGGGAATCACCCCGATAAGGGAGAGGTTTTGCTCCGCAATCTCGTCCAAAACCCCCTGTTCCAGCTTACCCTCGGGGACGCGGTTCACAATGAGGCAGACCTTATTGGCCTTAAAATCAAGCTGGGTTATCATCTCGGCGATGCGGCCCGCAGCCTGGACGCTCCGGCGGGAGCAGTCGCTGACCAGGAGGATCAGGTCCACCGGGGGCAAAATCCCCCGGCTGATGTGTTCCAGGCCCGCTTCGTTGTCCACCAGCATGAAGTTGTAGTTTTTATAGTACCGCTGGAGCTGATCCCGGAGGAGGTCGTTGATAAAGCAATAACAGCCCTTACCCTGGGTACGGCCCATGACAAGCATGTCGTACTTGTCCATTTCCACCAGAGCGTCGCCGAACCGCATGTTGGCGTACTCCTGCTTGGACATCCCCGTAGGGATGGGGTTCTTTTCGGCAAATTCCGACTTGGCGATTTCTTCGCGGATATCCCCCAGGGTCATGGCGGTTTCCACCCCCAGGACTTCGTTCAGGTTGGAGTTCGGGTCGGCATCCACCGCCAGGATGGGGCCCTTGCCCTTCTCCGCCAGGTAATTCAAAAATAAGCCGCAGAGGGTGGTCTTTCCGACCCCGCCCTTTCCGGCCATGGCTATGCTGTATGTCATAAGATTAATATATCATACTTGGAGTTTTTAGTCAAGTATCTAATCGTGCTTTTTTTATCTATATCTAAGAGCCTGTTTAATATCTCCTCAATAACAAGGAAATAAACGCCAACTTGGAGGCTTGCAGCGTATTATGGATTTTCCGTTCGCAATTTTTCCACAGCAGGCGGTAATCCTCAAGCCAGCCGAAAGAACGCTCAACAATCCAGCGCTTGGGCAAAACCGCAAACGTGTGTAATTCGTTGCGTTTTACTACCTCTACATCCGCCCCAATCAGGGCTTTAACCCCTTCAGAAAATTTTTCCCCCGTGTATCCGCCGTCTGCTGATTTTTTGGTCAGTCTGCGCCCCCCCACATACATAGCATTTATTTGTATAGCTAAATATCAAAACATTGCACGAATAATCACTTGTCACTTGTGTCACCGTTTTCCCGTTTCTGTTTTTCAAACATTTTTAACAATCTTCTCAATTAGAAATACGCGCAATCCAATTTTTGCCCGGCCCATGGCCGGAAACTATGGTTCCAGGAACATCGCGGCGTTGCCGCACGTGTTTTGAAATATGGACAAAGTTTTAGGAGGCTTTTGTATGAGAGAAATCGTAAGAACCAGCATCACTCTGTTAGTGGTGATGGCCGCAGTGGCTCTGACTGGTTGTCCAGATCCAGTGGAGTTGTCCAGTACCGCCACGGTTGCGTCCGTGACGGTCGCCGGGAAAACCGTAACCCTTGGTACTCCCAGTATGGACTGGATGGAAGCCAAGGACTCGGCAAAATCCGGCTCAGTTTATCTGACCTCTGCTCAAATGTCTAACGCCGAAGTTGTGGTAGCAAAAGGTCAGAATGGGCAGAAGGTCTTCCTGGCGCAGGCGTTACCATCTGTAATGCCAGATTTTGATGATAGGGTAACACAATTCTCTTTCGATCCCGGCGATTATCTCTGGGTGGAAGTTTTTTCCGAAAATCACGATGATTATAAACTCTATGCAATTCAGGTACGCACAAGTACCCCCACAGTTCTTGATGTTTCCCTGGGCGGCAGATCCGCTGTTGGAGGTATAACCCTCAACGGAGAACCCATAAAGCAGTATGGAACCGGACTTGGGGCACATAACACTGATCTGGCCGCGGCCGCCGAGGGCGAAATCTGGTTTGGAAGCGATCAGGCAGGGCAATCCCTGGCTATTGCTGCTGTTCCCGAAGATCCCGATACCATTATTCTTTATGCCACAGGCGTAGCGGGTGCTGCCGCCGGTTCCCTCTTCCCTTCGGGGTACACCAATCCCGCAACCGTTACGGTGACTAACGGTAACTACCTCTACATTAAATCGGTAAGCGCCGATGCAGTAAACGGTGAGACAGTTTTCTACAAGTTAAAGCTCGTCGCAAAGAATGTTGATTTGACGATCGGGGACGTTACCATCAAGGGCGATAATGGTACTCCGGTTTCCTTTATTCCCGGCGTTATGGGAACCGAGGGATTTGGCGGCGGCGAGAACCACAGATCGGGGGCAGAGCTTAGTGGAAGCGGCGCCCGGAATATCTCTGCCACACCCGTGACAAATGTTACTGTTGCAATCGGAACAAAAGCTCCGACATCGGTAATTCGCTACGGGCGCACGGATTTTTTCAACGCCCAGGAAGATGTTCCTTCTGCGGGGCATAAGCTTCTGACGTATCAGACAAGTAATGTCCTGGCAGATATTGTATCACTCGATTACATTGCGGTTGAAGTTACCAACGAGCTTGGCGATAAGGGCTGGTATGCATTCAAGGTTGGAATTGGTCCAAGCAGTGATCTTGCCACTTTGACGGTGAACGGACAACCGGTAAATCTTGATGAAGCCAGAAACCCGACTTTTACGGGTTTGAATTATTATGTATACAGACCGGGAACTCAACCGGCTGATGGTAACTCAGACGGCCTGTGGGATGATCTTGACCTTGTTTTTACCGGCGATCTTTCTGGAGCGGAGATAGCTCAAATCGGGGTCTCGAAGAGTTTATACCATGCACAGGTAGATAATAATAGGCCAAACATTGCCGACTGGACAGACCTGTCAGATTTTGGAGGTGGCAGTATTTCCCTTGATGACCAGATAGGTACCAGTCATTTGGTGGTTATCCATCTGAGAAACCCCGATGGTTTGGAATATTACTATAAGGTTCAATTGGCCTACGGTCGTCAGGAGTATGCCATGTCGTCTATTACCGTTAATGGTTCTGCGGCCACAATAGGAACTCCCAGCGATCTGGATTGGATAAGAAACAGGCGGGGACCAATGTGGGATGGTGTACGCGGTGTATTTGACATCACTAATGCGGCTACTTCCTTTGCCATTGCCGCAACAGTTTCTCCTGGCGCTACCTATCGGTATGGATGGCTGGTACCCGGACGGGACCTTTCTGTCGTACTGCCTCTTAATCCACCGGGCTCTGGTGCAAATCTTCCCTATACTCTGTATCAGACAACCGATCCTCTGGAAATGGGAACATTAGTTACCGAAGCTCAGCTGAGCGGCGGACGAGATCTTGTTATTGAGGTGAGCTCTGAAGATAAGACAAAGTTTACTTACTACGTTGTGTTACTGACGCGTAAGTAAAGACACATAAAGAACAGTCGGGCTCTCAGGAGCCCGGCCTTAAAAATTTTTGGAGGATTTTGATTATGATAAAGAAATTCGTTTCTGTGATCTGTGCTCTTGCGGCAGCGCTCGTCATTTTTGCGGCCTGCGAAAACCCGGCGGTGACACCGTCAGGAATTTATGGACCCAAGGGCGGAATACCGGGAGGCGGCAGTCTCGGTGGCAGTAACTACGGAGTCCCCGATCCCGGCTATAGCGGTTTCCGCTTTGACGCTTCAAGTTTTGAGACCATGCCTTCAGTGGCAGTATGGAATTCCCTGGGGCATCAACATGCCTTCCCGGACCTTTTCCATTTTGCCAATGGCAATAAAGTTGTCACCAAGGCAGACTGGGAAGCCCGTCAGGCGGAAATCTCCCGTATTCTGCAATACTATGAATATGGTATTATGCCGCCCTTAAAGGAAGAAGAGGGAGTTCATATTACGTTTGAAAATGAAGGTAGTGCCAATACTTCCTTTACCGTAACATACCAGGGACGTTCCTTTGCTTTTGATATCAGTACAACGCTACCTGGAACCCAAACATCGGCAGACCGCGGACATCTGGGGCTGTACTTTAACTCAAGCGGCGAAAAAAACTGGTCCGGGGGAACCGGAACCTTTACCAGTAATGGCCTTTTTGCTCAGGAGATCGACGCTTCAGGCGCCGTACCTACTCTTTTCGGTCTTGATATTTCCGATCCAAATTCGGCTTCCGCCAATATGTCTTATGCCTGGGGCATGAGTGTTGTCCTCACCGCTATGGAAGGGATAGATCTGAATGGGGATGGTGAAATTGATCCCGAAACTGAACAAGCGTTTCGCGGCTGGTACGATCCGAAGAAAGTGGGACTTCAAGGCTATTCCCGCACCGGGAAAGCTGCCATGGTTATGGCTGCCTTCGCAAAAGGCCGGAATGGATCACAAATCGGCCATGTCGCCATCGGTTCAGCCGGCTCCGGTGGTCCCGCCCTTGAACGTTTTATTTCACCCTCCGGTTACCGGGTAAATGGTCTCCCTGCGGATCCGCTGCCGATTGGTCAGCCCGGTATAATGGATTATTCCCTGCTTAAGGGCAAGTCCTGGTATCTCAAAAAAATGGAAAATGGTGAAAGCACCCTGGGTGGAGGCCCTATTGTAACACCCTCAGCGGGTATCGACGATAATTATCGGTACCGGACGGTACGCGGCTGGTCACCGTATTTTGAAAGTTACGAAAGAACCCCGATTATAATCGCTGTTGGAGGTGCGTCTTACGAAGATACTACGCCTTTTGTCGGCTGGCAGGCGCCAAGCACCTACTATCCGGGTAACCAGGGTTATTGGGGCGGTATTCAGAATCTTTCCGAAAGCCGCAATGAATGTCCCGGTTGGTTCTCGGTACGGTTTAGGGAATTCCAGGACCTGCATTACGGACTTGACATGGATCATGTAACGGGGAACGAATTCAGGCCACCCTATGGTCTTCTCTGTACTATTCCCTTTGATCAGCATTATCTTGCCGCCCTTATTGCTCCCCGAGGCATCCTCTTCCAGGATGGGTTGGGGGTTCCCCGGAACAATCCGGATTCCCAGTTTGCCACCTGGATTATCAATGACGAAGTCTACAAGTTCCTTGGAGAGATGGAAGGCAATGAGTACAAATACATCTGGCGGAGCGGCGTTATGTTCACCCTGGGGCAACACACCCTGGCTACCGGGAATGAGGCTCCGGATCGGAACTACCACGCGACTTTGGTGTTCAAGGACTATGATGCCAAAGCCGGCATAGCTGGCGGCGAGGAACTGCCCAGCGGAACTTCAGCCCCCGGTGACTACCATCTCTTCAAGCTTCGGGATCCCATTTACCATATTGATGACCCCCTTGGCCGCTTTGACTACTACCGCGTAAACTGGGGAAGGCCCGGGCATCCATCGGTGGCGGATCGTGTACGCAGCAGGCTGCCTGACGCGCTTATTGCCGCTTACGAGGCGGATGAAATACATCGTCCTGCACCCTGGACCTACGGTAACACCAGCCATACTGTTGACGTCCCTAAAGTACTAATTCCAAATCCGCCTGTAAATGGTGATGGTACAAATGTTCCCGCATCGGTGACGGTCGATTATACCGGCTGGAAAACCACGGCGGCCGCTCCTTCTATTCCCCGGTTCAAGCCAATGGACTGGAGAGGCTTGATTGACACCCCGGAAGATCTGTAACAGCGATTTCCGGTGAACCAGGATGAGTGAGTAACAGGAAACAGGGAATGGAGAAATACACTCCCTGTTTCCTGTCTCCCTCTTATTTTTTGTGAATGAAGGAGTATTCCATGAAACCGATCCGGTCTATAGTATTGTTAATTTTCATTACTCTTGTCCCTTCTCTTTATGCGCAGATAACTTTTTCTGCCTGGGGCCGTGGTGTTGTGACTCCAATCGCCTTTTCTGGGGATCATTCGGCCACTTCGGCCAGTACCTACACTTCATCCGATAATCCGAGTATCGGTTTTACCGTGAACGGACTGGCCCCCTCCGAAAAAATAGGCTTTCGGATTGATTTTGCTTCGGAGTATGATTATGGAAGCGGCTCTGTAACTGCAGGTATAGGGGATAACGCAAAGGTCTGGGTACGGCCCTTTAAGCCCTTTACCTTAACCACCGGTTTCTTCAAGGAAGAAGATCTGCGGGGTAAATTCAGCGCTTCCGAATTTAACGCATGGATACTGCCAAACGGCGGCAAGGGAGAAGATAATATCTTCCAGCGTTTTGATGCCTTTGCCGGAGCCTATTTCAAAATCGAACCCTTTGTTACCTTTGACAATCTGCCCTTTCTACAGGGCCTTACTATACAGGGCGCCTTCGGTTCAAACGCACCGGGGACGCCGGGAAGCAATGTGCGGGCAATTCTTAATCTTTTTAACAACGAAGACAACAATGCCCTTTCCACAAAATATGATGAAAGCTATTCAGAATATGACGGTGAGCGCGTTATGAGCGCCCTTGACGTGTTTAAGGCGATGCAGTTTGCCGCGGGCTGGAAAATCCCCGATATCGGCCTTGCCCGGTTCCAGTTCATCGGAAATAACCGCTCTGCGTACAGGTGGGGTGAAATAGGAAATTCGGCGGGTATAGTAAATGTTGAAAAAAAACTTGCCATCGGCCTCAATACAAACAGAGACTCTGACATATTGCAGATAGCTTTTCTTCTTGACCGTTTTCAGGGTATAAAAGCAGACTTTGGCGTGACAATTCCCATTAAATACACCACAAAATCCGAAAATCTTGAAGTATATCCCCGTGTTGTGGGTACCGACGGCCATGCCTACGAGCCCGTCATGAATTCAAACAAGGACGAATACACGGTTCAGGATCCTGTTGTTATTGCTGCCGCAGGATCATGGACGCCGTCTTTTCTTTCCGGCTTAAACATTACGGTCCGGGCGGATATTGCTTTTGGCGGTAAAAAGGAAGGTGATGCAAAAACTGTTGAAACAGGGTCGGATGTCAATATATGGCTTATGCCTTATTACACGCTTGGTTACTGGAAAATCGGCCTGGATTTTGGAATGGAAATTCGCGGGAAGGATAAGCTGACTCAGGCAGGTATCAATCCTAATAAAGCCATAACCGATGTCAGCGAATACACCGATATCGGCTTCGCTGTTTGGGGTGAACTTGGATTCAGCGGCGGAAGGATGCGGACCGGAATTTCATTGATGCTCCCGGGAAGTGAGCGGTACAGCTACAACGCCGGTTCCGCAACCTACAAATATTCGCCGCGGTATTCGGGCGACCCGGTTATTTCCATTCCCATCTCTTTTACGTATAGCTTCTGAAGGATGTTAGTATGATTAGAAAGCTTATAGAGTTTGGAATACCGGTGCTGGCTGCCGCTTTTGTTTTTATTTCCTGCCCAAATATTTCAATGACGGACATAAATGCAAAATCAGTCTATACGGTACGGATTTATCCGGCTCCTCAAAACGGTTCCCTTAAATTGAGCGAGTCCTACGTCATTGCGGGGGACTGGATTACTGTGTATGTGAACCCGGACCCCGGCTACACACTGAAGACAGGCGGTCTTACCTCATTCAATGAAAACGCCAAAGATATGATGGGCAAGACCTTCCATATTAAAGGCACAAGGTACCAAACCCAGATTGGGGCTAATACCCGCATTACCGCGGAATTTGAACCGGTGGTGTCGGGCATTCATTCGATCCATATTGATTCTGAATTGAAAAACGGTATTATTTTTTCCAACCCCCTTTCAGCAGTGTCCGGAACCCAGGTTACCCTGACCCTTGTACCGGACCCGGGATTTGATCTTAAGGCCGGAACGCTTTTTGTAAATCAAATACAACTCCCTGATAATCCGCCTTATACTTTTACTATGCCCGCTGATAATGTTGAGGTAAAGGCTGAATTTGAGATAAAAGATTTTAACCAGCTTAAGGAAAGCGCCCGGAATTACCTTGGTATTAAACAGTACGATACGGCAGCCGCTTTTTATGAAGAGGCATGGGAAAGAAATACAAAAGACCCTGAAGCCATATTCTATTCCTCCATAGCAAAACTCGCCGGTCTCCTTATAGATCCGGAAGTACGTGTCATAATAAGCAGTTTCCACATGCAAACTCCCGGAACCCTGGATGACTGGATCTGTGACGGGTATCCTGCCGGGGAAAGGTGGTGGACAACCTACTCGGGAACTTATAGCATCGGGGAAACCCACTACGAGGGCAGGGATCTTACCGTTCCGATACTAAGTCCTGCTTCATGGGGTTTTATGACCCCCTACAGCGATTTTGCCATTTCCCAACAGCCAAATCATATTCAAACTTTTAAGAATCACCTTTTCTGGGGCCTTATCGCTTCCCATACCGGGGGTTTTAATCCCTTGATAGAGAATCTTCTGCGGGAGGTATTTGGCAGCAAATTTGAGGCCGCCGCCGCCCGGGCTGATGATTTTCCGGCGAATGCGAGTGTAGAATTGCATCCCGTTATCAAGGCCAGGTTTGGCCTGGAAGACTACTACGGGCCGGGAACGACGTATGTCGGAAAAGCTGAACTTGATTATATCTTTGGGACCCTGCGGGCGGTCAAAGCCATGGTTGAATACCTGTCCGCCTACGATCTTACAATGGATATGCGGAATTGGCTCATTACCGAAATTTTTCCTGCTGACAATTTCGATGCAGTGCTTCACAAAATGTTCCTTCTTTCTGATCAGAACAGCGGGGGCAGAAAAGTACTTTGGCAGGATTACCCGACAGTTGTCAGAATGCTTCCCTTCAGGAATAACTTTTTGAGAGTGAAAAACGCATCCGCCGTGTCTTTGGCAAAGTCGGACTTTATAAAAGCTTTTGACAAACTGAACGCTTCCTTGTCTCACTGGTATGGAACCGGTAACGGCAGCGGTTCTACCCAATGGATACCTGAGGCGGTAAGCAAAAACAACTGGGCAAAGAACGGTATTGTCCACGCAAAAACGGCAATCAACGGCAGCGGCACATTCTACTTCCCCAATAAAATTCCCGATGCCCTGGTTGGTACGGAATGGGTGAAGCCTGCGCCAGGATGGGACTGGCCGGTTTCAACTACACCGGATACTGCGGATGTTAAAATCTACGGCCTGAATATAGAAAAATTCTTCACCCCCGGCGCATTCACCCTTCAGAATATCTTTATGACTGAACTCGGCGGCGAAGCGCCCCAGTTGTGGCAGATCGAATGGTATGAGGATCGGGATGCAAATTATGTTTCCGTATATACCGGCAAAAAGACCCTTGTTACCGGACCTATAGAAAGACGCGGTCGGCAGGAAAGCGTTGTCGGAACGAACAATGCGCCTTATGGCAAATTCTCTTTCATGCTGAATACCAAGTACCTGAAAGAGGTTTTCCCCCGGGGATTTGCGAAGTATACGTCAATCAGCGGCAGTGTTAACGATACCGGCGATCAGGAACTTCTTTCGGAAATATTCCCGCATTTAGGCATGTGGCCCTGGGCGGTGTCCTATTTTGGGAATAGCCTGAGCGCCACAGAACTTTATTATTGGTATCATCTGCGTTGATGTAATGGTTACCGGACAGCGCCGGACCGCGTGGTCTGCCCGGCGCTGTTTTTCTGATCATGTTTGAAAAATGGAGCAGAAATTATGAAAATGAAGTTTTTGTTGTTTTCGTTGTTAGCGGTAATGTTATGTACCGGATGTATGAAGCCGCAGGATAAAATATTGGGAACATGGAAAACTGTTTCAGGCGGGCAGGATGTTTATTTTACCTTTCAAAAAGATCTTTCGTTAAACGTCAATAACGAGATTTTTTTGCGTTATTTTGTAACCAAAGACAATAAACTCATATTGGGGCAGCAGGAACCGGTTCCATTTTCAATAAAAAACAATACATTACGCATAATACAGGAAGGGGATACGATATTAACCTATACAAAGGTAAAATGAACGGTTAGCGGGGTATAGTTTATGGAAAAGCTTTTGGAACAGACCCTGGGTTACCGGGAGCGCCTTTCAAAGTCGCCGGGGGTGCGCCCTTCGGCGGACGGCCTGCCCGCGCAATGTTATCTGGTGATTTTTGACCGCCGTGCGGAGAAGCCCGGTTGGTCCGAGCGGCTCAAGTGGATAGCCGGGGACGATGTAACGGTGGTGGGCTGTTAGACAAAATAGCCCCATCTGAAATGCCGTACCCCGGCCTCACCGGCCCCTTCCAGGCGTATTTCGTTGCCCCGGGCTGCGATACGCCCCCCCAGGGAACCTTCGATAACCTTAAGGTTCCCGTCATTCGCGCCGCACACCCCGGACAAGACCTCATGGCTATCCAGCACGACGGTTATACTATCGTCCAAACATACCTCTGGAGGAAAGTTTATAGGCCCCTTATGGGGACGTCAAGGTATCTGTCCGCATAGATCTCCCCGGATTTCGCCGTCCGCTCTTTCTTTTTCCTCCATATTTGTAGTACTGTAGAGGGAGAACCGGAGGTTCCAAGAATGGGCGTTAATACCAAGTACAAAGACAATCTATTTGTCTGGCTTTTCAAAAAGCCCGAATATCTCCGGGAGCTATATGGGGCGATTGAGGGGATATCCATAGACCCCAAAGCGCCCATTATCATAAACACTCTGGAAAACGTATTTTTTAAAGGGCAGAAGAACGACATCAGCTTCGAGATTGACGGCAAGCTGGTGATCTTCATTGAGCATCAGAGCACCATCAACCCCAATATGCCGCTGAGGTTCCTGATGTATCTTGGGCGGATATACGAGGCGATCCTTGATGAAAAGAAACGGTACGGCTCGAAATTGTACCTCATCCCCCAACCGGAGTGTATCGTTCTATACAATGGAAGGGACCCATACCCCGACAAAAAAGTCCTCAAACTCTCGGACTCCTTCAAGGACGCAGCCTCGGCGGGGCTCATAGCAAGGGGAAAGCTGCCGCTGGAACTGACGGTCACGGTATACAACATCAATGCCGGACGGAACGAAGCCATAGCCCGGAACTGTGACCGGCTAAAAAAGTACAGCTTATTCATAGCCAAGACCCGGGAGTACCAGGATTTGGGAAATACCCTGGACAATGCGATAAAAATGGCTATAGTATACTGCAAAGACCATGATATACTGGCAGATATATTAAAGGCGCATGGCGCGGAGGTATTCAACATGTTATTAGGCGAATGGGACCAGGACACCGCATTAGCAGTCAGTAAGGAAGAAGGCCGGGAAGAAGGCCGGGAAGAAGGCCGGGAGGAAGGCCGGGAGGAAGGCCGGGAGGAAGCCAAAAAAGAAGATGCAAAGAACTTTCTTGCCCTGGGGGTGAGCCCGGCAACGGTTGCCAAGGCAACCGGCCTTGACCTGGATACCGTCAAAAAACTTGTCCTAAAATAATTAGGAAGTATTCAACATCTCTAAAATATAAGCGAATTTACCTAACAAAATAGCGATTGCTGAATCTGGTGATACGAGTTCATAAAAAGCCATTGCGTTCATCTGCGATAACTGTAAATACCGGGAACGCTGGTTTTTAAAGTTCCTACCGCCAACGTTTCACCCCAATTCCCCCCCCATAAGAGCCTGTTTAATATCTTTACAAGTCCCCCGTCAGCTGTTATAATACGGACATGAGAGATACCTACCCCAGCGACATAAGCCGGGACCAGTTTTCGCTGATTGAGGGTGACTTGCTCGCCGCCACAAAAAAAACACATCCGCGCGAGATAGATATATATGATATTTTTTGCGCCGTGCTGTACCGCTTGAGGGAAG
>BNUR01000066.1 GCA_025997495.1 Spirochaetia bacterium | reverse complement strand
CCGGCGAGGTGGGCGTTTATGCCCTGGTCGGGCCGGGAACCGTGGGCCTGGGCGCCAATGGTACTGAAACGTATCCAGATAAGGTTCTTCTCCGCAATCTCGATGGTCTCCCCTTTTGGATCGCCGCCGTCAGGGACCACTATCATATCGTTTTTATGAAAAAGATCCGGGACGTTTTTAAGCAGCCAGTCAATGCCGTAGCCGCTGCCGTTTTCCTCATCCGCAACAAAGAGCAGCTTTACGGTGCGCACCGGGGTAATGCCCTGTGTAAAGAGCGCAAGGGCGGCCAGCACCGAGGAAGTGAGCCCCTGCTGGTTGTCCTCCACCCCCCGGCCTATGAGCCGTATGCCCCGGCCGTCACCGCCGTCCACCTGTACCACCTGCCAGGGATCGCTCTTCCAGAGGGACGCTTCCCCGGGGGGCACCACATCGATGTGGCTCATGATCCAGAGCCTGGCCGCACCGTTCTCCGCAGTATCACTACCGGGTATTGTAGCGACTAAACTTGGCCGCACTCCGCCTTTGGCCCGCTTGTCCGGGGCATCGTAGCGTTCCAGTCGGGTAATACCGTGGGCCCTGAGCCAGGACTCCAGAAATACGCACTTATCCAGTTCCCCCTCGCCCCCGGATTCCGGGGATATGGCGGGCCGTTTGGTCAACTCCGTTTCCAGTTCCACCGCAAGAGCGGCGCTGTTATCAATAAAACTAAAAATCTTTTCCTTCATTATATGTTCCTATATACTTCCCAGCTGGTTTTGATCAACATGTCCAAATCCGAATACTGCGCGGTCCAGTTCAGCAGATCGTGGGCCTTTTTAGAGGAGGCGGTAAGTTTGGCGGGGTCCCCGGCGCGGCGGCCAACGATTGTCGCGGGGATAGGTTTACCGGTGATACGCCGGGCAGCTTCGACAATCTCCAGTACCGAAATGCCGGTTTCGCTGCCCAGGTTTACGGTGATGCTCTTATCATTTTTACTGGTGTAGTCCATGGCCATTGCGTGGGCTATGGCGAGGTCGCTTACGTGGACATAGTCGCGGACACCGGTTCCGTCCGGGGTGTCGTAGTCGTTCCCGAAAATTTGCACTTCCTTTCGTATTCCACAGGCTGTTTCCATGATGACCGGGATGAGGTTCGCAGGATTACTCTCAAGGCCTTTGAGCCGGCCCTTGACATCGTAGCCCGCGGCGTTGAAGTACCGGAGGGCGGCGAAACGGATGCCCTTGAGTTTGTCGTACCAGCCTAGGAAACGCTCGATTTCCAGCTTGGTAAAGCCGTAGTAACTTTCCGGGTTGGTGGGATGCGCTTCGTCAACCGGAAGATATTCCGGCCGGCCGAAAACGGCGGCGCTGGATGAAAAGATGAAGTTTTTGATGCCCCCCTCTACGGCGGCGTTCAGGATATTGATAGTACCGTTGATATTGTTTACCGAATACTTTTCGGGGTTCACCATGGATTCCCCCACGGCCTTAAACGCCGCCAGGTGAACCAGTGCGTCAAAGCCCCCTGCGGACCTTCGGTCTGTTGCCGCCCGGGACAGGCCGGTATAGTCCAGGATATCCCCATGGATAAATTTCGCTTCGGGAAAGAGGTTTTCCCGTTTCCCGCTGGAAAGGTTGTCGAAAACCGTTACGCTATGGCCCCGATCCAAAAATTCCCGGGCCACATGGCTGCCGATGTACCCGGCGCCGCCAACGATTAGTATGTTCACGTTGATCTCCTTAATTTGAGTATAACGATTTTGTGTCTTTCGCATAGGACTGTTGTCAACGAATCTTTTTTAGCCCTTGGCCTGTTCCAGTTCCGCCGCCTTCTCTTCCCACTCCCGGCCTTTCCTCTCAAGTTCCGCCGTTACCCCGTCCAGCTTTTCCTTTACAGCCCTGGCTTTTTCGCCGCTGCTGTAGCACTCCGGCCTTCCCAGATCTATTTCCAGGGCCGCCTTTTCCGCCTCCAGTGTTTCCAGGGCCGCCAGGATTTCCCCCTCCTCCCGCTCCAGCCGCCGGATAAGGGCCTGCCGCTGCTTGCCCATCTCCCGGAGTTCGGAGGCCTTGAAGGGCCTCTCCGCCTTGAGCAGGATGGTTTTTGGCAGGCTGTTCCGGGTTACCTCCGCCGCCGGTTCAGGCAGGTTTTCTGTTTCGGCATTTTCCGCAGTAATACTATCGCCAACCGTATTACCGTCCCCTGCCGCAATTCCTCCGGCGGCCGCTTCCCGCTCCACCCTATCCAGGTAGTAACCGTAATCCCCGTAGAAAAGCCGTGCGGCTGTTGGCTGCCCGGCGCCCCGGGTGGTCAGTTCCAGGGTTTTGGTGGACAGGGCTTCCATAAAGGCCCGGTCGTGGGACACGAAGATGATGGTCCCCGTGTATTGCGTCAGGGTAGAAAGGAGGATGTCCTTGGACTGGAGGTCAAGGTGGTTGGTGGGCTCGTCCAGAATCAGAAGGTTCATGGGTTTGAGGAGCATCCGCAGCAGGGCCAGACGGCTTTTTTCGCCGCCCGAGAGTACCGAAATGGGCTTGTACACATCGTCCCCACGGAAGAGGAACGCCCCCAGCATGTCCCGCACCCGGGGGACAAGTTCCGTGGGCGCCTCCGCCTCCAGGTATTCCAGGACCTGCCGGGAACCTAAGGAACCTTCGGTTCCAATAGTTTCCGCCGCGTCCTGGGAAAAATAACCCGGCTGTATGCCCGCGCCGTAGGTGACTGTGCCCGTAAAGTCCCGGTCCGCCCCGGCAAGGATCCGCAGAAGGGTAGTTTTCCCTGCGCCGTTCCGTCCCACTACCACCAGCTTTTCCCCCGCCTCCAGGGTGAGGCCGAGGCCGGAGAGGATAGGCAGGGTGCCGTACCTTTTGCCAATGCCTTCCATAGTAAGGGCTATGCGGCCCGAATGGGGCGGCTTTGGAAAACTGATGCTGATCCGCTTGAGGGATTCGGGAATCTCTATCCGTTCCATCTTTTCCAGCTTCTTGATCCGTTCCTGCGCCATGGCGGCTTTGGTAGCCTTGTACCGGAACCGGCGGATCAGGTCTTCCGCTTTGGCGATTTCCTCCTGCTGGGCGGCATACCGTTTGAGGAGGCTGTCCAACTCGGTTTGGCGGATCTGCTCGTAGGCGGTGTAGTTACCAACGTACCGTTTAAGCTGGCCCTGGAACAGTTCGTAGACCTCGTTTACGGTGACGTCCAGAAAATAGCGGTCGTGGGAGACCAGGAGGTAGCCCCCGGTAAAGTTCCGCAGCCATTGTTCCAGCCAGGAACGGGCCTCAATGTCCAGGTAGTTGGTGGGCTCGTCCAGGAGCAGGATATCCGGGGCTTCTAAAAGTATCTTTGCCAGGGCAATCCGCATCTGCCAGCCTCCGGAGAATTCCTCCGTGGATCGTTCCAGGTCCTCCGGGGAAAAGCCCAGCCCCGTAAGCACCATGGCGATGCTCTGATCCCGGTTATAGTAGCCGGAGTTTTCCACCGCCTCCTGCAACCGGTGATACTCCGCCAGTAATGCCGCGGTACGGCTGTCATCGGCCTTAGCATCCCCCAGGGTTTTTCCGATGCTTTCCAGTTCCTCCAGAAGGGTGATGATTTCGGCATAGGCGGTTTCCGTTTCTTCACGCAGGGTGCGGCCCCGGTGAACGTGTTTCTGCGAAACATCACCCGACTGGGGCAGATAAGAAACCCGGCAGCCCTTCTGGACGGCCCGTTCCCCGGAGTCCGGGGCGAGCTTCCCCGCGATAACCTTCATCAGGGTGGATTTGCCGGAACCGTTGGCCCCCGCAAGGCTGGCACGGGAACCCGAAGCTAAATTGAGGCCCACTTCCTTTAGGATATCCCGGTCGCCAAAGGCCAGGGAAACACGGGTAAATTGGACAAAAGCCATGGCTAGGGGGAGTCCCCGGCCGTCTGCCGGCTGGTCTTAAAGAAGTAAATCACCGTGGGGGCAAGGGCCCGGCGTGTCACCGTGACCCCCTCCAGATTATCCGGGGGAACGTATTCGATCCGCAGCCCCTGATCATCCAGGGTATAGATAAAATGCACCGCTATACCGGCATTGTTGATGCTGTCAAAGATCAGGGTAAAGGCGCCGGAATACTGTTCCTCCAGATCGGATCCCAGAAACAGATCCATGCTTACGAAACCGCTGCCCAGGGCGGAGGTGGGAATTATTTGGGGGATGAGGATGTTGTTGCCGGTCCAGACAAACCGCCCGTCCAGGGAAAGCCGCAGGTTTCCGTAATTGGTACTCTGAAAGGACGACCCCTGGGCATAGATATTCTGAAACAGGGTTTCCCGCCGTTCCGTTTCCTGGGCAATGAGATCATCCAGTTCCATGGGAAGGGATACAAAGGCGGCGGATCGGGGGAACCCGGAGGTTCCTTGGGGGCCGCCGTTTTCTGTGTACTGTATCACCAGGGTAGTGTCCGTGGGGAGCTGCATCTGGAGGGAACCGGAGGTTCCCGGCGCTCCTTCAAAACGCCAGGAACGGCTCCCAATCCGTTGTATCCCGGTGTAGGAAAAGCTCAGATCCGCCGTGGGCAGATAGATATGAGCAATCCCCGTATCGGGGGACGGAATAAAACGCCACCGTTGCGAAAGATCGGCCAAGTCCAGCCGCCGTGAAGCAACCATGGCTCCGTACCAGTCCGGATACCAGGAGCGGGATAGTACCAAATCCAGATCCGGATCTTCCTGGGCCGTCTCGCTTACCGCCGGGCTCAGCGCCAGTGCCCCTCCGGTATGGGTAAAGAGTTTAAGCCGGTAGGAAAAACAATACCCGGCAGCCCCGTCTTCGGTGAGAACCCGGTACCAGTCCCCGGGAAGAGGATCCCCGGTGGTACTTATGGCGGGGTTTCCCTCAACTTTCTCAAGTATCTTGACAATCTGTCCCATCCGCAAACGGTACACCCGCCGGGCGCTATTATCCGGGTCCTCCCGGATTGGCAGCCCGTCCTGGGCAGTTTCGGCATAGAGCCGGGCATACCCGGCAAACTCCGCCGCCCGCTTTGCCGCCGCCCGTTTGCTCCCCCGCAATTCAAGCTGCCAGAGGGGGATCTCAAACCTATTCGTTCCCCGATTCCGGGGCCGGTAAGCCTCGGGGATTCCCACCACCCAAACATGGTCGATGTTTGACCTGATATACACCGGCAGCACCGTCCCCGAAGGAATGGCGGGATCTTCCGTAGACCAGAGCAGCACCCCCCACCCCAGCAGGCGGGAACAGGAACTGAGCAAAACACCGAGAAGCACAATAATGATGAGAGGAAAACGGCGCATAATTTACTTTAGCGGAGCCGGGTGGAATTGTGAAGTACGAAGTGATAATTGGCAGGGTTTTCCGACAGTATCCGGAAACATCATGTGCCCGGTATCGTCACCGCTTCGCCGCGCCCTGCAGCGTATGGGCCGCCCAGTACACAATGAGTAGCTTAAGCCGGTCATAGGACGCGAACTCATCATCCAGCACAATTTCGGAAAGAACTACCCGGACGATTTCACCGGACCCGGGATCCGCGTCATCGGGAAGGGCAAGGATCCACTGCGCCAGGAGCGTGCCCCGGGCCCCATCGGGGATGGCCATATAGGCCGCTACCGCAGGCTGCAATGCCCTGGCCTGTGCATCACCATCTTTTCGGTTTTTCCCGCCCATATGGCCGGCCTTGAACAGTTCGTATGCCGCCTCCGCTTCATCCATGGCAATGGTAGGGGCTTGGGTAGGATCCGCAAGGAAGCGGACCAGCAGGGGGTAAAACTTGTTCTCAATATCCAGGATACGGGCCATCGCCAGAACCACCGCGTCCCGGAGATAGGGCGGGGGGTCCTTTACCCGGAGTATGTCCACCAGAACTGAAAGGGAATTGGGGGAACCGTAGATGCCAAAGGCCTCCACCCCCATAATCTTTAGCCGGGGGTTTTCGGTGCCCGCGATAATGGTTTCGATTTCCGGCCGGAACGCCTCGTCCCGCAGCCGCGCCAGGGCAATCATGGCCTCCCCGGCAAGCATGTAGTCCCCGGAGGCCGCCAGTTCCCGGAGCACCGGTATGGCAGGAAAATAGCCGTGGTTCCCCAGGGTTCGGGCGGACATATAGGCGGTGGTATAGGGGTTGTCAATCAGATCCGCCATCAGGGCCTTTTCGGCATCGGCGCTGAGGTTCGGGAGGGCGTCCATGGCGCGGATCGCATCGGAACGGGTGGACAGCCGGGGGGATTTTGCCTTTTCCAGGAGTCCCGTTAGGGCAAGTTTGGAGGGGGTTTCGTGTAATGCCTCCAGAAGAAGCTCCTCCTCATCAGAATCTTCGGTTTTTTTCAACCGGTCCAGGAGGGTGATGGCTCGGAGATTCCGGAAGGAAAACATGACTTCCAGTGCGCCCCGTAAGGGCAGGGACCCTAAGGATACCAGCTTTTTCTGAAAGAGCAGGACAAAAACCAGGATCACCCCAAGGATACTGAAGAGAATCTTAAAGGTGATGAACCCGCCCATACCGGCAAAGGCATCCAGAAAAATGCCCGCCAGAAAGGAGCCCCCCGCGCCGGCCATACCAAAAAAGAAATAGTAGAGGATACCCAGGTTCAGCATCCCCCCTGCAGGGATCAGGGAAAGGAAGTAGGTCTGGGCAATGCCTTCAGCCCCCAGGAACCCGAAATTGACGATAAAAAACAAAAAGGACAGGAAGGGAATCACCGTTGCGGCATTATCCACGGCGCCCTGGGGGAAAAAAATTGCCGGCAGGAGGCTGACAAGGCCGGCGATAATGCAGGTAAGGTACAGCGGCTTTGCCCCGACCCTATCCACCAGGAATTTGATGATCATCCCCATCATCAGGGCTCCCAGGCCGCCGAAAACGGTATAGAGAGACACCATGCCGTCACCCTGGGCGAACACTTCCCGGGCATACACTACGATGAAAATCCGGGCGATGGCGGAAACCAGGGCGACCAAAAAAAACAGGGCCATAAAGTTCCGGAACCCCGGCTTGGCAAAGGCTTCCCGGGTAATTGCCCAAAGCCCGCCCTTGCTCACCCCGGCGTCTTTATGCGGCTCGGGGATGCCCCGGAGCAGTACCCCGCTGAAAATACCCCCGGCAATACCCACCACCATGATGACCGCATAGAGGGCAAGCGGAGGGTTCCTCCCCAGGAGCATGGCCAGGGCAAAACTGGCGAACATAGCCACCGCGTTGTTGATAATCTGAATCAGGGTCAAATAACTGCCCCGGTCGGGCCCCATAGCCAGGCAGTCCTGTATCGGATTATTGGCGACCATCCCAATTCCCCGAAATGCATGGAACAGGGATACCCCCAGGATGGTTACGGCCAATGCCTCGGTATGGCGGCCTCCGTTTACCAGGGTGGGTACGAATAGCACCGGCGCCATGGACAGCGCCCGCAGGATCCAGGCGATGATGTTGAGCCGTACAATAGGAAATAGTTTGCAGAGCACCTTTCCCAGGGGCATGAGGAAGTAGGAGGCGTACACCAGGGCATTGAGAAGCCCAATCACGGTGGAGGACGCATGAAGCCGCATGGCAAAGAGGGTGATGATATTCCCCGCCAGAAAGGCGTAGGAAAGGGAATTGACGAAGCTGAAGATATTATACCGGTCACGGGCTTTCCCAAGGCGGTACGGCGAGAGTGCGCTGCCCATGGCTTACGATACGCCGGGCAGGGGGGGAAGGGCAAGGGTGGGGTATAGGGTGTGGCTCAACCCCATACCCCCTTTCGTCCGACAGGCCCCAGGTGACTTTTTCTTCCCAAAATTGTTGTTTTTTGCCGATATGTGGAATATGTTTAGTTGTATCGGAAAGTGCGATGTCATTAAGGAGTCCCTATGAAAAATAAGCAGACGATGCTGAGGGCCGTACAAGCAAGTTTGCTGACCGCCCTTATACTGGCCGGGGCACTCTCGCTCACCGGGTGTATAAACCCCGTCAATGATCCCCCCAAAACTGTGGCGACTCCCACAGCAAGCCCGGCGGCTGGGGATATCAACCCTGCGCAGGCGATAAGCCTTACCACAGACACCGATGGCGCAGTCATCTACTACACCACCAACGGCGCTAAGCCCTCGGCAAACAGCGAGGCATACACCGCGCCCTTTACGCTGACGCTTCCGGGAAGGGTTAGGGCTATCGCGGTAAAAGCGGGCTGGAACAACAGTGCGATATTGAGTGCGAGATATACTGCGGCTACAAGCCTCCCGGTGGCCGTGACCGCCCGGAACCTGAACTCCCTGGTTACCGCCCCCGTTAAAGGCTTGGCCCCAGTTACCACGGCAATTGACCAGACCCAATACACGGGAACTATCGTCTGGAAAGAAAGTGATGAAACGATCAATGCTCCCGCAGTATTTGCGGGAAACACGGTATATAAAGCCGTCGTTACCCTGACGGCGAAACCCGGCTTTACCTTTACCGACGTGGCGGCAGACAGCTTTACCCATAACGGCGCAACATCGGTAACCAATGCGGTGGATAGCGGGACGATAACGATTACTTTTCCGGCAACCGCAGCCGAGGGCGCCGACACTATCATAAACGCATTAAGCCTGGACAGCCTGGTTACGGCCCCGGTTAAAGGCGCGACACCCCAGGCATTTACCGATCAGACCCAGTACATCGGAACCATTGCCTGGACAACCGGCGCCGGCACGACTCATTCCGGCGCTTTTGCCGCTTCAACGGTATACAAGGCCGTTGTTACCCTGACGGCAAAAACCGGCTTTACCTTTTCCGGCCTGGCGGCGAATAGCTTTACCCATAACGGCGCAACATTGGTAACCAATGCGGTGGATAGCGGGACGATAACGATTACCTTTCCGGCAACCGCAGCCGAGAGCGCCGACACCATCATAAACGCATTAGGCCTGGACAGTCTGGTAACGGCCCCGGTTACCGGTGCAACACCCCAGACAACATTTGCCGGAAACACCCAATATACCGGAACCGTTGCCTGGACAACCGGCGCCGGCACGGCTCATTCCGGCGCTTTTGCCGCTTCAACGGTATACAAGGCCGTTGTTACCCTGACGGCAAAAACCGGCTTTACCTTTTCCGGCCTGGCGGCGGACAGCTTTACCCATGACGGCGCAACATCGGTAA
Source organism: Spirochaetia bacterium (assembly GCA_025997495.1). Taxonomy (GTDB): domain Bacteria; phylum Spirochaetota; class Spirochaetia; order Treponematales; family Breznakiellaceae; genus Termitinema. The sequence continues at coordinate 5,475 of BNUR01000066.1, read as the reverse complement.
CGAATGCGGTGGATAGCGGCACGGTTACCATCACCTTCCCGGCAACCGCAGCCGTCGACACCATCATAAACGCATTAGGCCTGGACAGTCTGGTAACGGCCCCGGTTACCGGTGCAACACCCCAGACAACATTTGCCGGAAACACCCAATATACCGGAACCATTGCCTGGACAACCGGCGCCGGCACGGCTCATTCCGGCGCTTTTGCCGCTTCAACGGTATACAAGGCCGTTGTTACCCTAACGGCGAAACCCGGCTTTACCTTTACCGGCCTGGCGGCGAATAGCTTTACCCATAACGGCGCAACATTGGTAACGAATGCAATGGATAGCGGGACGATAACGATTACCTTTCCGGCAACCGCAGCCGAGGGCGCCGACACCATCATAAACGCATTAGGCCTGGACAGTCTGGTAACGGCCCCGGTTACCGGTGCAACACCCCAGACAACATTTGCCGGAAACACCCAATATACCGGAACCATTGCCTGGACAACCGGCACCGGCACGGCTCATTCCGGCGCTTTTGCCGCTTCAACGGTATACAAGGCCGTTGTTACCCTGACGGCAAAAACCGGCTTTACCTTTACCGGCCTGGCGGCGAATAGCTTTACCCATAACGGCGCAACATCGGTAACGAATGCGGTGGATAGCGGCACGGTTACCATCACCTTCCCGGCAACCGCAGCCGTCGACACCATCGTAAACACCTTAAGCCTGGACAGCTTGGTAACGGCCCCGGTTAATAACGCGGCGCCACAGGCAACATTTCCCGAACAAACCCAATATACCGGAACCATTGCCTGGACAACCGGCGCCGGCACGACTCATTCCGGCGCTTTTGCCGCTTCAACGGTATACAAGGCCGTTGTTACCCTGACGGCAAAAACCGGCTTTACCTTTACCGGCCTGGCGGCGGACAGCTTTACCCATAATGGCGCAACATCGGTAACCAATGCGGCCAATAGCGGCACAGTAACCATCGCCTTCCCGGCAACCGGCGCTGATGGAGGGGGGAATTCCGGAGGGGGTACCGTTGTAACCGCACTGGCCCTGGATGCTCTGGTAACGGCCCCGGTTACCGGTGCGACACCCCAGGCATTTACCGATCAGACCCAGTACATCGGAACCATTGCCTGGACAACCGGCGCCGGCACGGCTCATTCCGGCGCTTTTGCCGCTTCAACGGTATACAAGGCCATTGTTACCCTGACGGCAAAAACCGGCTTTACCTTTACCGGCCTGGCGGCGGACAGCTTTACCCATAACGGCGCAACATCGGTAACCAATGCGGTGAACAGCAGCATGGTAACCATCACCTTCCCGGCAACCGCAGCCGTCGACACCATCGTAAACACCTTAAGCCTGGACAGCTTGGTAACGGCCCCGGTTAATAACGCGGCGCCACAGGCAACATTTCCCGAACAAACCCAATATACCGGAACCATTGCCTGGAAAACCGGCGCCGACGCGGCTCATACCGGCGCTTTTGCCCGTTCAACGGTATACAAGGCTGTTGTTACCCTGACGGCAAAAACCGGCTTTACCTTTACCGGCCTGGCGGCGGACAGCTTTACCCATAACGGCGCAACATTGGTAACCAATGCGGTGAACAGCGGCACGGTTACCATCACCTTCCCGGCAACCACTAGAGAGATATTCATTACCGCAGCTAATCTGAGCCAAATGGCTACACTTATCGCGGCTGATGCGGTGGGGGGCGGCGGCACGAGCAGCACTGATCCTATCCCTGTTGTTATAACAATCGACGATGCGAGTCTGCTTTCGGGAACCAACAGCGGCGGCGCCGATCCCCTGCACAAGCTTCTTGCCGCGATTCCGGCCGGCCATTATGTTGCCTACGATCTGAGCGGCTGTACCTTCACCGGTATTGGAAATGTAAATGCTGCTATTACTGATGCAAGAACAAATGAGGAATATCTTGCGTCCATTATCTTGCCTAATACGCTGACTTCTATCGGCAAGGCTGCGTTCGCTGACTGTGGCCTGACCTCGGTTACCATCCCCGCCGGCCTTACTTCTATCGGCGACCATGCTTTCTATCACTGTAGCGGCCTGACCTCGGTTACCATCCCCGCCAGCGTTAATTCTATCGGCTTGGGTGCGTTCCAAAACTGCAGCGGCCTGACCTCGGTTACCATCCCCGCCGGCCTTACTTCTATCGGCGAGCTTGCGTTCGCTGGCTCTGGCCTGACCTCGGTTACCATCCCCGCCGGCCTTACTTCTATCGGCGATTCTGCGTTCTATGGCTGTAGCCGCCTGACCTCGGTTACCATCCCCGCCGGCCTTACTTCTATCGGAAGAGGGGCGTTCGCCGGCTGTGGCCTGACCTCGGTTACCATCCCCGCCGGCGTTACTTCTATCAGCAACTCTGCGTTCGCTGGCTCTGGCCTGACCTCGGTTACCATCCCCGCCGGCGTTAAATCTATCGGCAACGAGGCGTTCGCTGGCTGTAGCGGTCTGACCTCGGTTACCATCCCCGCCGGCGTTACTTCTATCGGCGAGCTTGCGTTCGCTGGCTCTGGCCTGACCTCGGTTACCATCCCCGTCGGCGTTACTTCTATCGGCGACTATGCGTTCCAAAACTGCAGCGGCCTGACCTCGGTTACCATCCCCGTCGGCGTTACTTCTATCGGCCACTATGCGTTCCAAAACTGCAGCAGCCTGACCTCGGTTACCATCCCCGCCGGCGTTACTTCTATCGGCAGGCGTGCGTTCTCTGGCTGTAGCCGCCTGACCTCGGTTACCATCCCCGCCGGCCTTACTTCTATCGTCAACTCTGCGTTCGAAAACTGCAGCGGCCTGACCTCGGTTACCATCCCCGCCAGCGTTACTTCTATCGCCAGCTCTGCGTTCTGGGCCTGTAGCGGTCTGACCTCGGTATATGTACTGCGGGACACGATGCCTCTGACGGCACTGGGTGCCAGTGTGTTCGCAGATACCAATGCCTCGCTGGTAATCTATGTACCCGCAGGCGTAGTGACCAACTATAAAACGGCAGCGGAATGGATTGCCTGGGCGGGTAAAATACAGGCGGGAGCGCCGCCGGGGCCGTAATAAGCGAGGGGAACACAAACGTTTCTGGTACCGGCCCGGTTTAGTGATAGAGAGGAAAGGCGTTCATCATATTGTTCAAAATATCCCAACCTGTTATACGGTATAGCATAAGGGGGCTATCCGGGGTTGATCAAGCCCTGTTTTTCGTCCTTCAGGAATTCTCATTTTTTCGCAGGGGGGGGGCATGCCCAAAAACTCGCTTATGCGGGGGAGGCTCTGCGGCGGGGTTCGTCATACGGTGGTTTAGCCCCAATTTTTTTCCTGATTTCTCCAAAATTCCTCTTGACGATCCCGCTGTTTCTATATAGAGTAACACGGAGGGGTACCCATGACCTATCACCCAAGCCGCGAAGAAGCCGCCTCCCTTGCCGGGGATTATAAGACCATCCCGGTATCCCTGTCCCTGTCCATGGGGGAGCATACCCCGGTGGAAACCTTCAGGATCCTCAAAAACCTGAGCCGCCAGTGCTTCATCCTGGAGAGCCTGGAGGATCCCAACCGGCATGGCCGCTATACCTTCCTGGACTATGACCCCAAGCTGGAGATTTCCTGCACCAACGGCGTGCTCTCTATTAAGAATGGGACGACCATTAAAAAGACCGTTACCAATCCCGGTGTGAATATCAATCAGATAATAGAAGAAAACAGAAGTCCTCTGTTTCCCTATCAACTTTTTAGGAGTGCGGTGAAACTTCGTTTCACTTCGATTAAACTGTGCAGCTGCTGCTGCACTATATAGGAGTTACCAATTGATTAAAGAAGCAATTATCTTAGCGGCAAACCGGCAAAACCTGGCCTACGAAATGGCCGAGGCGGTGATGGACGAGATCATGGGCGGCAAGGCCAGCGATATCCAGATGGCGGCCTACCTTGCCGCCATGGCGGTGAAGGGGGAGACCATTGATGAGATCACCGCCTCCGCCGCGGGTATGCGGAAGCACTGTATCCGTATCCTTCACGACATGGATGTCCTTGAAATCGTGGGTACTGGCGGCGACCGGTCCAATTCCTTCAATATAAGTACCACATCATCACTGGTGATTTCCGCCGCCGGTGTCCCCGTTGCCAAACACGGCAACCGCGCCGCGTCCAGCAAGTCCGGGGCGGCGGATGTGCTGGAAGCCCTGGGAGTGGACATCACCGTTTCCCCGGAGCGGAGCCTCCACCTGCTCAAGACCATCGGCCTTTGTTTTCTTTTTGCGCAGAATTACCACCTCTCCATGAAGTACGTTGCGCCGGTGCGGAAGGAACTGGGTATCAGAACTATTTTCAACATCCTGGGGCCCCTGGTTAATCCGGCGGGGGCCAACATGGAACTGCTGGGGGTCTACGATCAGGATTTGACGGAGCCCATGGCGCGGGTGCTCGCAAACCTGGGGGTAAAGAGCGCCTTGGTAGTGTACGGCCAGGACGGGCTGGACGAAATTTCCATGAGCGCCCCCACCTCGGTCTGCGAAGTGCGCGCAGACCCTGATGGGTCTGTTGGCGAGTTCAAGTCCTACGTCATTGAGCCTGAGCAATTCGGTTTCCAGCGCTGTAAAAAGGAAGACCTGGTTGGGGGAACTCCGGCGGAAAACGCCGCCATAAGCCAGGCTATTCTTTCCGGGGAGAAGAGGCCCAAGCGTGACGCGGTGCTCCTCAATTCCGCCGCGGCCATCCACATTGCCAAACCGGAGTGCTCCATAGCCGATGCCATTACTATCGCCAAAGAAACTATTGACAGCGGCAAGGCCATTAAACAGTTGGAACAGTTTATTACCCTGTCCAAAGGAGCGTAATACTAACAGCATGATTTTGGATGATATTGCCGCAAGTACCCGGGTACGGGTGGAAAAAGCGAAGGCTGCACGATCGCTGGAAGCGGTGCGGGATGCGGCGTCCAAGGAGGACGGTGCGTTAACACAAGCGGCGTTGTCCCGGGGGAGTGATGGTGACAACGATACTGTAGGCAGACGCCGGTTAGCTTTCGAGCAAGCGTTGGCCGCGCCGGGTCTGTCATTTATCTGCGAAATTAAGAAGGCGTCCCCCTCCAAGGGAATCATCGCCGAAAATAAACCCGGCGCGCCAGGAACCGCCGGTTCCCGCTTCCCCTGCCTGGAAATCGCAAGGGACTACGAGGCTGCCGGTGCTTCGGCCATTTCGGTACTCACCGAACCGGACTATTTTTTAGGCAGTGACCGGTATTTGATGGAGATAGCCGCCGCAGTACAGGTTCCGGCTTTACGCAAGGATTTTGTCATTGACCCCTATCAAATCTACGAAGCCAAGCTTCTGGGCGCGTCCGCAGTATTGCTGATCTGCGCCCTCCTGGACACGAAAACCCTTGGTGATTATATTAAGATTGCGGATACCCTGGACCTTGCCGCCCTGGTGGAAACCCACAACGAGGACGAAGTCC
>BNUR01000065.1 GCA_025997495.1 Spirochaetia bacterium | reverse complement strand
CCTTTCATGGATCCCGCTCTTGCCCCCCGGGCGTAGGAAATCACCTGAAAGAGAATGGCGTGATCCATGAAAGGGTGATATAATGACAAAAACAATATTAAAAACAGGAAAAAGGATGAAGAATCCCAAATTACCTACGGAAATTAGTCCGCCGAACTCACGTTCGCCGAACTCACGTTCGCAGACTGCGAAAAAATCAAAGTCTGCGAAGGAAACGGATCCACTTGCGTTTTATTTCAAGGAAATTTCTAAATTTCCCCTATTGACCGTTCAGGAAGAACAGATGATAGGGGAAAAAATTGTAAATATCCGCACACAGATTCGGGAATTGGAGGACGCCTCCGGTGAAAAGGATACCCGCTGCCGGTTGGAGGACTCCCTCCTGCTCTATAAAAACCGTATGATCAATGCCAACCTGCGCCTGGTGGTTTCCATCGCCAAAAGCTATCAGCACCGGGGGCTTTCCCTGCTGGATCTGATTGACGAGGGCAATATCGGGCTTATCGAAGCGGTGGAACGCTTCGACTATACCCGGGGCTTCCGGTTCTCCACCTACGGTACCTGGTGGATCAGGCAGGCTATCATCAAAAGTATTGCCGATAAGGGCCGGGTTATCCGTATCCCCATCCATATGCTGAATACCATCAAAAAATGCTATTATGTTGCCAAGCAGTTGACCCAGGATTTTGGCCGGGATCCCAGCAACGAAGAGCTGTCGGAATATCTGGGGGTTCCTGTCGGCAAGGTCAGGGAGATTGTCAAGCTATCCCAGGAGACCTCCAGCCTGGACACCCTCGTTGACGACGGCAACCTGACCCGGCTGGCGGATCTCATCAAGGATGATAATATGCAGGAGCCCTTCGAGATGGTTTTCTCCGTGACCCTCCGGGAAACTATGGAGGGTATCCTCTCTAACCTGTCCGAACGGGAAATAAAGATCATCCAGCTCCGTTTCGGCCTTGCCGGGGAGGGCCCCCTGACCCTGGAAGAGACCGGCAAGATCCTGGGTATTACCCGGGAACGGGTACGGCAAATCCAGGAAAAGGCAACCTTTAAACTGCGGAACATCAAACAGATCCAGGAGCTTAGAGGAAATGAAGAAACATAATAATCCATAACCACGAACCACACTAACAACACGAACTTTTTCATGCATTCGTTCGTGTTTTTCGTGTGGTTCGTGGTTAAAATTCTTCAGTCTTACTTGGCCCGCGCCAAAGTAACCGCCGAGGTTACCACGATATCGTCCACCGATGCGCCCCGTGAAAGGTCGCTGATCGGTTTGGCAAAACCCTGGAGGAAGGGGCCGAAGGCTTCAGCATTGCCCAGGCGCTGTACCAGTTTGTAGCCGATGTTGCCGGCGCTCAGGTTGGGGAACACCAGGGTGTTGACCTTGCCCTTGATGGGGCTGCCGGGGGCTTTTTTGTCGGTTACCGAGGGGACCAGGGCGGCGTCGGCCTGCAACTCGCCGTCGAAAGCGAAGTCGGGCTTACGGCCTTCGAGAATTTTGGTAGCTTCCTGCACCTTGGTAACATGATCATGGGCGGCTGAACCTTTGGTCGAAAACGACATCAGGGCGACCGCCGGTTCGGCGCTAAGGAACTCGCGGCATGAATTGGCGGCGCTCTGGGCGATGTCGGCCATCTGTTCGGCGGTTGGGTCCGGGATCACCGCGCAGTCCGAGAAGATAAGGGCGCCGTCCACCCCCCATTTTTTGTCCGTGGTCTGCATCACAAAGCAGGAGGAGGCGGTCTTGGAGCCGGGGACGGTGCCGATAATGGCAAGCCCCGCCTTGAGTACGTCCGCGGTGGCGCTTTCCGCGCCCGCAACCATGGCGTCGGCGTCACCCAGGTTCACCATCATGGCTCCCCAGCGCAGGAAGTGGGATATGTCCTTCTTTGCTTTTTCAGGGGTGATGGGTTTGTCGATAACCTGGCCCTTTTTAATCTTCGCTTCCTCTTTCTTGTGGAGGATGTCAAAATAGGCTTGGGCGTATTTATCCGCGTTGGGGGAGGCCGCCGGATCGATGACGGTGATGCCCCCTAAATCGACTCCTTCCTTGTCGGCCACCGCCTGCACATCCGATGTCTTGCCCACCAGGATAACCTGGGAGGCCAGTTTTTCATCCAGAATGATCCGGGCCGCCTTGATAGTCCGGGGCTCGGTTCCTTCGGCCAATACCAGCCGTTTTTGCAGGCTCTTCGCCTTCTGCCGCATGTCGTTTACAAAATCCATATGTACTCCTTATCGTTCTATAAATATTAATTCAGCATACCCCCGAAAGGGGGATCACGCAAGTACCTATTGACGCTTAGCCCATCCCCTGTTAACTATTAATCATGACCGATGTTCACAACGATATACTGGAAGACGAAGATTTTGATACGATTCTGTCTGCGGATATTGATTTTACCGGAGCCCTCAGTTTCGAAAAACCATTTCTGATCCGGGGGAGGCTTTCCGGAACCATAGAAGCCCGGGGGCTGCTGGTGGTTGATGAGGGCGCCGTGGTGGATGCAGACATCAATGCGCCAAAGGTGGTGATCCGGGGCGCCGTAAAGGGCGATGTGACTGCGGTGGAAAAGGTGGAAGTGTCCGTTACCGGAAGCTTGAAGGGTAATATCATTGCCCCGGAGCTTTCTATGGAGGCCGGTTGTGTGTTTAACGGCCGGTGTACTATGGAAGAACGGGATAGCGACAGAGTGGAATAGGACGGGATGAGGAAGGGTTTTTTTTTCTGGAGCTTTCTGTTACCGCTGCTCTTTTTTCCGTCGCATTCCGGCGCCCAAAATCAGGGTGATGTCCGGGCTGGCGCTGATGCTCTTGTTGAATACCGGAACCGCAATTACGAATCCGCTGTAACGGTTTGCAAAAACGAATTGGCTGTAAATCCCAGCAATCTGGAGTCCCATGTGGTGATCTGCTGGAGCCTCATCAGCCTGGGGCGCTACGAGGAAGCCCTGAACTATGCTCGGCAGGGCCGCATCCTGAGCCGGTACGATCCACGGATTATCGAGATTTTGGGAGAGATTAGCTATTACCAGGGCCGAAATTCGGAGGGACTCGATTATTTTCAGGAGTATATTAATCTTGCCCCCGAGGGCGGCCGTATCGACATGGTCTATTACTTTATTGGGGAAATCTATATCCTTCTGGGCCGGTTTCGCCATGCGGACATTGCCCTGTCTACGGCGGTACACTATATGCCGGGAAACGCCGCATGGTGGACCCGGCTGGCCTATGCCCGGGAAAATGCCGGGGAACTGGCGGAAGCGGTTCACGCCTATAAGCAGGCTCTTGTCCTGAACGCCCAGTACACCGATGCCCGCCGCGGGTTGGAGCGCACCCGCCAGGCCATGGCTCTTCGTTAACGCCATGGTATCCGTTGCCCTGCTAACCCTGGGCTGTAAACTAAACCAGCTTGAAAGTGAATCTATTGCCGAAGCCTTTACCAGGGAAGGGTTTACCCTTACCGCAGGTGTTACCGCGGATATCCTGGTGATCAACACCTGTACGGTTACCTCCAAGTCGGAACAAAAGGCCCGGCGGCTTATCCGCAAAGCCCTGCATGATAATCCCCATTCCTGCGTCGTCGTTACCGGCTGTTATGCCCAACTGGAGGCCGGCGCCATAACCGCCCTGGAGGAAAGCCCTCGTCAGAGCCGCCGGCTCTTTGTGGTGGCCGGTGACCGGAAACCGCTTCTCCTGGATCTGCCCTGCTTTTTGAGGCATCAAGCTCAAAAAATCCACAAGTCCGACAGGCTCCTGGGTGACCTGTGCCAAGCCCTGGAATGTTTTCTTAAGCGGATAGATGGAACCTTTGGTTCCCCATATTCATCCCTGTCCGCATTCCGCTTTAACGTGAAGGATTTTTCCTTTCATTCCCGCCCTTTCCTGAAAATCCAGGACGGCTGCAACCATGCCTGCGCCTACTGCCGAGTAAGCCTGGCCCGTGGGCCAAGCGTAAGCCTGGACGCGGAAACCCTGCTGTCCCGGCTGCAGGCACTGGAAGAGGCCGGCTACGGAGAAGCGGTGCTGACCGGGGTAAACCTCAACCAGTATGAATCAGCCGCCCTGGACTTGCCGGCCCTTTTGGAGTACCTTCTGGCGAATACCCGTACAATAGCCCTGCGCCTCTCCTCCCTTGAACCGGAGGGGATGACCGAACCCTTCCTCCGTGTTCTGGCCCACCGCCGTATCCGTCCCCATTTTCACCTGTCCGTTCAGTCAGGCAGCCCGCTGATCCTGGAAAAAATGCGCCGTAGTTATGGCCCCGAAGTGGTGGACTCCGCTATCCGCCGCCTGCGTACCTTGCGGGACGACCCGTTCCTGGCCTGTGACATTATTGCGGGCTTTCCCGGCGAAACCCCTGCCGAGTTTGCAAAAACCTACGAACTCTGCCGCCGCGCCGGTTTCGCCTGGATACACGCCTTCCCCTATTCCAAACGCCCCGGTACCGAGGCCTTTTCTTTCAAGGATCCCGTTCCCGAGCGGGAAGCGGTACGCCGGGTGGAAGCCCTCATCGGCTTGGCCCGGCAGGGGAGATCTGCCTACATCCGCCGCTGGTCCGGGAAAACCGTGGAGGCCATTGTTGAAGGCGAGGGACGAACCGCCCTATCAGAAAATTACCTCAAACTGATGCTCTCTGTACCGCCGGAAGGGCAGGAACTGCCGCCGGGAACCGTTCTCCGGTGCCGGATTCAGGCGAGCATGGAGATGCCGGATACCCATTTTGATGCAATTGCGGAAATTCGGCCTTGACGTTCACCGGGTTGTTCGGGTAAAGTAATTTTGCACGGGCCATTAGCTCAGTAGGTAGAGCAACGCCCTTTTAAGGCGTGGGTCGATGATTCGAATTCATCATGGCTCAGTTGGTATTTCCTGTCCCTGTAAGTAATTACAGGGACGTTTTTTAGGTGCGTAGAAGGGGGCTAATCTCCTTCCATATCGTTGTTCGTTCCCTATTGCGGTTGTATCACCGTTTCACCCGAAGACATTACCGGTTATCCATCCGACTATTCCTGGCGGCTATTCGTTAGGCTCCGGCTTTTTTTTCTTGAGGAGTCCAAATTTATACCCCAGGGACACGGTTATCATACTCCGCCCATATATCGGATCTCCATTCTCCCAGAGGGTATTGCCGAAATCGCCTGCGTACCGGACATCCAGGAACAGGATTCCCGGTCCCAGGTGCATCCCCAGTTCCGCCCCCGCCAAAAATCCCAGGGGGGGGCTGTAACTAAAGACCGACTCATAGGCCGAATCCTTGTCTGTGGCGGTTATTACGCCCAGGGGGAACGTAAAATATAACCCGACTAAGGGAGAAATGATAAACCGGCTAAGCGGGATGTTTCCTTTAACTATCAGGGGAACCATCAGGGACATGGATTGGAATGAAGTCTTTTCTAATTCTACTGCATTATTACCTCCTGTAATGTGAAATTTAGAGAAGGTCGCGAAATCCATGGTGAATAGTACTTCGGCCTGAAACCCCAGGTATCGCCACGGGAGGTACGACACATGAAACGCCGTCTCAAAGGTGTTTCCCTGGACAGAGTTACTCTGGAGATACCCCTCCGCCGTATAAAATCTTGATGAGTAGCCCCCGCGGAGGCCCAGGAACAGCCGGTATTCGGGATAATCCTTCTTAGGCCCGCGATCCTGCCCCGGGTAAAGCTCGGATAATTCCATATTGGTGCTTTTCGAGATAGGGGCGTTGGCCATAAGCCGGTAGATCATGGTCAGGTTCCAGTCGTTCATTTCTTCGGTAGTTTGATAGCCCATGCTGGTGGTGATAATTAACGCGCCGGTCCGGGTATTATACAGTTCTGCGTTGATGACATTGTCCTGGTATTCTTCATCATATTCCAAGGAAGTGGTGATATAAAAATCCGAATTCTGCCGTGCCTCCTCAGGGGTTGGATACATCTCATTGGTCAAATCGTAGCCGCCGCCCTTTATTTCTTCCGCGAGGTTAAAGTCAAAATATTCCCGATCCGCCGCAGTTCCACCTATCGTAGGCGCAATCCACACCCCGACATTGGAATATTTGATGCCGTCAATGGTTTCTTGGGCATTGAGGGACGCGGCTGCGGCTAACGCCATGAGAAACCCAATGACAATTTTTATAGGACGATTGTGTATACGGTCTATTAAAACTATTTTCATCGGTACTCCTTCTCCTTCCCTCTTACTTCTCTATCCCTACGGATATCGGCATAATCCGGGCAATTATTTAATAATTCGGCATTCCCTGCTCTGCTATAAAAATATCGCACTATGGAAAATAAAACAATAGGATGTAAAAAATAAACGGGTATTCACTTGACACAGGTTAATTGCATTCAGACCCGTTTTTAATCATCGACCTGAGTCAAGTACATACCCGGGAACAGATAATTTTTTCCTCATTGCGGATATTCCCCAAATCTGGTAGGTTTGTTCTATGATATCCATCGCCTTTACCGGGGGCGGCACCGGTGGGCATATATATCCTGGTTTAGCCGTGGCTGCGGCCCTGGGGGAAATCCTGCCCGGTATTCGTATTTTCTGGATAGGCTCCGCCGCCGGTATGGATCGATCTATCGTTACCGGGGCGGGGTTGGTGTTTTTCGGCGTTCCTTCGGGGAAGCTCCGGCGGTATTTTTCGCTTAAAAACCTTTCGGATGTGGTGAAAATCGGGGCTGGTTTCTTTGTGTCCCGGCGGATCCTTAAAAAAGAACGGCCCGGCCTGCTTTTTTCCAAGGGCGGCTTTGTCAGCGTCCCCCCCTGCGCTGCCGCCGCCTCCCTGGGCATTCCGGTGTTTACCCACGAGTCGGACTACAGCCCCGGCCTTGCCACCCGGATTAACGCCCGGTTTGCCCGGCAGATATTTACCGCCTACGAAGACACGGCGGCCTTTTTCCCCGCGGCGTACCGGGAAAAGGTGGTAAGCGCCGGAAACCCCGTGCGGAAAAGTTTCCGTAATGCCGCTGCGGCCTCCGGGCGGGCGTTTCTGGGGATTGGCCCGGAAGAGCGGATCCTCCTCGTGTTGGGGGGAAGCCAGGGCGCACGGGAGATCAACGGGTTGGTCCGGGACTGCCTGCCCAGACTTACCGAATATTACACCGTGGTACACCAGACCGGCCCCGGCCAGGATTGGGATATCCCCGCCTCTGCCCGTTACCGGCCCTACGCCTACATCCGGGATGAGATGCCCCAGGTATTGGCGGCGGCGGAACTGGTTCTGGGCCGCAGCGGGGCCGGTACGGTCTGGGAAGCCGCCACGGCGGGGAAACCTATGATACTTATCCCCCTTCGCGGTTCCGGAACCCGGGGGGATCAGGTGGAAAATGCCGCGTTCTTCGAAAGGGTCGGCGCGGCGGTGGTAATCGGCGTTCAGGGAGAACGGTGCGTTCAGGGAGAACGGTGCGTTCAAGGAGAACAGTGCGGTTCCGGGGACCGGGCGGAAACCGCGTTCAGGGAGAACGGTGCGTTCAGGGAGAACGGCACGTTCAGGGAGAACGGCGCGTTCAAGGAGAACGTCGCTTCTGTTTTGGCCGGAACCGTCTCTGCCCTGGCGCAGGATACGGAAAGGCGGAACACCATGGCTGCCGCTTCGGCGCGGCTGGGCAGCCGGGACGGGGCGGCGTGCATCGCCCGGATACTTTTGACGGCGCTTCCGGGGGAACCATGAATCTGGTGATTATCGACATCATCTTTATTGTGCTGATTTTTATTCTGGTTATCCGCGGGGGCCTTCGGGGATTCGTTACGGAGATCATGTCCATGGCGGCGGTGGTACTGGGCCTTCTGGCGGCTATTCTCTTCTATAAACCGGGGGCGGCCTATGTGCGGACCAAGATACTGGCGGCTATGCAGATAGTGCCGGAGCTGATTGCCTTTGTTGCATTGGTGGCTATTGTTTTCCTTAGCATCAAAATCCTGGAGCATATTATCCAGGATATTGTTACCCGGATTCATCTTCTGGGGGGGCTTAATCATGCCCTGGGGCTTGCCTTCGGCCTCCTGGAGGGGTTGCTCCTGGTAAGCCTGCTCATCTTTGTTATCAATATACAGCCCCTTTTTGACCCCGCAACCCTTCTGGAGGAGAGTCTTTTTGCGAGGCTCCTTGACCCCCTGGTTGGGCAGATACGGCTGCCCGCAGGCGTACCGGAGGCAGGAACCGGTGTTTGAAAATGTGCTGGGCCAGAGCGTGATAAGCCTGCTCTCGCAGGATATACGCGGAGGAATGCTGGCGCCCTCCATGCTGTTTTTCGGCCCGGAAGCTTCGGGTAAGGGCAGTACCGCCCTGGAACTGGGACGCATCCTGTCCTGTGAAAATCAAGCGGCTACCGGCGCTTGGAACTGTTCCTGCCCCGCCTGTGACCGGCACCGGAAACTTACCCACCCGGATCTGCTCCTTCTGGGATCCCGCGCTTTTTCTGCGGAGATTGCCGCCTCCGCCGCGGCGTTTCTGCGGAATCCTGACACCCAGGCCACCCGGTTCCTCTTTATCCGCTCGGTACGAAAACTGCTGGCCCGTTTCTCCCCCGTCCTCTGGGAGGATGATCCTAAGATTGCGAAGCTAAACCTCCTTATACAGTCTTTGGACGAAGCCCTGGATGAAATAGGAACCGCCGATCCTGACGTCCTGAAAAAGACGGTGGACGGGATTCTGAAAAACAGCTTCAAGCTGGAGGCCGAGGGCGTGAGCTCCCAGATCCCCGTGGCTCACATCCGCCGCGCCTCCTTTTGGAGCCGCCTTGCGCCCCAGGGGAAACGGAAACTGCTGGTCATTGAAAACGCCGACCGTATGCAGGACGGCGCCCGGAATAGTTTGCTCAAAATCCTGGAGGAACCCCCGGAAACGGTAAGCATTGTACTGGCCTCGGCCCACCCGGAGGCACTGCTCCCCACCATTTTATCCCGGCTCCGCCCTTACCGGTTTAATGCCCGCGACAAAGAAGTGGAAGCGGAGGTGGTACGCAAGATATTCCGCGATCCCGCCTCTCCCCCGGTATCAATACAGGCCTACCTTGAATCATTTCTGCCCATTTCCGGGGAAACCCTTTACCCCCTGGCCGCACTTTTTACCGCATCTGTAACCATGGCCGCTTCAATTACCCTGAAACGCGGCGGTTATCCCCTGACCGGTGCCCTTGTAAGCCTGGGAAAACACACCGCCCCTATTGCGGAAGCGGCCGGTCTTGGGCGGCCCCGGGAGGACATCCAATCCCTGGTATCCACGGTTTTGAAGGGTGCAGACAATTTTGATATCCGCAGCCGTTTCAGCCGGTTTTTACAGCACCTCCTCACCCTGGTTGGGGAAAGCCTCAACACCATCCGGTTGGGAGCGCCGGACGCCTCAGCATCCTTGGATGCCGTTGCCTGCCGGGATACCTGGCGCGCTGCAATCCGGGAAGCGGAGCTTTCCGTGGGTACCTACAACCTGAGTCCTGCCATAGCCATGGAAAAGCTGGCCTTTGACCTACGGGAGGCCATGGCGCAGCGATGAAAAACCCTCCTATAAAAACAGCCGTAAGCGCAAAAATGACGACGGAGCGGGAAGAAAGGGGCATAGCGGGCCGAATGCATCCGGTTTCCCTGTGTACGGAGACCAGAGGCCCCCTGGGGCCGGGCTCCGGGAGCAGATTCCCCGGCAGCATGAGTGCCCGCCACGCCCCTTTCTTCCCGGCTGTGCCGGCAGGACAACCATGAGGGAATTTATCAAGCGTGCCCTACAAAAACTGAACAAAATGACCGGCGAGCAAGTCCGGAATCTGCTGTACTCCGCCGCCGCCGAGATAGACCGGTTAGAAACGGTGTTGGATTCCATCACCGAGGGCATCCTGGTCTGCGACACCGAACACAACCTGATACTGGCAAATAAATACGCCGAGCGGCTCCTCCCCATCAGCATTGATGACCAGGAAAAACTCTGGCAGGCGGTTCGGGACGAGAAGGTACGGGATTTCTTTGAACTTACCCTGCAAACCGGAGACCGGGTGGAGGATAGGGAATTCGATGTGGATCTTAAGGGAATTTCCCGGCTCCTCAGTATTAGTGTGCTTCCCCTGGTACGGGATCGCCAGGTTACGGGATCCCTCATCTACGTGGAGGACATTACCGAAAAGCGTGGCAAGGAAGCCCAACTGCGAAGGGCGGAAAATCTGGCAAGCCTTACCACCCTGGCCGCCGGGGTGGCCCATGAAATTAAAAATCCCCTGGGTTCCCTTTCTATCCATGTCCAGCTGATCCATAAGGCCATGGAGGCTAACAAGGAAATTTACTACAACGCCCATCCCGACGGGAAGGACGGCCAGGACCCCCGTTCGTATTTTGACAAGCTGGACAAGTATATCAATGTGGTAAATGAGGAAATTGACCGGCTCAACCGGATCGTGGTGGACTTCCTTTTTGCGGTGCGCCCCATGAACATGGAATTCCGCGATGGCGATATCAACACCCTTATAGAAGAACTGGCGGATTTTGTCCGCTACGAGCTTGAGGAATCAGAGATCAAATGTGTCCTGGAGCTTGATAAGAAGCTCCCCCGGTTAAGCTTTGACGAGCGGTATATGAAGCAGGCCTTGCTGAACCTTATCAAGAACGCCCAGGCGGCAATGGCGGAGGGGGGAACCCTTACCCTAAAAACCGCGATCAGGGAAGGGCAAATTGATATCCAGGTGCAGGATACCGGCACCGGTATAAGCGAGGAAAATATTGCCAAGATATTCGAGCCCTACTTTACCACGAAAGAAACCGCGTTCAAGGAGAACGGCGCGTTCAAGGAGAATGGTGCGTTCAAGAAAAACGGCGCGTTCAAGGAGAACGGTGGATCCGGCCTGGGGCTGACCCTGGTCTTTAAGATAGTCCGGGAACACCGGGGGGAGATTACCGTAAAGTCCAAGTGCGGGGAGGGCGCCCGGTTTACCATTACCCTGCCCATACCCCAGAAGGAACGGCGGCTCATCGGTTTTGATAATGGAGAAGGCTATGCATTTTAAGATTCTCATTGTGGATGATGAAAAGAACATCCGGGAGGGCCTTGCCGAATCCCTGGAGATGGACGGGTACCCGGTTGAAACCGCCGCCGACGGGGATGCGGCCTTCAAGCGTTTCCAGAAGGGGGATATCGATCTGGTTATTACGGATCTAAAGATGCCCGGCCTCAGCGGAGAGGAACTGCTCAAGCGGGTGGTATCGGAAACCCCGGGTATCCCGGTAATCGTTCTCACCGGCCATGGTACGGTGGCGAATGCCGTTGCGGCCATGCGGAACGGCGCCATCGATTTCCTTACTAAACCCGTGGATCTTGACCACCTCTCTTCGATTGTAAAGCGGGAACTCCAAAGGCGTGAACGGGATCTTAAGCACCGGCAGATTGAGGAGGAACTGGAACACCGGCAGCACTTTAAGACCATGGTGGGAACCAGCGCTCCCATGCGCCAGGTTTTTGATACCGTAAGCCGCGCCGCCCCCTCCAAGGCCTCCATCCTCATCACCGGGGAATCCGGGGTGGGGAAGGAACTGGTGGCGGACGCTATCCACGAACTCTCCCCCCGGAAGGGGAAGCCCCTGATCAAGGTTCACTGCGCCGCCCTGGCCGCCTCTATTTTAGAGAGTGAACTTTTCGGCCATGAGAAGGGATCCTTCACCGGCGCAACATCCCGCACCCGGGGCCGTTTCGAGCTTGCCCATGAGGGAACCCTCTTTCTGGATGAGATCGGCGAAATAGACCAGAATGTTCAAATAAAGTTGCTGCGGGTGTTACAGGAGAAGAAGTTTGAACGGGTAGGGGGGGAGGAAACCATCGAAGTGGATGTCCGCATCGTGGCGGCCACCAACAAGGATCTCAAAACGGAAATCGACAAGGGCGCTTTCCGGGAAGACCTGTACTACCGGCTTAACGTGGTCAATATCCAGGTGCCCCCCCTGCGGGAACGGAAGGACGATCTTCCCCTGCTCATCACTGCCTTCCTAAAGGAGTTTGCGGCGGAAAACGGTAAAACCCTGGAGGGCATAGATGACAAGGCCCGATCCGCCCTCTACGCCTACGACTGGCCCGGCAATGTCCGGGAACTGCGGAACTGCATGGAAAGCGCCGTGGTGATGACCCGGGGCCCGGTAATTACCGCAGAAGATCTGCCCCCCACGGTCCGCACTCAGAACGACTCCGGATGGATTCGCATCCCCCTGGGTACCACCCTGGAGGAGTCGGAGAAGATCATCATCCGGGACACCCTTTCCGCCCACCATGGTAATAAGAGTAAAACTGCGGAGGTACTGGCGATGGGGCGAAAAACCCTGCACCGGAAACTGGCCGAGTGGGGGGGGGAAGAGGAAGCCATGCACGAGGCTGGATCCGAAAGCACGCAGGAGAATTGGTGAGTTGGGTTGTATGCAGCTTTCTGGAAAATATTTCCGTGCAATACGCATAAACTCATGTAATTCCGGATTTAAAAGCGGCTCTCCTCCAACAAGCATAATAGCCGGTATATTGCCGCCCAAACCTGTTCAAAATTGAGCCCCATCTGCGGTTGTTGTATTGTATGTTGCCATACATACCTCTACGCCCGGCTTCAGAATACCACAAAAACAGCAGCATTGCACGCAGATCCTTGTCATAAAAAAGCAATTCTCATTTTACATCAAGAATAAGAAGATCAACCACGAAAAAGACAGGAAACACACGAAAAAAGAATTGCACATTAATGTTTTTTTTCGTGTGTTTCGTATTTTTCGTGGTTTTTTCTACAGTCTCGTTATGTGCAGTTTTTCTTGCTTTACACGACATATTCTTTTAATATAGGGATTTTCTTTACAACAATTGTTATAATATATGAACATATCATTATAACAATTGTTATACAAGGTATTGAAAACAATGGATTGAATAAAGTGCTTTTTATTCCAATGGTATTAAATATGTGTAAAATTATCCAATGGGACAAATATATTCCAAATGAACAATTACTCAAATGTGTTATTATATTTATAATTTTCTGGGGAAAATATATTTTACTGAAAATATTTTGAAATAGAATAAAGACTGCAAAACTAATAAATAAAAATAAAGGACCACTATGGTCATATAATACTTTATTATAAATATTTTCATGAAGACATATTATAGATGTCCCAAAAATCACACATAAAATTGAAATACCTCCAATAATATATATAACATTTTTTGTGCTTTTCCTTAAATTATGAATACTAAAATAATATCCAGTAACATAATATCCTATATATCCAGATACGGCTGATAATGAAAAAGCAATCATATTAGGAAAATGCGGTATTAGAGCATTCATTTGAGGATTAATTCTATTATAAAAAGGAATACCTATGCCAAAAATCAAAAATAAAATCAAAAAATATCCTAAATCTTTATCTCTGGCATTCCTTATATATATCTTTAGTATAGGTGTAAATAGGTAGAGGCCTACTAATGTATATAAAAACCATAAATGATTACCTTGACCATTTGATAAAATTATATACGGTATCTTTAGTAAATCATTAACCTGAATCCGTATGAAATAACGCCCAAAACCGCAGGATTTGATTTTTTGCCTGATTTTAGCTGACTATGGTACGTTGAACATTATTTCAACTCGCTAAAATCTTATGGAAATCAGCAAATCAATTATTTCATTTGCAAATATCCAGCCTGGAAAATTATTTGGGCAGACCTGTCCCTGTGCTCAAATCCTTGAGCGAATTATTTTTTACTCACCGCAAATCAAAAGCAAGATTCAGTTTGTCGAATACAGGCGTCCAGATATTACCTTCCCATATCTTGATCATAAGCGTCCCCGCATGGCTGACCACTTTGCAAGCCATGCGGATTATATCACCGATTACCTTCCCCAGCTTCCGGCGTTTGCTTTTTATCCCCTCCGGTACCAGATCTTTTTCAGCCAGCGCAGACTGGCCTATAAACCTCAGTATGTTGAAGGCGCACATGGCCAGGGCCAGTATCATCTGATTAACCGCGTATTTCCCCGATGGCAGCCGCTCCACCCCCATGTCGCTTTTCAGTTCGCTGTGAAATTGTTCCATCGTCCCGTGCGCGTGATAGAGTTCAACAACTTTTTCCGCGCCCACCGCAATGTTCGTCCACCACGTATTGACTTCAAGATTGGGCAGCAGTTCCTGGTTGCCCTGGGCATCAGTCTTGCGGTCAATCACCTCGTATACTACGCGCAACTCCGGAAACTGTTCCGCTACGGCCCCGCCTATCTCCATCTTTCCGGTATACCGGATTTTCCCCGGTCGCGGCTCCTCCCGTTTACCCTGCTGTTCTGCGGTTTCCAGCCACCATTGAGGGTCTTCCCAGCGCAAATTGCGCTTTATGATAAGCTTATGACCGCTCTTTTTGCCATCGCTGTCCCTCAGTATCGCCTCCAGGGTGTCCGCCGAATCGTTCCCCGAGTCAAGCCGGAACAGCGCCGGTTTGTCCAGGCCGATGGCCGCTATATCCGCACACAGCGCGCCGATAAACTCTGGTGTCCCCTTCTGGCAATGCTGGCTCCCGGGCCTCAGCTCACTCGCTATCATATACCCCTCGGCGCCGATAT
>BNUR01000064.1 GCA_025997495.1 Spirochaetia bacterium | reverse complement strand
TGGACAATTATTGAACCAAGCGGTTTTATCCATAGATATGGCAAAATATCTTATTGTTCTCTGTTTATACTTAGCGTACAATAAAAATATGCGTATCGCGTTAGTCCACTACCATCTGCGCCGGGGGGGGGTTACTTCGGTGATCCTGAATCAGGCCCGGGTTCTGATGGAGGCCGGGGAGGAGGTGCTGGTTATCGCCGGTGAGGGAACATTGCCGGGTATTCCCGTGGCGGTGGTTGAGGATCTCCGGTATGATCGTGACCGGAAAATTTCCCTGGAAAGTTCCGATGGCAGAAGCGGGGAAGACCCCATTGACTCCAAAAAGATACTGGAGAAACAGGCTCAAAGGCTTGCGGCCGCTATTACCGGGGCTATGAAAGCCCAATGGGGGCGGGAGGCGGATATCCTCCATGTTCATAATCCTCTTTTACGGAAAAATTCCATCCTGATCCCGGCTTTGCAAATTCTCCAGGATGGGCAGCTCCGGCTTTTACTGCAAACCCACGATTTAGCTGAAGATTTCAGGCCCGATGTCTATGCACGGGGTGAGGAATATCCCGCAAATTGCCATTATGCGGTGATCAACAGCCGGGATCGTTCGTTTCTGCACCGGGCCGGGCTGAAATTCGAGGGGCTCCATCTGCTGCCCAACGAGGTACATCCCACCAGCCCATCACCCGGCCTGGTTCGGAACCGCTTTCTCTACCCGGTCAGGGCCTTGCGGCGGAAAAATATCGGGGAGGCGCTGCTCCTTTCCCTGTTCATCCCCCACGGGAAAACCGTGGCTATTACCCTGCCCCCAACCACCGATAGGGACATCCGCATCTACCGGATCTGGATGGACTTTGCCCGGGAACTGGGACTGCCGGTGGAGTTTGAAATTGGCCTCCACACTTCCCTGGAGGATAGTTACGGGAGCAGCCTGGGGGTCATCACCACATCGGTGAAGGAGGGGTTCGGCTTTTCCTACCTTGAACCCTGGACGGCGGGGCGGATGGTGCTGGGCAGGCGCATAAATTATGTGTGCCGGGATTTTGAAAGCGCCGGGGTACAGTTCGATTCCTTGTATTCCACCCTGGATATTCCCATGGTGTATATTTCCTCCACCATCTTTAGGGCGAAAATGGAACGGACCATGATGGCGGTCTACAAGCGTTTTGGTATGGACCCGCCCCGGTACATCATCAAGATGATGGATGAAGACATTGCTTCCCGGGACGTGATGGATTTTGGCCGGCTTGATGAAAAAACCCAGGGGGGTATCATCCGGATCCTGGCCTCCAACCGGCGGGTGTTCCGGGATATTGCCGATATAAACCCTTTCCTGCGGCAACTGGCTGCGTGGCAGCCCAATGAGGATCTCATACAGGCAAACCGGCAGCGGGCGCAGGAATTCTACGGCAGGGAACCGGTACTAAAACTATTGCAGAAAACCTATCAATCGGTGCTGCATACCCCGGTGACCCACAAAATTATCAAATCCATTCTCCTGGAACTTTACCTGGATCCTTCCCAGCTTTCCCTGGTCGGGGTCGGCAGTGACTGATCCCGGAGACCATTTAGACCCCGGTCTGCGGTCTGACATGGTAAGCCTTATCCGGCAAGCATCGGCGCCCCTGCCCTGGCTTCCGCCGCCGGAATTGCCGCCGTACCTGGAAGCCGCGAACCAAAGGTTCGAGGTGTGCCCTGGTACGCCCCCGCCCGGGGATGTTTCAACGATAATCTTTGATGTCTATGGGACACTCTTCGTTTCCGCGGCGGGTGACATCTCCCTTGCCGGTGACAGCGGAACCGCCGGGAATATATGTACCGGTGATGATAGCGTTGGAAATTCCCTGGACAACCTGGCGGCGGAATACGGCGTATCCGCAGAAGAACTGCGGGGGTATTTTCGGGGGGAATTGCTGAGGCGGCATGAAAAATTGCGGGGGAAAGCCGCCTACCCGGAACTGCGGGTAGAGGAGATTTGGGCGGACTTTCCGGCCCGGAGGGCAGAACCGCGTAGAAACAGTGTTACTACCAGGTACGATAGCCGGGAACTGGCCCTGCGGTATGAACTGGTGGTTAACCCGGTGTACCCCATGCCCGGCGCGGAGGAAACCCTGAGGATACTTCGGGACCGGGGCATACGGCTGGGGCTTATTTCCAACGCACAGTTTTTTACCCCCCTCCTGTTTGAGGCCTTTTTCGGCGGCAGCCCGGAGGCGCTGGGCTTTGACCGGGAACTGCTGATCTACTCCTTTGAAATAGGGGAAGCGAAACCATCGCCTGCGCTCTTTAACCCCGCGGTCAGGCGGCTGGAAACCCTGGGACTAAAGCCGGAAAATGCCCTTTACGTGGGAAACGATATGCTCAACGATATATTTGCCGCGGCCCGGGCGGGGTTTAAGACCGCCCTGTTTGCCGGGGATCGCCGATCCCTGCGGTTGCGGGAAGGGGATGGCAGAACACAGGGTATCCGGCCGGATTGGGTGATACGGGAACTGAAAAGCCTGACAAAACCGCCGAACTAATTTTATCAAAGGGCGGCCGACGCTGTCCGGAATGTTTTTGAGATCTTTGAGGTTTATTTTTATATCATAGCATATACGTAGTATTAATATGATATGAATTTTCTGAATAATTTTTGCTGAATAATTTTTGCTTGACAGGCCGCCTAAACTGCGGGTAAACTATTGGTATCGCGGGAAAATAATGGAGAATAATAATGAAGAAATTAGCTGTTCAGAATCCGGAAACCTGTATGTTCTGTCTGACCTGTGAGAACGCCTGTGTCCAGGCCTTCTACAAGGGCGAAAGCAATCAGGCTGTCTTCACCAAGGGGATAAACACCCCGGCACAAGGGCTGACCTGTATCCACGTTGGGCCGAGTAAAAACGACCCAAACAAAATCAAGATCACCACCTGTGTGCAGTGCGGAAAATGTGCCGAGGCTTGTGAAAAGAAGGCCATAACCGCAAATGCTCAGGGCGTGTTCACGATTAACAAGAAGCTCTGCGAGGACTGCGGCAAGTGCGTCGAGGCCTGTCCTTTCCATGTACTGGTCAAGGCCAAAGACAAGCCCACCCCCAGCAAGTGCATAGCCTGTGGTATCTGCGTCAAAGCCTGCCCCCAGAACGTGCTGTACATCAAGGAAGACGCCGCTTAGGCCTAAGCCTGCTGTATCTGTCACCCTATTCTCATGACCGCCGCTTGACCGATTGATTAGGCGGTGGGTTTTTTTGTCTTTTTCCGGTTTATAGGTTGACGTAAACCCTTTGGCGGTTCGGAAAATGGGGGAACCATCCTGTTCTTGACCCTCCCGTCCCTATCTGATACCCTATAAAAGTCCCGCAGTCAGGAACCATGCAAATAGACGCCGCCTAACCCCGCCAGGTTCGGAAGGAAGCAACGGCAAGCGGATGTTTGTTGTGCCGTGGCCTCCCTGGCTGCGGGGCGTTTTTGTTGAAAGTACGCATGGCATATGCTTTTCTGTTTTAGCCGGGCCAGTTCCAAAATTGAAGAAACCCACGAAAAATACGAAACACACGAAAAAGAAATAGTAATGTACTATTCTTTTTTCGTGGTTGATCTTCTTATTTTGGAACTGGCTCATATCACTTGCAACATTCTGCAATCCTTGCTATTGTATCACAAATAAGAACGTCTATTATCGTTTTTTCCCTAAAAATGACGTAGATAACGACTCAGATGTGGACTAAGGAGTATTAGAAGTATGGGCATCGATATAACGAAGATGCGGAACATTGGAATCAGCGCGCATATTGACTCGGGGAAAACCACCCTATCGGAACGGATTTTGTTCTATTGTGATAAGATCCACGCCATCCACGAGGTCCGGGGCAAGGACGGGGTGGGGGCTACCATGGATCATATGGAGCTTGAACGGGAGCGGGGAATCACGATTCAGTCCGCCGCCACCCAGGTTAAATGGAAGGATTATACCGTAAACCTCATCGACACCCCCGGACATGTGGACTTTACTATCGAGGTGGAGCGCTCCCTGCGGGTATTAGACGGGGCGATCCTGGTGCTCTGCGCGGTGGGCGGGGTGCAATCCCAGTCTATCACCGTAGACCGGCAGCTCAAACGCTACCATGTGCCCCGGATTGCCTTTGTGAATAAGTGCGACCGTACCGGGGCGAACCCTTTTAAGGTGCGGCTTCAGCTTCGGGAAAAACTGGGGCTTAACGCGGTGATGATCCAGATCCCCATCGGGCTTGAGGACAAGCTGGAGGGGGTGGTGGATCTGATCGCCATGAAGGCGGTTTACTTTGATGGCGACCAGGGGACGGAACTCCGGTTTGCCGAGATTCCCCCCCACCTCAAGGCGGACGCGGATAAGTACCGGGAGGAACTGATCGACGCGGTTTCCCTCTTTTCCGATGATCTTGCCGAGAAATTTCTGGGCGGGGAGAATATCCCGGAAGAGTTGATCCATCAGGCTATCCGCAAGGGTACCCTGGTGGAACAGTTTGTACCGGTCATGCTCGGTTCAGCCTATAAGAACAAGGGGATTCAGCCCCTTTTGGATGCGGTAGGGAACTATCTGCCTAACCCCACGGAGGTGAAGAACTACGCCCTGGATCTGGATAAGGGTGAGGATCGGAAGGAACTTGTGTCTGATGAAAAGAGCCCCACGGTGGCCCTGGGCTTTAAGCTTGAAGACGGCCAGTACGGCCAGCTTACCTATGTGCGGATTTACCAGGGCTCCCTGAAAAAGGGCGAGGAACTGATCAACACCCGGGCCCGGAAGAAGTTCAAGGTGGGCCGCCTGGTGCGCATGAACTCCAACGACATGGAAGACATCAGCGAAGGCAGCCCCGGCGACATCGTTGCCCTTTTCGGCATTGAGTGCGCCTCCGGGGATACCTTCTGCGGCGGCGGCCTGAACTACGCCATGACCTCCATGTTTGTCCCCGAACCGGTCATCTCCCTGTCTATCACCCCCAAGGATAAAAAATCTGCGGATCAGATGGCAAAGGCCCTGAACCGCTTTACAAAGGAAGACCCCACCTTCCGCACCTATGTGGACAACGAATCCAACCAGACCATCATCCAGGGCATGGGGGAACTCCACCTGGAAGTGTATGTGGAACGGATGCTCCGGGAGTACAAGTGCGAAGTGGAAACCGGGATGCCCCAGGTGGCCTACCGGGAAGCTATCCAGACACGGGCGGATTTCAACTACACCCACAAGAAACAGACCGGCGGTTCCGGCCAGTACGGGCGGGTAGCGGGCTACATGGAACCCTACAGCGATGGCGACTATGAATTTGTGGACAACATCAAGGGCGGCTCCATCCCCAACGAGTACATCCCAAGCTGCGATAAGGGCTTTAAGGAAGCTACCAAGCGGGGGAGCCTCATCGGGTTTCCCATTGTCAACATCCGCTGCGTGATCAACGACGGCCAGTCCCACCCGGTGGACTCTTCGGATATCGCCTTCCAGTTGGCGGCCATCGGCGCCTTCCGGGAAGCCTACAACAAGGCCAAGCCCTGTATCCTGGAGCCTATCATGAAGGTTTGTGTGGAGGGTCCCACGGAGTTTCAGGGGGCTATTTTTGGCTCAATAAACCAAAGGCGCGGTATCATAGGGGCGTCTTCCGAGGACGGGTTTTTCTCCCGGGTGGAAGCCGAGGTTCCCCTGAGTGAAATGTTCGGCTATTCCACGGTGCTCCGGTCCCTGACCCAGGGAAAGGCGGAGTTCACCATGGAATTTCAAAAGTACGGGAAGGTTCCCACCGGTATTTCCGAAGCCCTGGTGAAGGAATACGAGGAAAAACGGCGCAAGGAACAAGGGAGGTAGCAAAATGGAAATAAACGAATTAATACAGCGGAGTCCGGTGCGGATCTTCGAGAAATCCATCCACGGCGGGCTTAAGGCCGGGGAAATCGGGATTATTTCTTCACAAAGCGGCATCGGCAAGACCTCGGTACTGGTGCAGATCGCCATAGACAAACTTTTGCAGGAAAAAAAGGTCATTCATGTGTCCTTTACCCAGCATACGGACTATGTCCTGGCCTGGTACGAGAATATTTTTGACGAATCCATCAAAAAGAAGAACCTGGAAAACAGCGCGGATGTGAAGAACGATCTGGTCAAAAACCGGGTGTTGATGAATTTTAACCAGGACGGGGTTACGGCGGATCAGATACTCCGGAGCCTCCGGGCGATGATCGTGGACGGGGGCTTCAAGGCCGAGGCGCTGATCATCGACGGCTTTGACTTTGCCAGGATGAGCCGGGAACGGCTGGCGGCGGTTAAGGCATTTGCCAGGGAACTGGGGCTTTCAGTCTGGTACAGTTGCACCGTCAAGGGCGAAGGCGCGGCCTCTTATGATAAGAAGAACATTCCCCTGGTTATTGCCGGTTTTGTGGAACTGGTGGATGCGGTGATCGTCCTGGAACCAAAGCAGGATCACATTGCCCTTACGGTGTCCAAGGACCGGGAGAGCTATAGCCCGGAACAACTGGCCCTGAAACTGGACCCGAAGACACTGCTTATTCTATAGAATGGCATAACCGCTCCGGCCGCCGGGACAATTTCTATACCGCTCTCAAGTATATCTTCAGCCGGTTTTTACATGAAGATTGGTCTGCTTTTATTGCTTTTGTAAGGAACGCGAAGCATTCCGGGGGTGAGGAACCTGACGGATGATACTTTGAATTACTGGCGGTTCCTCCTTCTTCCTTGACAGCCCCCGGTATCCGGGTGAGAATGTTGTAACACGATATATTTGATCCGAAAAAGGAAGAAGGGGCGGAACAATGCCTGGTTCGATTCACCGGGAAAGCGATAAAGTACCGGCGGATCTCTGGGATGAAATAAATACCCTGGGGGCAAAAAATGGGAATAATTGAGATCATTCAAAAAAAGATTCGCCGGGGTGAATTAAGTAAAGAAGAGATAGCATACTTTATTGAAAATTTCACCAGCGGGAAAATCGCCGACTACCAGGCGTCCGCTTTGATTACCGCTATATTTATCAACAAAATGAGCCGGGAAGAAACCATTAATTTAACCATGGCCATGGCAAACTCCGGCGATACCCTGGACCTTTCCGGCATTGAAGGGATAAAGGTTGACAAGCACAGCACCGGCGGCGTCGGTGACAAGACTACGCTCATCGTGGGGCCCATGGTGGCGGCCCTGGGTGTTCCGGTGGCAAAAATGTCCGGCAGGGCATTAGGGTTCGGCGGCGGCACAATTGATAAACTTGAGAGCATTAAAAATTTTAAAATTGAACTGACACGGGAACAGTTTATCAGTAATGTTAACCGCATGAAGATGGCGGTCTGCGCCCAGACCGGTGTTCTTGCGCCGGCGGATAAAAAAATATATGCCCTGCGGGATGTTACCGGCACCGTTGAAGACCTGTCATTAATCGCCTCCAGCGTTATGAGCAAAAAAATTGCCGGCGGGGCGGACGCGATTGTGTTGGATGTAAAGGCAGGGGGCGGCGCTTTCATGAAAACCTACGACGATGCTTTACAGCTTGCCAAAATAATGGTTGATATCGGTAACGGGGTGGGCAGAAAAACGGTGGCCCTTATTACCGGCATGGATCAGCCCCTGGGGTATGCGGTTGGTAATGCCCTTGAGGTAAAGGAAGCAATTGCCGCCGTAAAGGGCCGGGGGCCTGCGGACCTTATGGAGGTTTGTGTTACCCTTGCCGCATATATGATCCTTCTGGCGGGGAAAACCGGCGACCTTGACGCCGCAAAGAAGTTGGCGGCCGAAACAACCCGGAACGGGTCGGCCTATAAGAAGCTGCAGGAATTTGTGGAGGCCCAGGGCGGAGATGTTTCGTATATTACCAACCCTGATACATTTCCTCTCGCGTCAAATGTGGTTGCGGTGACCAGCCCTGCGGAGGGTTTTGTGCGGTCAATCAGCGCCGAGGGGATAGGTTCAATCTCTATGGAACTGGGCGCGGGGAGAATAAAGAAAGATGACGCGATAGATTATGCCGCAGGAATTATGCTTAATAAAAAAATAGGGGATGCGGTAAAGAAAGGTGAAACCCTTGCGTGGCTCCATACCAATGACCGGGATCGGATACCGAAAGCACAGGAACGGCTTCTGACCTGTTATACCTTCGGTGACGTTCAACCGGAGCCTGTAGCACTCATCTACAAGGTAATAACTGCGTAAGAGCAGGCAGGAGAAGGAAAATGAAATTGAAGGCAAAGGTAGTAATCGGGTGTATCCTGATACTCAGCGTGGTTTTTGCGGGCTGTACAAAAAACAGCCGGCAAAAAGAAACCACGAAAAATACGAAACACACGAAAAAGAAACATTAATGTGCAATTCTTTTTTCGTGTGTTTCCTGTCTTTTTCGTGGTTGATCCTCTTATTCCGGCCCCCTTCCCACTTTTCCCAAAAATCGATATAAATATACTACATGGAATTCAGTGAATTTAACCTGCACCCCGACCTCCAGCGGGGTATAGCCGAAATGGGGTATGTTACCTGTATGCCCGTTCAGGAACAGGTGCTTGCCAGCGCCTTTGGAGGGCAGGATCTGTACGTACAATCCCAGACCGGCACGGGAAAAACCGCCGCTTATTTGATTGTCATATTTCAACGTCTCCTTTCGGAACCCCTTATTAACGGCAAAAAGGCGATTATCATGGTTCCCACCCGGGAACTGGCGGTTCAGGTGGAAGAGGAAGCGAAACAGCTGGGGAAATACCTTCCCTTTGTGGCGGGAAGCTTCTACGGCGGGGTTGGTTACGGAACACAGCAGCAATTGCTCCGGCATAACGCCCAAATTCTGGTGGGAACCCCCGGACGGGTGCTGGATCTGAACAGTTCCGGGCACATGAACCTCATGGATATCGCCTTTTTGATACTGGATGAGGCGGATCGTATGTTCGACATGGGCTTTTACCCGGATTTGCGGAAGCTTATCAAGGTGGTGCCCCCGGCTGACCGCCGTCAGACCATGCTTTTCAGCGCAACCCTCAACGCCTGGGTGAAAAACCTCGCCTGGGAATATACCAAAACCCCCCATGAAATCGAAATTGAGCCGGAAACGGTGACCGTGGAGGAGATCGAGCAGATCCTCTACCATGTACACAGCGACGATAAAATGAAGTTCCTCCTGGGGCTTCTGGAAAAGGAAAACCCTGAAAGTGCCATCATCTTCTGCAATACCAAGCGGTACACCGAAATTGTGGCTAAGCGGCTTGAGATAAACGGCTTTGACTGTGAATTCATCATGGGGGACCTGCCCCAGGTAAAACGGCTGAAGATTATTGAGGACGTGAAGGCCGGCAAGACCCGCTTCCTGGTGGCCACCGATGTGGCGGCCCGCGGCCTGGACATTGACGACCTGGCTATGGTGATCAACTACGACCTCCCGGTGGAGGCCGAAAACTATGTCCACCGCATAGGCCGCACCGCCCGGGCAGGAAAATCCGGCAAGGCAATTTCCTTTGCCAGTGAGCAGGATGTGTACGAACTGCCGGACATTGAACGGTATATTGGAAAGAAGATCCCCTCCGCCTTTGCCGACGAATCCCTGTTAGGGGAGGACAAGAGCGAGGGTATGCGTATCCGTACCGACAATTACGAAGATCGGGGCGGCCATAGCGGTAGTAAGCGCCGGGATGACCGGGGCGGGCGCGGTTTTGGCGGACACCACGGTGATGGGCGGCGGCATGATGGTCCACGGCACGGCGAAGGTCACCGACAGGGAGAGGGTGGTTTCGGCGGAGGCCGGGGACGCCATGCAGATGGCGGTTTTGGCGGCGGCCCACGCCATCGGGACCGGCCCGGATATGCCGAGGCTGACCCCGGGCGGCATGAGGGTTCGGCCCAAAGGTCAGGCGGCCCGCGATATGACGGCCGGGAGCACAGGCAGGATGACGCCGGCAGGGATTCAGGGGACCAGAGGTCCCTCGAGCTGGCTAATCTTTCTTATGATGAGCGGATGGCCTATTACAAACAGAAGTATGAAGGAAAGCCTGGGGATGCTGCCGCCGGACAAAACCGGTCGGAAGGCCGCCGGGGACAGGGCAGGGATACCGGGCAACGGGGCGGAGAACGGCGTGACGGCGGAAGCCGGAAACCGAAGGACCAGCGGGACGGCGGGGATCAGAAAACCCCGGAGAGATCCGGCGAGCAAAGGCCCGGCGAGGTTCGCAGCGGGAAGTCAGGTGGGAGACGGCGGGGCGGCAGGGATCAGCGGCCCGGTGAATCGCAGGTTCGCAGCCAAAAGCCCGGCCAGACCCGGCGGCCAAGCCAGGGAGCGCAGACCGCAGCCGGACAAGCGGCGCCGCAGACAGCCGCCTCTTGCAACGAAGTTCCCCGCGCAAAAAAGGGCATCCTGGGCAAAATTCTGGGGATATTCAAGAACAAGCCGAAAGGTTAAGGTTCGTGTTTCCTGCCTCGAAACAATCCCTTCTTTCCGGTATAATGATACCCAGCATTAAACCTATGGAGAACACCCAGTGATTACCGTTACCGAACTTAGCCTCGGCTTTGGCGAGCGCAGCCTTTTTAAGGATGTCAACTTAAAATTTACCCCCGGGAACTGTTACGGCGTTATCGGCGCCAACGGGGCGGGGAAGTCTACCTTCCTCAAGATACTTTCCGGGGAAACCGAACACGATAAGGGCGAGGTCAGTATCAGTACCGGGGAGCGGATGGCGGTGCTACGGCAGGATCACTTTGCCTTCGAGGAACATCCCGCGATGGAAACGGTGATCATGGGCTATGAAAAGCTCTACAGGGTGCAGAAAGAGCGGGAGGCCGTCTACGCCAAAGAGGACTTTACTGAGGCGGACGGGATGAAGGCCAGCGAGCTTGAGGCGGATTTTGCCGACCTCGGCGGCTGGGAGGCGGAGGCCCAGGCGGGGGCTTTGCTTTCCGGGCTGGGCCTGGACGAGGAAGACCACGGGAAGCTCATGGCGGATCTGGATGAGTCAAAGAAGGTGCGGGTGCTTCTGGCCCAGGCCCTTTTCGGCAGCCCTGATCTGCTGCTCCTGGACGAACCAACCAACGGCTTGGATCTGGAGTCCATCTCCTGGCTGGAGGAGTTCCTCATCAATTTTCCCAACACGGTGATCGTGGTTTCCCATGACCGGCACTTCCTCAATGCGGTGTGTACCCATATTTGCGACATCGACTTTGGCAGGATATCCCTCTATTCGGGGAACTACGATTTCTGGTACCAGATGAGCCAGATGCTCCAGCGCCAGGCCAAGGATCAACAGAAGAAAAATGAGGATAAGGCCCGGGAATTAAAGGAGTTTATCCAGCGGTTCGCTTCCAACGCCGCCAAGAGCCGCCAGGCCACCAGCCGCAAGAAGGTGCTGGAAAAACTGGATCTGGACAATGTGGTGATCACCAGCAGGAAGTTTCCCTTTGTGGGCTTTAAACCGGATAGGGAGATTGGCAACAATGTGCTGCGGATAGAAAAGCTGCGGGTTACATTGGGCAGCCTGGATAAGGAATCTGCAAAAAATGCCGGGGATCAGGAAATCACCTTTATGGTGAATAAAAATGATAAGATTGCCCTGGTGGGGGCGGAACATCTGGCAAAGACCATCCTTTTCGATGCCCTTGCCGGCCTGGTGAAGCCCGCCGCTGGGGATGTGTACTGGGGCCAGACCACATCCTTCTCCTACTTCCCTAAGGAGTCCAGCGCGTTTTTTGATTCCGATCTTTCCATCACCGACTGGCTCAAACAGTATTCGCCGGATCAGGACGATACCTATGTGCGCAGTTTCCTGGGACGTATGCTTTTCTCCGGGGACGAGGCCCTAAAACCGGTAAACGTCCTTTCCGGCGGGGAAAAAGTCCGGTGTCTGCTGGCCAAAATGATGCTTTCCGGGGCCAATGTGCTCATCCTGGACGAACCAACCAACCATCTGGATCTTGAAGCCATCACCGCCCTCAACGACGGGCTCATTGCCTTTCCCGGGGTGATCCTCTTCAACTCCCACGACCACGAATTTGTGGGCTCCGTGGCTAACCGGATTATCGAAATAGTGCCTGGCACCATTCCCGGCGGGATCATTGACCGGATGATGCCCTTTGACGAATACCTGGCCGATGAGCAGGTTAAGGGGCTGCGGGCCGAGGCCTATCACCGTGCGCAGGGGCTGCGGATATAAGGTTTAAGAAACCTGCCGGTTTAAGAAACCTACCGGTTTCAATGATCTGTACCAATCATCACCGAGGTGGCCTTGATGATGGCGTAGGCATCCTCCCCCGGTTTAAGGCCCAGTTCCCTGATGGCGTCCAGGGAAATGGTGGCGGAGACTTTGTTGCCCCCGCCAATGTCCAGAACCACGATGCCGTTCACCGTTCCTTCCTTGATGCTTACCACCTTTCCCTTTAACTGATTCCGTGCGCTAATCTTCATATAGGTGCCTCCAAAAAAATTACCTGTTTAGTTTAAAAAAATTCCAGACGCTTGTGTCTTCCTGGCCGAGGGCCCAAAAACCAATGGATTTCACCCCCGCATCCCGGTACATACTGCTCCGGAGGTTGATGGAATGGATGTCTTCGTAGTAGGCGGTAACCTTTACGATGGCCTTGTAGCTAAAGGTGGGGATGCCATTTTCCCGAAGAACCTCGGTTACCGCGTTTTCTTTTTTGATTCTTTCAATCTGAGAGTGGGAAAAGGCGTTGGCGGGATTGATATCTCCCCAGGCCCTGCCGTAAAAAGGCAGCCCCATGACCAGCTTTTCCGGCCCTACCGTTTTAAGGGCATAGTTCGTCACGGACCGGCCCCAGGCAAGGGAGGCAATGGAACCCGGCTTGCTGGTGGACCAGTGTTCATCGTAGGCCATCACAAAGACCCGGTCTACCAGGGGTGTAATCTTTTCATAGTTGAAGATATCATCACTGATGGTTTTACTCCGGGCCTGTACGGCGATGGTGAACATCTTATTCCCCAAACCGTCCCGCAGTTCCTTTAAGAAAGAGAGGAAGTTATCCCTGTCCTTGCCAGGGATGTATTCAAAGTCGATGTTCAAGCCGTCATAGGGTTTGGCTGCTTCCAGGAGATCCGCCACCAAAGCTTTACGAAGCGCGCTGCCTGGTTCAAGGATGAAATGGGTTCGAGACCGATCATTACTGATAACCGACAGATGCACCCGGCCGGGGAATTTGCTGAGATTTCGCCGATTGGGAACATCGACAAGCTTGCCGTAAATATCGATCTCCGCCGCAAAGTACACCAGATCCGAAATAGGATAATTTAGCTTTAGGGCCCATCCTTCCCGGCCTGTCCGCAGGTAGGCCCAAATCTCGTCAAAGCCCAGTACAGAAAGTTTCCCGGTGCCCTCCGGAAGATCCCCGTAGTGGAAGAATTCATCAGCAGTCTCTTCCTCCTTCCCTTCCGGATCATCCCGGTTTTCAGACGAACTTTGGGTGTCCGCAGCCTCCCCATTGTCAGGCGTTGCCGGTTCCGGCGTGGAAGCACAGGAGGAGAATAAAAGGAAGAAGCACAGTAAAAAAATCATTTAAGAGAGTATAGGGGAAAGCGTTGTTTATTGCAATATACGGCGTAATGTTGTTATTATCTTCAGTATGATAATTGGGATAGACATAGGTAGTACCACCACCAAGGCGGTTTCCATTGAGTGTGGGGGACAGATCCGGAAGATCAAAACCAAGGCCATGGATGCCGTAACCTCCGCTACCGGCGCTTTCGGCAAGATGCTGGTGGAAAACGATTACAAAATCGGGGACATTCAGCGGATCATGATTACCGGCGCGGGGGCTTCCAAGATCAAAAATGATCTCTTCGGGATTCCTACGGAGCGGGTGGACGAGATCCAGTCCATCGGCATTGGGGGCATGTTCCTTTCCGGAAAGGACGATATTGTGATAACCAACATCGGCACCGGCACGGCGATTATCGACGCCCGGAAGGATTCCATCACCCACATGGGGGGCTCCGGCGTGGGGGGGGGGACTATCCTTGGCCTGGCGAAGAAGCTGATCTCCACATCGGACTTTAACGGCATCATGGAACAGGCGGAACAGGGAACCCTGAACCAGGTGGATCTGAACATGGAAGATATCATGGACATGGATTTGAGCTTCCTGAACCGGGAGACCACCGCCAGTAACTTCGGCAAGATGCTGGATACCGCCCGAAACGAGGACATCGCCCTGGGGATACTGAACATGGTGTTCCAGGTTATCGGTATGCTTTCAGTTTTTGCCGCCAAAAGTAAGAACACCGACCGGGTTATCGTGGTGGGGAACGGCAGCCACAATCCCATTGGGAAGAAGATCCTGGACGCCATAGGCATCATGTACACACTGCATTTTGAGTATCCTGTGGACGCCGAATATACTACGGCCATTGGAGCGGGGTTGTCGTATAAGGGGCGGGGGTGAGGGGGACAAAAGAAAAGCTAATTCCTTATATTACTCACGTATACAAATACTTTTTCCACTCCGATGGCGCAATCCCGGTCTTCTTCTTAAACAACCGGGAAAAATAAGACTGGTCTTCAAACCCCAGCCGGTAAGAAGCTTCCTTAACAGAAATGTCCTGCTCCAGGAGGTTCTTCGCTTTGTGGATTTTGATCTGTATGTAATACTGATAGGGTGTCATAGCGGTATAGTTTTTAAAAACTTCATGGAGCCGGGAGGTGCTGATCCCTATCTGGTCGGAAATATTTGAAAGGTTTAAGTCACCATAGATATTCGATTCCATGAGGTACTTGGCGTGTTCCACAATTTTTTGAT
>BNUR01000063.1 GCA_025997495.1 Spirochaetia bacterium | reverse complement strand
AAATTTGGCAAAATGCTTTCCAATATCTTCTTATCTAGGCTTTCATTTTTACCTTCAAAAAACAGAACCGGTTTTCTGCTCCCTAGTATTTCCAAATATAATAAGTCAGGAATTTCATATGTTTTGTCAAGAATTTCATAATCCCAAGCATCGTTATCCTCATAGGATTTAATCCAAATTTTGTCTGCCTTTATTCTTGATGCAGCAAAATCAACATCATGAGTTAAATATATAAAAAGACAATCTTTCCTTTCTTCTTCTATTGCATCCCAGAGTTGAATTGATATTGATTTGTGTAAATGCAGCTCCGGTTCATCAATTATGATGATTGAATTAGCTCTGCTGCATACAACCTCACCAATTAAATAGAATATTACCCTTTCGCCATCGCTCATTTGTGACGAATTATATACTTTTGTTGGTATTGACGACGGATATGTTTCAATAAGCCCAGCTCTCATTTTCAGTTTTCTATGGGGCAATATCCTTTCCCATATTGTTTTTATTTTATCAAGTTTTGTTACCGGCTTAGGGATACTGCCATTTTTATATGCCAGAGATTGCTCATATTCCTCTGAATGTAACAAAACCATTAATTTGTCAAAATCATTTAATAATGAGGTATTAAAATCACTCTGCCATCGCCCATTCCTCTTGCCATGGGTTACCAACCAATTTCTATTATCATTACTATTACCATACCAAAATTCGTCATTTGCTCTATCTAGTGATTTCGGACTAACTTCTCCGGGCATTTTCAATGATTTTTGCGCTGATATCCTCAGAGTATTTTCAAGATTATCCATTTCAATCTGAGCGCCAAATCTTGTTTTGCCGGAACCATTGGCTCCAATAACAACTATTTGTTTGGTATCTAATTTTGCTTCTTTTGGAGAATTGATTTTTTTGGGTAAAGTTATTTCCATATATAATCCTTTATTAACACCTCAAACATTAACATCACTTTCCTCCCGAATCAGCCGCAATTTGGCCACCATACCCGCCAATTACTTCATACTCGATCCCATCATCTCCGTCGCCGCTATATTTTTTGAAATTTTCCGCCTGTTCAAGTACCTGCTCGAATACTTCCTCATCCCACTCCGGGGGATAGCCGTTCTTATACAAAAGTACGGTTAAATCCTTATTGAGCTTATTTTTTATATCATCACGGACGGCCCAATCGGTATATTGGGCTTTTTCATCGACCAGTTCTTTTATTCTCCTGGCAAGCACTATACATTTTTCTTCCTCATACTGGAATTGGTGTTTATCCCGTACTGAAACAAGGATGTCATAAAAAACCTTTTCTTCGTAACTTATACCCAATTTCTCAAAGGAAGCCTTGTCATCTTGTAAGTCACTCAAGATTTTAATCAATTCATCAGAAAGGCTGTCAACAAAATCAGCAACGACTCCACTGGTAAAGACAAGCTTATCACGATTATTATAGGTTTCTATAACTTTTTTCAGGCGTTCATCAAATTGAATAGCTTTTACTTTGTTGGTTCTGCCGTATCCCTTAATTGCCTTTTTCAATAGTTTCATCAAGGCATTAAATTTAGTAATGGGCATCTTTATGTCGGCTAACTGCTTTTCAAAATCATCACTAAAAATGTCTTCCGTATCATCCGCATTAACGATGTTTTCTATGCCGGTACAACTTATGGCTTTCTGTACCATTTCTTCCACATGGCGATTCATGGTTTCAATATCGGGGGTATTGCCTTTTGTCTGTTTGTAGATTATTGACCTTATGGCAAGGTAAAATTGGGCCTGTTCGGTTTCCTGGTCTGAAAGCCGACCGGAGGGAAAACATATTTCATAGGCTGCCTTTAGTTTTAGCGACAGCCCCATAAAACGGGTTTCTATATCCTTTTTTATCTGGACATATTCGGCGGCGTTATTCAAACAGACAAGCCTTTCCAGGGGAGTACCGGTATAAAACTTTTCGGCGTTAAATTCATACATAATCTTTGAGATTAAATCAAGGTGGTTTCTGAATATGCCAAGGGAAATGATGAGTTCGTCAATTGGACTTCCTTGAGTCCCGGAATATTTTTTTACTGCCTCCATCATATCATCTTTAATGCCGATATAATCGACTACAAGGCCTTTATCTTTGCCTTCAAAAACCCGGTTAACCCGTGATATAGTTTGAATCAAGGTATGTTTCTGTATCGGCTTG
The DNA here is from genome assembly GCA_025997495.1 of Spirochaetia bacterium. Lineage (GTDB taxonomy): Bacteria > Spirochaetota > Spirochaetia > Treponematales > Breznakiellaceae > Termitinema. Next base: position 12,907 of record BNUR01000063.1, on the reverse strand, counting down.
TCAATATACATGACCGCCAGGGAGGGTACATCAAACCCGGTAATCCACATATCAACCACAATGGCAATTTTGAAATTGGAATTATTGTTTTTAAACTGTTTATCAAGTTTCTTTCGGTACTCCCGGTCACCAAGTAGATCATACATGGTCTTTTCATCATCTTTGTCTCTGGTGGCAACCAGTTTGATTTTCTCAAGGGACATTAACTTTTCCAATTCGTCTTTTGATAAAGCAAATTCATTATCAGATTTTTTCTTTATATTCCATTCGGGCCTGATAGAGACGATCTCTTTATAAAGATTATATGCAAGTGTTCTGTCGGCACAGACAATCATGGCTTTTTGTACAACAAGCGGTTTTTCAGAATGGAGTTTCTCATAATGAGTTACAACATCATTGGCAAGTTTTTTTAACCGTTCAGGATGACCAAGCACTTTATTCATCTCGCTCATGGCACGTTTGCTTTCTTCCACCTGATTTTCATTTGTTCCTTCAGCAATACATTTATCGTAATATTGCTGTATTTCTTTTGCCTGTTCTTCGGAAAGAATAACCCGCGCAAGCCGGGGCTCATAGGCAATCCGTACGGTAATTCCATCATCACAGGATTCTTTCATGGTATACTGGGCGACAATATCGCCATATACATACAGGGTTTCGTCTACGGGCGTACCGGTGAAGCCGACATAGGTGGCATTAGGAAATGAATCATGAAGATATTTTGCAAAACCGTAAGAGGTATGAACCCCTTTTTCGGTAATTTTAAGTCTTGAACCTTGATTAATCTGAGTCCGGTGGGCTTCATCGGAGATACAGATGATATTATTGCGGGGAGAAAGTAGGCCGATGTTTTCACAGAATTTTTGTATGGTGGTGATATAAACACCGCCGCTTTCACGATTTCCAAGTTCCTTTAATAAATCCTTTCTGCTTTCTATGCTTTTTACATTATCCTCATGCAAAAAATTCTTTGATGATACAAATAGTTCTGATGTTTGATCATCAAGGTCTTCCCGGTCTTCAATGATAACGATAGTTGGGTTACGAAAAGTTTCCCGCTCCCGCAATGCAAGCTGCCGGACCAGAAACAGCATGGCATAGGTTTTCCCGCAGCCGGTAGCTCCAAAATAAGTTCCGCCTTTCCCGTCACCCTCCGGCTTTAGGTGTTTTCTTATACTTTCAAGCATCATATTTGCCGCAAAAAACTGAGGGTAACGGCAAACGATGGCTTTTTCGGTATCATTTGTATCAGGGTAACAAATAAAATCGCGGAGTATGGCAATAATACGTTCTTTGGCAAAGGCCCCCTTTATCATGGTGAACAATGAGCTAATACCGTTCTCAACGGTATCATGATAATTGATCTTATTCCATGCATAATAGTATTCGTAGGGAGTAAAGATACTTGCGAATTTTGTGTTTGCACCATCGGTAATCATGGACAAGAAGCTGTATTTCAGAAGTTTAGGAATATCACGGGCATATCGTATATGAATCTGCCGCCATGCGTCATAAATGGTTTTATCTTCTTCTATGGCAGTTTTGAATTCACAAATCGCAACGGGAATACCATTTATAAAGACCAATAAATCGGGACGTCTTAACCGTTCCCCTTGTACACTGTATTGATTAACAACCTTGAAAATATTATTTTGGGGATTATCAAAATCTATCAGATTAATATGGATATTTTGCTTTTTTGAATCATCACGAGTAATATCAAACCCCTCGTTTATCAGGGTGAATGTTGCCTTGTTACCATCGTATAATGGGTATGCGGGAAGCAGTTTTATGGTATTGATAATTTTAGCTATTTCATTTTCGGTAAAAGAAGCTGCGGAGTAATTTTGCGCCAGATACGTTTTAATATCATCTTCTAGTAAAAGGTCTTCTAATTTACGATGGATAGAATCGCCGTACATATGGGCATAGCCTTCTGCCTTAAAGAGGTCAATGATGGCGTTTTCCAGTTCCTGTTCGGTAAACTTTTTCATGGTTTATTAAGCCTCCGCAGCAATTCGGCAGTCATTCTGTGCCTTTCCCCATAGTATCTTCTTGAAACTTTATGTTTTTAATTTCATACTTTTTATCTTTTTCATTCCACCAGAAATCACCATCCACACAGATGATATCGCCCATATTTTCACTATTAGCCAAAAATGCCCCGCCGTCAAATCCATGAACGGCAAGACCATATTTCCGTGAAAGTTCTGTTAATCCTGAAATAAAGTTGTCTATATCGTTTTTATTCGTTATCATTTTCCTTCCACCGCCTCATTTATAGCACCTTTTATCAAAATGGGACAAATATCCTTGATTTGGGCCTTCAATTTTTCGTTAATATTTTTGCGGATTGTATAGGTTTTAAATATATTAGCAATATCCTGCTGGATTGGTATGTCGGGAATTGGTATTTCTATTTCGCACATATCTTCAAAAGAAAAGACTTCTCTGGCTGAACCCCATGAATGAAATCGTGAAAAACGATCGAATTCAGAACGATTAAGATTAATATTTAAATATTCAGGTAACAATGATTTTTTGTCGACGGTTTTGAATACAATGTATGTTGAAGATACCAAATATGGGATATCAGTATTGTTGTGCGCAAATGAAATTTTCCCTCCATTTCTGGATGTTACTGATACATAGCAAAAATATTCTGGATATACAATTTTGTAACTTGCCAGACTTATTCCATCCATATCAGCCTTTGTTTCTATAAAACATTTATTAATAGAAACACCTTTTACCGAATCTACACCAATTTCTAAGTTGGCATTTCGATCATCGGATTCTTCAATAAGAGAACCTATAGCAGTATGCGGTAATTCACGGCGCAATTTTTCAATATAAGCATCGCAGGTCAATTTAAGATCATCAAGGCTATGTTCATAAGCTTTTTGATTTTGAACCATAGCGTTATATGTATCTATATACTTTTGTTGTATAGGCAACGAAGGAAGAACTATGGGGACATCGCACATATCATCCCAATTAAAGAATTCTGTTGCACTTCCCCACGAACTGTATCTGACATAACGGTCAAATTCATCTCTAAGGAAAAAGACATAGAGATAGACAGCAAGAAGCGTATCTTTCGCACTTTCTTTGATTTCAAAGACAACATAATCTTCAGTAACAATGACATTTTTATCTGTGTTATTGAATCCGAGACCAAGCCGTTCTCCGTTTCGTGTTGTTCTGCGGTTAAAAGCAAACTCATTAGGCAATACAATTTGAAATCTGTCTAAAGCCCGTCCTTCAATGTTGGCGTGCGTTGTCATAAATCCTTTCGTGTTCAAAACGCCTCGAACATCCTCCACACCATAGTGCAAATCTGTATTTCTGCGATCAGTACGTTCAATTAGTTCACCCAACTTATATTTATTCAATGCCATATCCAATTCCCTTAAAAGCGGATTCCAGCATCTTTTGAGATTTTCTCTCCTCTTTCAAAATCTCCTTCATCTTTTTTTGAATTCTTGTCATTTCTTTTTTATAATCAATATCCAAATCATGGTCGATAAACTTAATATATTTGCTCGGCACAAGGGTATAATCATTCTTCCGTATGTCCGCTATCTTTGCAGATTTACAAAGTTCCGAAATATTTTTATAACCCCTTTCGGTACTTTGCCAATCGGTATATATTTTCCTGACAGCGGCTATTTGCGCATCATCAAAGGTAACATAGCTTTTCTCGTATACGTTTTTATTCCAGGTACGCAGGTCGATAAAAAGCACCTCATTTTGCCTGTTCCGCAGTTTCCTTTTGTTTAAGGTTCGATCTTTCTTATTGTTGTTCAATATCCAGAGGGTAACGGATATATCGGTACTGTAAAACATTTCACGGGGCAGAACAATTATTGCCTCTATCTTATCATTTTCGATGAGTTGTTTCCTGATATTGTATTCCTCCGTTCCCGCCCCCAATGCACCGTTGGCAAGCAGAAATCCTGCGATACCGTTACTCACATCAAGTTTCGACAGCATGTGGAGTATCCATGCATAATTGGCATTGCTCACCGGGGGTGTACCATAGCCAGACCAGCGGGGATCACTGGTTAGTTCGTTTTCACCGCGCCAGTTTTTAAGATTGAAGGGAGGATTCGCCATGATAAAATCTACTTTTAAATCCTTTTGCCGGTCATCGGTAAAGGAAGAAGCGTTTTTATCACCAAGATTATTTGATATGCCCCGTATGGCCAGATTCATTTTAGCAAGCCGGTAGGTATCGGGATCGGATTCCTGTCCAAAGATAGATATATTACTTTTATTACCGTGATGGCTTTCTACAAATTTGAGGGACTGCACAAACATGCCGCCGGAACCGCAGCAGGGGTCATAGATTCTTCCCTTATATGGTTCTATCAATTCTGCAATCAGATTTACAATGGCCTTGGGAGTATAAAATTCCCCCTTCTCTTTTGCTTCGTCCATGGCGAACTGTTGTAAAAAATATTCGTAGACCCGCCCGATTAAATCTTTTTCGTGGAACCGTTCTTCCGATATTTTATTTATTTCGTCAATAAGGGATTTTATGTCCTTACTATTTACCCCCGCCAAGCTGGAGAAAAACCGTTGCGGCAAGGCGCCTTTCAAGGATTCATTTTTATCCTCAATGTCCGCCATGGCCTGGTCTAACATGACGGCTATTTTATCGGCGCTTGCGTTCTTAACGATGTAAGACCAACGGGAAGTTTCGTTTAGATAAAAAACATTAGCGGCCAGATAGAAAGAGGGCTTTTCAAGAAAAATAGGAACATCCCCTTCTTCGGCGATTATCTCCTGCCGTCGTTTTTCAAACTTGTCACCGGCGAATTTCAGGAAGATGAGGGCTAATACGGCGTCCCGGTTGGTCGGTTTATTGCATTTGTTCCGTAACACTACCCGGCAATTCCAGAGGACGCTTTCCAGGGAGAGTTCTTTGGCGGGTTTGGGTGTAGATTTAGGCATGTAGTGCAGTTCCCCCTTTTATTTGCTTCTGACTTAATAACAGCTTTTTCATTTCTTGTCCATGCCTGATAATTTCATTCGGCCCCCAATTCTCTTCTTTCATCATTTTTCGTTGTTTGATACTTTCAACAATGGGATTATTAGCATAATGGTCTTTTTTTGCCCTTGGCATATAATTACTCAATCTCGAATTTATATGATTACTTATAAGGCAAAGATTACCAAAATCATCTAAATATTCTTTTTCTAATTGTTGATTTTTTTCAATTGGATCTTGAGGATAATAATGTTCTACAGAACTTCTAAAAGTATATTCAAAATTGGCGTATTCATTCTTATTTGATTTCCATAAGATATAATCTAAATAGTTAAATATAAAATTCTCTACCGATGTTCCTGAATTAAGAAGAGCTGTATTAATATCGTTATTTTGTGAGACAGAGCCATTTTTATAAATCATTTCATAGTAATCAATTGGCAATACCGCCAGAAATCTATCATACAGAAATGATATAGCCATATTTTCAAGATAATTTTTATAACGAAGCGAAGTAATATTATCAGTATAAAATAAAAAATTGAGAGCGCCGTTCAACCAATGCTTGTAAACAGTAGATGGATTAGAAACATGAAACATAGACAAAAGCATTAATATGTCTTTATTTTCACTTTCCTCATTTTCTTCCTCTCCGAATGTATTTACATAGCCCGGTTTGCCTTTTTGAAATAATTTCATTCTTTTTAAAGACCAATGTTCCGAACCTTTAAGAGACTCCCTCTTTATTATATATTTATCGAATAAAATTTTACATTTCAATAGACTAAAACCAAACTCTTTGGCAAATTCAACATTTCCTATTTTATCTTGAAAAATATCCAACAGCCTCTTATCATCCAGTGGTATATCCTCTCTTGTCTGCACCCTAAGAACATGCAATAGAAAATTCGAGAATGATACCACCGTGTTAAATCTATCCTGTTCATCTTCTTTTTTTTCTAGTTTTCCAGAAAAGAGCCCAACGGTAGATGAATTGATAATTTCATCAATGGTCTGTGAAATATCATTTTCTGTGTCATTTTTGTTCAGTACAAGGAGCAAGTCAGAAACCGAATCAAAATCAGTACAAGTAAGTCTATCCCAGCTTTCTTTGCCAAATAAGGCGTCCCGCTGAGGTACGGTAAAACCGAATTGTATATATCTTTCCATATTGGAACATGCTTCCCATATCGTATTAAAGGCATTAATATATTTATCACTGAAAACATTTTTGCTTAAAGTGTCAATAAATTTTGCTTTTAATATTTCGTGCTTTTCAAGCTGCTCACCCCGGCTATTCATGATTTCAAAATAATGATTAAGGTCGGTATCCGGAGGCACGGAAACCCGTAATATGCAGACCTTATTTATAAGATAATCACAAAATTTTTTTATTGGTAAATTATTTTCTCTTAATATCCTTTTAAGTCCTTTTATGGAGTCATCATAAGCTTGTTTTATGGCATTATTATATTCCTCATGCCGGGAAATTTCATTATTGAATAAATATTGCAAAGTATTTGTCGAAATCTCTCTGCTATCAAAGGTAAGATTAATACCGGTATACCAATCAAAGAAATTTGCTATCCCCTTCCGAAACTCATCATCATTTTTTATAGCGTTTAATAAAATGGTTAATGTGGTAAGCCTTTGCTGTCCATCAATGGTTTCATATAAAATCAATCCTTTCTCTTTTCGTTCAAAAACAATCAAGGAACCTATATAATAAATCTGATTACTATCTTTCGCAGAATAATCAACAATGTCCTGAATAAGTTGTATTATTTCAGCTTCAGTCCACGCATAATTACGCTGGTAAATAGGGATAACATACCGATCATTACAAAAAAGAGATTTTATATTTAGTTCTTTAATTGAATTATTTTGAGACATCAAAATACCCCAGTTCTACAAACAGTTCTTTTATTTTCCCTGTTTTTGTAGAATTGTTTTGTTTTACTATATCTAATTTTAAATTGATAAAATCGGTTGGACGAATACTGTCCCGTATCTTAATAAATATATTATCGTCCAGGGCATATTTATCAATAGAGGCTAAATAGACTGATTGCAATTCAAGGCGCAATGAATATGCCCATACAAATATCTTTTCCATAGCCCTTGAAATATTGTCAATCCCAAATCTGTCAAAATAATATAATAAAGCGCAATCGAATAAAGTACGGATGTATTTGTCTCCAATTCTGTTTCTTCCGTCATAACTGGAAAGCGTATTATAGATTTTATGAATGGCATTGCCTGATTGTATGTTCTTATTTGATTTTAAATCATTTTCAAAGCCATTAACAGTTTTATTATAATAATCTATCATTTCAAAAAAACGCTTTCCGTTAATAATTATTTGGTCAATTTGAAATGGATAGTTTACAGGGCTTTTACTTATCTGGCGCTGACGGCTATTATAATTGTCAAGAAGAATCTGAAACCAACGTACTGGTTTAGAAAACGGATATTTTTTTTCTGGATCAATGCCCTTAAAGACATCTATATCATTTTTTGTGAAGTCCCTTGCAGAATACCCCTTGGACCAGTTCCGAATCCTAAATAAACGTTGCCCAAAAAGATTTGAAAGCTTATCCGTGTCAAGGGATTCCCAGAATGAAACACTCTTTTTTCGTTCATCTTCTGTTAGTTGCATCATTTCCCTTAAATGAAATGCCTTCAACAGATCGTGAGGCTCCAAATCCTTCCCTCGTGAATTTTGCGAATCAAAAAACTGAAAAGATTCTGATATTTCAGATAAAGCTACTTGTACTAATTCACATTTAGAAAAAAAGAAAAGAATACTCTGTTCATCAAATTCACGGATTCTGCGAACTATTTCCCTATAATTATTTTGTATATTAAATTTGGTAACATCATTTGAAAATGGAGCATTCAACAATTTTGGGTAATAATTATTAATATCCTCCTTTACATTAATCCTTTTAAGTTCATCCTGCTTGAATTTTAATATTGCATATGCAATTAGTGTAAGTGTTATGGTTCTTTGTTGACCATCAACGATATCAAAACGACCATTATTCTTGTAGAGGACAAGGGTACCAATACGATAGGATGACTTTTTCTTGTGGCTGATGATATCGTCAATTAATTGGTTTACATTTTTAATAGTCCATTTATAAGGCCGCTGATACGGCGGAATTTGCAGATTATCCATCAGGAGCAATTCTTTTACCGCAGTAATTTGATTTGCTATAATCATATAGTCCCTTCAGACCGCCCATTTTACCCAAAATATGCCTTCACGAGGCAAATTTTGGCGTAAATGACTCTCCTTATATAAATTCACATAAGAATATCATTAATAATGAAGAATTACAAGACAAAAACCAGTACCATGCAAGGCCAGCGTATTATAAACATTCGTTAAGTAGAAAAGTACCCCTAGGGGAAAATTTTCTACGGTTTCATGGGTTAGGCAGTCTTGTGCTTATGAAAATCTGTGAGAATCCGTGTTAATCTATGGTCAAATTTCTCCCTTGAATACGTTTTATACTAAACATACGTTTATAATACGCTGGCCCTGCAGTACCATGAAGGAAAGTTATAACTATATCGGGAAAAGTAGCTGGAAATCTTGGGAATTCATCTCTAAATGTATCCTTCCATACCAATAAACCCCAATCCCCCCTTTCCCAAGCATTGCCCTTACCTATAGCCATCCGCCATACTCCGCCCCCGCTCATCGTCCCGGCTCCTGCCGGTGAATGTCCCCTAATGGCTCTCCACTGGCCGTGGCTAAGCCTTTTGCCCAAAATCGGGGGAACAACTCCAAATCGGATACAGCGGGGGCATCAAAGCCTCCAGGGTAGGGAAATACCCATAACCCCATCATCAGCTCCAGTCTCCGAATAAGTGGGGGGTTGGCGGTAACCACGGGCAAATTAGAACATCTCCCGAACCGTTGAAATGTCGTAAAAAACTCGGTGAAAGTCCAATACCATCTTAATCCTGGAATTTCCCGCCTGGATGCCGTCCTTTTACCCGTAGCACAGAGAACTATGATCCGCCATAAAAACCCCGGCCCCCACCCAAGAAAGACCGTGCCTGTCTGCAAGCAGACAGCCCCAGCGAATAGAAGATTAGACGCCGATCAGATTAAGCCCACCCAGGGCCGCTGCTTCTCAAGGAATCTGATCTAGTTAGTGTCTACCCCTAAAGTCGAAAAAAAATAGCATGCACTGGTATTTTTGCGTAAAACTGCCCACAGATTGCTCGAAACGGCCTTGAGAAAGTGGTTTTGCTTTTTACCAGATCATAAAAACGACAAAAAAAGTCAGTTTGCTCAGTATTTTTACTGAAACGAGATTGAAATGGGCATAATATCCCCTTAAATCACTAAAAGTACGCCTTTTCTTTATGTTTTTTTAGCCGGATTAAGCCGACACCGGAGATTCAAGCTGGAACGTTTCCAGAACGTGCGCCGCCATGACACGTATGTTATAACCGATTACGCTCCAATATACTTTTTGGTCAAAATGAGCGCTGCCTTTCCACATACATCTTCTCAGGTCAAAACCGCGTTTCAAATTTGATATTATAGCTTCAGCACTGCTACGCCACTTTTTTAAACGCGTTTCCATGTTCTTGCTGCTGGTAATGTTTTTTAGGCTTCCAACAATTTTGTTGAATACTATGTTTTTGACACCGAGTTTCTTTGCATATTCCTGATTCTTCTTGCTTGCATATCCGCCATCAGTGGTGATTGAATCAGGAACTTTTCCATAATTCCTTATCAGTTTGTCCATCGCTCCTTCGTATAATGTTGTATCGCCCGGATTCCCTTTTGTTACATTCACTCCCAATATCAGATTGCTCCGCCCGCATACAAAATCAACTTTATGTCCAAATACTATTTCCCGCTTGCCTTTTACCAGTATATCCGTATGCTGTTCGTATATCGAAAATATTTTTTCATCATTAGGGACCTTTTCTCCCTTGATCTCGTGCCGATAGGTAATCGAAAATACTTTTTGCGCGACGGGCAAGAAGTTCTCTATTAATACTATAACCCCCATCGCGAGAGGGGTTAGACCCATATAAACGGACTTTTTTTTTACCGCATTTGACAGCTGGTTTATCGTCTTGGTGAAAGTCACCAACTGTTTTTTGAATAGTTTTACCCGCTTATCATCTGTCCTGGCGTTGTTGATTTTGAAACAGGTCTTCTTTGCGTCAATCAAATAATTCCGATAATCAACACCGTCTATCTCTTCCTTCAGTTGCGATAATAAACGATGGCTTTCTTTTATACAATCCCAAACAAGTGAATTGTTTGTCGGATAATGGATGTTTGTTTCCACTGTTGTGCTGTCTTCCACTATTTTTTTCAAATCTTCATACCCAAGCCCTATTGCAATTTTGTTTATCCCCACCATTAATTTATCAAGACTATCCGCCGTGATTCTTGATATATATTTTTGCCAGGTCTTTTCACTGAATAGTTTCCCTTCCAGCTTCACAAACTTTTCACATACCCTTGAGTCGTCCTGCTGTTTGTCAAACTCTTCGTAATCTACATGCCGGATCTCTTTATAGATTGCGCCGCGAACTATTTGTTCGACACTCGGCATGTCTTTCCTGCCAAAATTGCTTTCAGAACTGCCGCGGCACACATCGTCCTTCATCATCCGTATTATCTCGGGGTGTTCTTCCAGCACCGTATCAATAAGGGCAATTTCCGGAAATCGTGCCCAATTGGCATCTTCAAATTTTAACGTTAACGGTTCAAATAGCTTATTCATGTCCTGTTTATAGCATTTTATGACTTTTTTGTAAATAGGCCTGCCTTTATAGACGGACTCTAGTTAAGGCGGCTCCACTCCGTATTTAATACAAGCACACAATCCTATGGTTTAGAGTAAAAACACATGCAAGGCACTATACGTAAACAAGCTGCGCATAATTTACGGTTTACGCAGAGGGGGCTTCGCCCCACATGGGCCTACGGCCCACGTCGTAAACCTCTAAATTATGCGCAACTTGCCTTTTATTGCCAGTATTAACCCGAAGCATTATATTGCCGGGATTATATTTCCAGCCGTCATCCCAAGCTCCGTGGAGCCGCAGCGGGTCGAGTTAAGCCCACCCGGATGTTCGGCCATAGACGCTGTGCGTATTACGAAGAAGAATATTTCCAGCACCCATTGAGCCGGAGGCGGCCACTCTTCCCACGCATGGTTCCCCTTGCGCCAAGCCACAACCAGCAGACCCCGAGTACGGGGTCTACTCCGCCTACGGCGGCCCGATACGCCGGGTGAATTCGACAGCCGCCGCCCATGGCCCTGTCTACAAGTGAGTTGGATAGCCCCACCCCGGCACCCATCTACGGGTGAGTTTGATAGCCGCCACTCCCAGCCTCCACCAAAATCATTAATGTCAGGTTGACGAGTTGTATTCATTTTGGAAAAGTTTCCCAGGGCATTACAAGGTAATAAGTCTCTCTTTGTAAGTGACAGAAGTGTCATAGAAATTAATATAGAGGAAAAACCTATTTGAGATTTCTCGAAACAACCTCGAAACGAAAATTTCCAATGTCGGGTACCAAAAAATCAACCCGTCAGAATGTCACCACAAGCGTCATTAATGCCGAGTAATCTGGGATAACCACAGCCTGTAATTTTTTCAAGGGGGAGCGCGCGTCCCCTTAAAATTGTTACTTTTTGTCAACTTTATAATTTTCCGATGTAGTCCCTTATCGGAACCTTGAAATATATATCATCCCAGACTAAAATAAGCCACCATAGACAAACACAGCATATCGGAAAATGAGTAATTCTGTCGTTTGACGACCCTAACGGGAAGGGGCGCGGGGAAACCTCGAGAAAAAACAGCCTGGTACCGCACACATCAGCGCACGATACCATGCCGGAAAATAGCTACCACAATCCTTACAACAGATCGGAAGGCAGCGCACAGGGGGATGTTCCCCCAATACCAAAATGCGTAGTAACCGGCAGGAAATCGACATGCAGATTATTCGTTACCGTTTCCCGATATTGGTAGATGGAACACGATACTGCGGCACATTCATTGATATGGTTTCCATTCATACATCCACGGCAGTACCGGTGTATCGCCACATTCCGATCCCCATAGCACCCTCTTTTTCCTTTGTTGAATAATTCGCAACCCATAACGTCGCAATTTTTCCCAACGCAGTCGAGACAGCGTAATTTGATGGCTTCCCTCATGTTCATTTATCGCCCCCTTCATACAGATGGCTTACTTCCCGTGTAGTCAGAAGCCGTTGCAGGCGGCAGTCACGAAACGTCAACTCAAAGCAGATTTTACCGTGAGTTGGAACCGCTTTCAGTTCCTTTGCAATATCCGTGCTGATTTGTTCAAACAGTGTTTCGGCGTTTATGTCTGTTTTTTGCATAGTGTATCCTCCTGTTGTATCGCCGGGACGCGAGAAATGATAAGAAATTGTGCAATATCATCATCGGTAAAACGATAGATACCGCCAATTTTCCGGTACGGGATACGTCTCAGGCGAATCAGCCGCCGGACGGTTATTTCGGAGATACCCAGTTCTCCAGCCGCTTGTTTAATGTTCATTAGCATACGTTTTCCTCCAAAAGTGTGCTTGTTTTTCCATGCCGGGTTATATGTTCACCCGGTAGCCGTCTTTCTTCCTCATTAAAAATATTGTGCCATCCATACAATCAATAATCGTATGGTTCATTCCCGTTGTATCTACGTATCTAGCGCAATTATCAAATTTAATCACACCTCATAGCCATCGTCTCTAAGGGTTTTCCCTAATTCCAACATTTTTATTGCCGACTCTAAAAATCTGCCAATCACTTTCTCCTCCCGTAAATCACCCGATCGGGTGATATTTGAGCATTTTTCGTAAAAAGAACAACATTTTCAGGTTTACGC
>BNUR01000062.1 GCA_025997495.1 Spirochaetia bacterium | reverse complement strand
AATTAAAAGTGTAAAAATAAATGGGCAACGAATTACAACCCCGCTAACAAAAGAAATGTCAGCTTTATTTGGTGATTTTCAAATGAAAACTCCGATGTAGGTTAAATCTTAGGGCGGGAAGATAGGTATTAAAGGCTTAATTTTAAAGTATTTACCGGTTTCCTGTATCGAATTCCAGTCTTCAATCAATTCTTGCTTATGCAATGAAGCCCATTCTAACACCAAACACACGAAGCTACAGCATCTATCCGCAAAGCATCTGGCTTCAGCGTATGTTATGTGTCAGACCGTTCAGACTGTAGGTCTGCGGTCTGCGTGCCCCGTTTTATAATCTACTGTTTATATATTCTTTAAAATCAAATTTTTTTATATTTAATGATTTTGCATAATCACAAAGGCTGCTGTCACCGGATATTAACAATTCAGATTCTTTTGCCATCATTAGTATAGCTGAATCCGTTATGCCCAATGAGTCAAAAAACCAATTTTGTGATACTATGTCTGTTTTTATATACTTCTCTATTGTTTGTTTATAAATTGTTTTAACCAACATTAAATATTTGTATTTATCTTCCCCAGTAATCCTGTTTAGTATATTATCAACCTCCGTTAAAATATTTGGGCTGGTTATTATCCTATCATAATTTGACAGAATATTCAAAAGAAAATAATAATCCTCTTTAGTGTAACGCGAATTTCGTGTATAGTTTTTTATCCTGTTTTCATTTATTTGACCTGCAAGAAACAAAATAAATATATTCGTATCAATAATTACGTCATGCATCTTTATGAATCTTTATGGAGATAACATCCCCATTTTCCTTATTCACAACTACGCTCTTATATTCACGTATATACGGGTTTACCATACTTCCAAATGTTGAAGTTACCGTTGGGGATATATTTCTATTGGGCACAAGAAATGATACGGTTAAGTAATATTTATTACTTTTACTTTCCTTAATTTCCTCAAGCCTAATATCAGTAACATCTGAACCAAAAACATCCAGAAACTGCCCTTTTATTCGTTCAACCGATTCTTTAACCGAAACCATATAAAAACTCCTTATTTTTATTATACTGGTTTCCAATATTTTGTCAATATGATGTTTTTGTATACTTTTTCATACGTTTTTCTGGTTTTTGGGGCATTGCATATAGCGTTTGTTAAGCGCAGTTGCGGTTTTTATTTTTTACCGAAATATTATTAAAATTTATTCTCTTCAACCCAATCTTCTATCTTTAATCCCGATACTCTTTTAAATTCGTCTGTATTATGTGTTACTAATATTCCATCATGCGCAAGGACTATCGAGGCAATAAATAAATCGTTTGCTCCAATAATATTCGCATTTTTTTCAAGCTCAAGCCGTATTTTTACATATTGTTTTAATGATTCATCGTCAAGATTAATAATTTCCAATGATTCAATAAATTTATTATACACCATCCTATTTCTTTCTTTTAATTGACTTTTTTCAATTCCATACCATAATTCTGCTTTTACAATAATTGGAATTTTCATTTCATGCCTTGGTACAAATTTAAAATGTTCCTCAATGGATTTATATTTTCCCTTTAGATAATATATACAGATATTAGTATCTAAAAAATACATTATATTTGCTCCCTGGGCAAATCATATTTTGCATCTATTTCTTCCGGTTCTACAAAAGTATCATCATCAATAGCACCAAACAGATCAAAAAAATCATTTGAAAAATCATTGTTCAAAATAATTTTAATATTGCTTTCAACCCAATTTGAAATAGTCGTTTTTCGTTGTTTTGCGGCATTATTAATTCTTTCGAGGGTAATTTCGTCTATATTTAATGCAATTTGTGGCATAACTTACCTCCAAACTTGATTTTATTATATAATTATCTTTTTTTCAAGTATATTTTCTATGTTTTCTAATGTATTTTATAGACAAGCTGTATACTTTTTCATACACCTTTCGGGTTTTTGAGGCATTGCATATAATATCAAACACACGAAGTTGCAGCATCTGTCCGCAAAGCACCCAACTTCGCGGACAGACACCACATCACTTAGGCGTTATCGTGATGTTAAAGCCCGTAATTATTGCCGCAGGGTCACCCACGTTGAGACCATCGCTGTCTGTTTGCAGGTTCAACAGCAAAATGTAAAACTGACCGGCTCCGGTTATATTCATGCCCGATTTCAGGGAAACATCATAGGAATCGGAGAATGCGCCGTCAGGAATGTTTTGATTCCAATACACACTATTTTCATTAGTAGTAAGGGCGCCCCAGGAAGTGGTTTTAAGCATAAAGCCAAATTTTGCTATTGCCATGCTGGTACTTCCCGAAATGGTAACGGTATACTCTGTTCCGGTATTGAAGCTGCCGGACACCATGGGATACAGATCAAGTTCCGCCCGCCAGGTATTTGTCCATGGGCTGCTTGCACCGGAATCAACATCTCTTATCATCGTTACCGTGGATACGGCCCCCTGCGGTCTAACATATACCCGCAGATCCTCAATAATCGCACAGACAGCGCTTTGCTGTTTGCCCGGCGTTTTTTCGCCCAAAACCAGCAGCCAGAGCGATATTTGATTAGGCCCGGTAACATTAATTGCCTCGGTAGGTTTAATGGTGCTTTCGTAGGTAAAGTTCCCCTTTTTTATATTTTTTGGCGTGCTAAGATCGGAGCGTTGTGCCCAGTTGGGATTGGGACGAACAAAACCTGCCTGGAATTTGGGGATGTCCTTATCGGCTTTTCCGGTAATAATGATCTTGTACGTTACGCCGGATGCCAACTTCTCTATTCCGTGGGGGTACAGGTCACTATAGGCTTCCCAATAAGCTGCCCAATCTCCGGGGGGACTATCTTTATAGATCTGCTGCTTCAGGGCGGTATTGATATTGCCCACCTCACCGGGAAGGGGGCAGCCGGAAAAGACAATTGCCGCGCATAAAACGGCAAAGACGACAATAGTGATACGTTTTTTCATACAAAACTCCTTGTAAATTGAGATTCTAGGTACTGGGAAGTACCTTTATGGGATACGATGCGCGAAAGCTCCCAAAGCTTACGGTAATGAGCTGGTCCCCCGGAATGTCCAATCTCCATGCGGAAACGAACTCAATGCGGTCGGTTACATTTTCCTCCGAACCATCGTCAAATGTGGCGGTTACTACCAATCCTGTGGTGTCAAAGCCGCCGTACTGTTCGTAGGTGGTATTGTCCGGCCGTTTGGTAATTACTATACCGATCACTTCCGGGGTTATTTCCGGCATATAGGCTTCCTCCGTCGGGCATCCCGCCAACACAATCCCCGCCAGTAGTACCGCCGCCAGGAAATTCAGACGCTGTTTCTTCATACAAAAGAACTCCTTGTTTCACGGGGGATGAAAGGAAACTTTGTTTCCATGAAACCGGGTTTCCTTTCATCCCTTAGGTACTTACTGTTACGGTGTTATCGTAACAGTAAAGTTCGTAATCGTTGCTGCGGTGGCGCCGGGGCTTACTCCATCGCCATCGGTACCAAGATTCAACAGCAAAATATTATACTGGCCGGGGCCGGTAATATTCACATTGCTGGTCAGGGTAAAAGTCCTGGTAAAGTTAATAGCGCCGGCAGATATGTTGGCCGTAGTATTCAAATCACTATTGAGTTCCCCCCACTCACTACTCAATTTGATCATATGGGTAAAACGAGCCATTGCCGTGTCGGTATTTCCCGTAATGGTAATGGTGTACGTTGTCCCGGTAGTAAAGCTGCCCTGCACCATGGGATACAGGTCGGTTTCCGCCCGCCAACTTTGATCCCACCAATTGGATCCGCTGCTGCCATCCTTTCTCATTTCCAGGGTGGTAGCCGCTACGGGTACATATTCCGCAATGCTAAGGTCAAAGTTTGTAATGGAAGTCACTGTAGCGCCTTTCGCCGCACCAGACACATTAAAATTCGCAATCTGGATAAAGTACTGGCCGGGGAGTATATCCTTGGTCTCGGTTATCGCTGGCGTGTTCTGGGTATGCGTAAAGGGGCCGGTGCTTTTACCCGATTGCGCTCCGGTAATATAATCCGCCCAGGGATAGGGGCGAATACTCACCGTGAATTTGTTCATGGCGACCGTTATATCTCCCGTGACCGTTATGGTATAGACCTTGCCGCTTTCCAGCGTTTGGATATAGGGATAGATGTCAAACCGTGCGTCATAATAGTTATCCCAGTCCCCCGTACCGTCGCCGGCCTCCTGCTGAATCATCGGGAGTGTTGAAGACGGTTTGAGTTCTGAGGTGGGAACTTCCTCAACGGTAAGGTCAAAGTCTGTAATGGTGGTTGCTTCGGCAAACTGTGCCGCGTTATTCTCCCGTGCGCCGAAGTTTGCAATCTGGATAAAATACTGCCCAAATGAAAAGTTTTGGGTGGTAGGTATCCCAATGACTTCAGTATGGGTAAAGGGGCCGGCGCTTATATCAGAATTCGACCCGTCAATAAAATCCGCCCAGACATAAGGGCGAATACTTACCTTGAATTTGTCCATGGCGACCGCAGCGGTTCCCGAAACGGTAATTTTATATGCCTTACCGGCTTCTACACTCTGGATATAGGGGTAGATGTCAAGCCGTCCGTCATAATAATTATCCCAGTACCCCGTACCGGCGCCAACTTCCTGCTGAATCATCTTGAGCGTAGTGGGGACAAGGGCTTCAATTTTCGCAGACAGGCTGTCAAGTTTTGCCTTTTGGGGGGCTGCGGCCGGTTGAATAGTGCTGCTCAGTGCATTATACACGGCAAGGGCGGCGTCAATCTTTGCTTTTTCCGCCGCAAGCTCCGCCCTGGTCTTGCCTTCCAAACCACTTTCCGTCAGGGCAAGAGCCGCAACAACATCGGTATCCACACTGAAGGCTGTTATGGCGTCATAGTCCGCCCGGGTAAGCACGGAAACCGTAAAGGTATCGCTCACCGAACCGATGGACACCGTTACGGTGTTTTCGCCTGCCGCAGAAGAATCAAAGCCGCTGTAGCTAACCTCGTCGGTTACGTCAGCCGTTGTCGCATCATCGTAGGTTCCCGTTACCAGAATACCTGCGGACTCAAATGATTCACCCACAATGTAGACAGTCTTTGTGGGAAGATCGGTTACCGCAAGACTCGTCAGGACCGGGCCGGTCGGTGTGTCCGTCGTATCATTTGGACAGCCGGTAAGGGCCAATACAGCGGCCAGCGCCGCAGCCAGGGAGAGAAACCCAAAGGATTTCGTCAGCTTTTTCATTGTTTTCATAAACAACTCCTATTACACGTTAACTTAGAAGGGAACAACGTTCCCAAAACTTTAAAAAAACTATTCAGCCTCTTCGAAGCGGACTCGGAGGTCGGTAATGGCATACGCAAAATCCTCATGCTGTTTATTCGGCGCGCGATCCTGCAGGCTCAGAAGCCACAGCCAATGCGTGCCGGGCCGGGTTATTACCACGTTTTCCATGATCATGTATTGCTCAATGTAGGTAAACGAACCCGGTTTTACCCCTATCATCGTAGTTGCATTGGGATCAGCCAGCACATGCCATACCGTGTCATGCTTTTCCGCCAGCCCAACAGTAAAATTATTCATTGTATAGGGTGAGGTTCCGGTAATAGTAACGGTGTAGGTCTTCCCGGCCTCCAGTGTCCTGGTATAGGGCGAGAGGTCAACAAAAGCCTCCTGATACGCACCCCACCAGGATGAAGGATCGGTATTATATTGTAACATGGAGACCGTCATGTTTGCGGCAAACTGGAGAAGGGCCTTAAGTTTTACCTTGTCACCCTCAAGCAGAACCTGCTCAATGCTGCCCACCGTTTCCATCTCCGCGAGAACCGATTCAATGTCCTTCGTGTTCTCCCCGGCGATAGTATCCGTGGTCAGGCTAAAAACACCGGCGTGGGCATCCTTAAAGGCCTGTACCGCCGCGAAGTTTTCCTCCGTGGTACCCTCCGGTGCAATGACGACGGTAAATGCCGCCTTCGCACCCCGGTAAGTAGCGGTGATGGTCTTCAAGCCGGGACTGCCGGCTGTATACCCGCTAAGTTCCGTGTCGGCGGTTACATCGGCGCTTGATTTGTCCGCATAGGTTCCGGTAATCACCAGACCCGCCGGGTCAAACACTTCACCCTGGATATACATGGTCTTGTTGGGTGCCCGTGTAATGGTGATAAAATCCACCGAAGGCCCGAAGTGCAGGGTTCCGCAGCCCGCGATTAACAGAATCACTGCCGAAAACGTCAAACATCTTTTCATATAAAACTCCTTCATTATTGTATGCCCCCACTGAACGTGGGAGGTAATGCATCCTCCGCCACCGGGGCTAATCCCCGCCAAACCGGAATACTATTCTCACCCTCCTGTAATTCCGCGAAGGGCCCCGGATAAACCCGTGTTTCTTCTGTCCCGCCAAAGGGATCATCGCCATAAAATGGTTTTTGGAAAACCTTCTTATACGGGTCGTCCCAACGGGTATTGTCGAGCCTGGCGGGCAGTGCGGGAAGGGTTACGCGCAGGGTCTGGGTGGCAGGTGTATAAACCGCGGCAAGCCCGTTCATAATTACCGCGTCACCGTCACTGTATAACACATCCCCTTTCCAGAAGGATGCCCAGAAGGTTTTCCATTCGCCGAATGTCAGCAGCGCTTCTTTGGCGGCTCCCCTTCCGTTGACGGTAAGCGTTCCCGGATCAACACCCAGCTTACCGGCCACCGCAGTTTCAAACTGGCTGTCGCTCATGAGCGGATCATTGGTCTGATTATTGATATGCCAGAGACTCCGTTCATCCTTATCGTAAAGGTTCCCCAGAAAACGCTGCCCTCCCCCGGATTTGCCGTAGGGATAGGGGATGTAATAGTGTACCTGGTTACCCACATAGATATTGTTGTAATACCCGTTGCTGTCGGATTTTGTACGGGGAGTTACCTGCCAGATAAGCGATCCCCGATCCGGGCCGTTCTCATTCGCCGGGTTCCACTCCCCGTCCACTTCGGCTCTTCCGATGATGTTGTTGAGATACAAAGCCCCGGATGAATCCTGGTTAAAGGTATTGTTATTCCCGTTATTCATGATAATGTTGTGGTCAACCAGCAGCGTACCCGGCGCATAGTCGCCCATCTCAACACTTATACCGGGACGGAAATTTCCATAGATTACATTACCGGTAACACGGGTATGCTCATACTTATTATCCAGCCATATACCGTAGTGGTAATTTTCGGCGATATAGTTATTCGCAATAAGACTGTCCGTGGCTTCGTGGAATTTAACCCCCGCGTGTTCTTCCAGGCTGTCCCGGTAGAGCCGCCGGTTGTTGTGCATTACCACGTTGCCCCGAAAAATCATACCCCAGGCGCCCCAGCCGGCAACACCGGAAGCGCCGTTATCAATAAAATAATTGTCCTCAATAACGTTCCCTTTTATCTGGAAAAAAAAGTCCGAGTTGTCGGCGCGTTCGTTACCGGGCCGGCCCTCTGCGCCGCAGTCCAGGCCGATGCCCGCCGCATAGCGAACCAGATTGTTCCGTATTACCCAATGGTGGCCGCTCCGCAGTCCCAATGCGCCGGCCTGGGCTGTTTCCCTGCCGTCCCAGAAATACAGGGGGTACTGATTGCCGCAGTGTTCCATGATAAAACCTTCAACATTGATGTAGCCCAGGTTCTGTACATGGGGGGCAAAGATGCGGCGGCGGGTAGTAAATTCGATAAAGTCAGACGGCCCCTCGCCATCCTTAAAATTAACGTACACCTTATTTTCGTCTTTGCTGTACCACCATGTTCCCTTTTCAGCCTGGGCCAGGTTCTTCATGATTACCTGCTTGTAGGGCTTGCCCCCTACAAAAATCTGCCCCAGCGTGTAGGTACCGGCGCCGGTTTGCGTTGCCGGGTTATACCCAAAACGCTCCGTTCTGCCCCGTACATCCACCTTAAAAGGATTGGCGTCGTCCCAGTACCAGTCATCGGTAAAGCTCAAACTCTCAAGGCTTGCGGTATGAAATCCGCCGGAAGCTTCCCATGTTCCGGTATACACATCGGAACCTTTGATGATCACCGTCCCCTGCTTTTCCGCCCGGTAGATGACCGGCGCGTCCGGTTTACCGCCCCGTGCCGGAGCTACCCGCTCGCGGTAAATCCCTTCCTGAACCAGTACCGTGTCGCCGGGACGGGCCAATGCCGCCGCCTTTGAAATGGTTTTGAAGGGATGCTCCCTGTCACCGGCGTTCCCGTCAGACCCCGTTGCCGCCGATACATAAAAGGTTCTTCCCTCACCCCCGCTTCCGCTTGTTGTACAGCCTGTTACCGGCAGAAAACATGCAATCAGAGCAGAGAACAGCATCACTACGCTGTTTTTCTTCATTCCCTCACCTCCTTTATTGAAATGCCGCAGGCAGCGCGTCTTCCGCCACCGGCGCTAATCCATGCCAAACCTGTATCGTGTTTAGCCCGGCCTGTAGTGACGCAAAGGGGCCCGGATACACCTGGGTTTCATCATCCCCGCCAAAGGGGCTTGCTCCGTAAATGGGCCGGTGGAAAACAGTCTTGTACGGCGCGTCCCACCGGGTATTGTCGAGCCTGGCGGGAAGAGACGGCAGGGTTAAGCGCAGGGTCTGGGTGGCAGGATCATAGGCAGCGCTCAGCCCGTTCATAATCGCCGCATCGCCATCGCCGAACAGCGAATCTCCTCCCCAGAAGGATGACCAGAAGGTCTTCCATTCGGCAAATGTCAACAGCGCCTCTCTGACGATTCCTGATCCGGTAAAGGTAAGCGTTCCGGCAGCAACACCCAATTTGGCGGCGACCGCATTATCGAAATCGGCGGTGCTGGTTGACGTCATGTTCCGGTTATTGATATGCCACATCCCCCGTTCATCCTTATCGTAGAGATTCCCCAGAAACCGCTGTCCTCCCTCGGATTTACCGGCGGGATAGGGGACATAATAATTTATCCCGTTACTCACATAGATATTGTTGTAATAGCCGTTGTTATCCGAGCGGGTACGGTCGGTAATCTGCCAGAGGTAGTTTCCTCGTTTAGCGCCGGAATCATATCCATTGTCCCAGGCGCTGCCGCTTACAGCCGCTATTCCGATGAGGTTGTTCAGGTACAGGACACCGGATGCATCCTGGATAAAGGTATTCGAACCCTCGTTGTTGATGATGATATTGTGATCGACCAGGGCCGTGCCCGGCTCATATTCGCCCATCTCAAAATCCAGGCCCGCGTGGAAATTCCCGTAGATTACATTGCCGGTAACCCTGGTGTGCTTGTACTTATTATCCATCCACAAACCGAAGTTGTAGTTTTCGGCTATGTAGTTATTCGCAATAAGACTTTCCGTGGCTTCGTGAAATTTTGCCCCCGCGTGTTCTTCCAGGTCGTTCGTATAGCGCCGCCGGTTGTTGTGCATTACCACGTTGCCTTGGAAAACCATTTTATAGACGCCCCAGCCTGCAACACCGGAAGCGCCGTTATCAATAAAATAGTTGTCCTCAATACGGTTCCCGGTCACCGCCCAAAAATAGTCGCGGCCATCGGCACGTTCGCTGCCGGGACGGCCCTCTGCGCCGCAGTCCAGCCCGATACCCGCCGCGTAGCGAACCAGATTGTTCCGTATTACCCAGTGATGGCCGCTCCGTAATCCCAGTGCGCCGGCCTGGGCGGTCTCCTTCCCATCCCAGAAAAACAGCGGATACTGGTTGCCGCAGTGTTCCATAACAAAGCCTTCAACATGGATGTAGCCCAAAAACTGTTTATGCGGGGCAAAGATGCGGCGGCGGGTAGTAAATTCAACCGTATCGGTGTTACTGTCACCGGCCTTAAAATGCACGTACACTTTATTGGCCGCCGTATCGTACCACCAGGTTCCCGGCCCACCCTGGGCAAGCGTCTGGTGTACCACCTGTTTGTAGGGCTTGCCCTTTACAAAAACCTGCCCCAGCGTATAGGTACCCTCACCCGTTTTGCTGGTCTGGTTATATGAAAAGCCTGTCGGCCTGCCGCGGGCATCCACCTTAAAGGGATTGGCATCGTCCCAGTACCAGTCGTCGGTAAAGCTCATGCCGTTAAGGCTTGCCGCATATAAGCTGCCGGAAGATTCCCAGGTTCCGGTGTAGACATCGGAGCCCTTGATGATCACCCGCCCCGGTGTTTCCGCCCGGTAGATGATGGGCGCGTCTTCCCTGCCCCCCCATGCGGGGGCTACCCGCTCGCGGTAAACCCCCGCCCGGACAATCACCGTATTGCCGGGGCGGGCCAGTTCCGCCGCTTTGGAAATGCTCTTAAAGGGATGATCCGAATCGCCGGTGTTTGCATCCGAACCATTGGCCGCCGATACATAGTAGGTGGTCAAGGTTACTCCCTTAGGCGTGTCATCAACCTCTGTCGGGCACGATGTTACCAGCAGCGCAAGCGCCGCCGGTATGCAGAACAACGATAAGCGGCTCATCATTAAAAGGTCCACCAAACAGGAATGGCCACCCGGTAGTATTCAACGGCCTGCATGTACACAACCCCGGTCTTGAGCTTGCCCAGTCCCACGGGGAGTTCAAATGTAGGCGCTATGGCAAATTCAGTAAAGTCACCGGTCATTCTGAATCCAAGGTCTCCTCCTACGGTGAACTTGCCGAAATTCCATTTGGGGGTAAACACAAGGCCCCAATACAAGCCGTCTTCCCTGTCCTCAATCCTGAAGCCTTCATTTATGGTAAGTGCGCCGATATTGAACTGGGTATTAAAGCCCGCTTTTATAACGTTATCTTCGTTTACCTCATCCCGTTCAAACGTATGGGGAATCGTAAGGCCCGCGTCAATCGTTAAGCCCCGCATACCGAAGAACTGCACGGAGACCTGGGAAAAGGTTTTGGAGGGTTCGGCATCCCCCACATACTGGTACCGCACCCTTCCTAAGCCATCCTTCGTATAGACGATTGCCGCCTGGCTGGATTTTAATGAAGCGGCGTAGGGAGTTGCATTAGACCAATCCCAATTCTGCGTATTGGCGCCGGCGTTCACCTGCCATTGGGCGTAAAGGCCCTTTATGGGAGGGGTTATACTCAGCATGGCGCCGTATTCCTCCACAATAAACCGTTTAAAAATAACTTCCTGTTGATATTGCGCACCCCAATCCAGCCAGAGACTGCCTGAGTCCATGGAGCTGATGGTATAATCTATCCACCGTCCGACAGTAAGCTTGACCATGTCTATGGGCTGTACCCATGCATAAAGGCTATCGGTCATTACCACACCACTTACGGGATGGGCTCGCAGGTCAAATTTTCCGCCCGCTTTACCGGCGTTAGCATAGACAATAAGGCCGAAAGCAGCGCCTTCCGCATAAGAAGGACCTATTCCCATACCGGCGTTCCCGCCGCTTTCCTTAATAAAGGGCCAAAAACCCGCCTCCCCCCAGGAAGAAATGGTGAGCCCCCGGTTAATCTCCAGGGCCGACAGTCCCACCACCGCACAGAAAAAAACACAAACCACACTAATACACTTCTTCATACCGTTCTCCTTTACCGTTGTTATTTTGTTCCCCGGTCAAACCGGGTTTGGTAGATACCCATCAATTCATCCAGGCCAAGCCGTTTGAGGTCGGCCATGTAGGAATCCCAATTCGTCATGCTTTTTTCACCAAGGATCAGGGCTGTTAAAAGTTCACTGGAATAGGTTTCCAGATCCGGCCGTATTGCGTTGATGCGATCCATCTGCGCAAAGGTCGGCAGGGCCATCATCGCTTCATGGTTCTGCATATAGGGGTAGGTTTTTTCATAAATGCTTACCAGGGCTTCAGCTTTTAACCGGTACCCGTCAGGAGCGCCCAGGGCCAACTGGTTGGCAGCCCATTTTTCGACATGGGGATCATTATCCGCAGGTTGCGCGGTTCTGACCCACATGGGTAATACACCGTTGTCCGTCCAAAGGGCGGGGTGCAGCAGCATAATATCATTATCAAGGCCCACCGTGTTACTGTTGTGCCCTATCCTTTCAACATTACCTTCACCGTCGTATCGAAAGGTGTAACCCTCAATACCCAAACCCGAAAGGGTACCGTATTCTTCGGTCACCAGGTAATCAAGAAGCTTAACCACACCGGCCACATTCTTTGATCCTGCCGGGATAAAGTGCATGTGTTCCTGATTCACATTGATCCCCGGAGAAATCCATACAATCGGTTTGGTATCCGGCGTCCCCTGAATAATAAGGGGTACGAAATAGGGCTTGGCCGCGCCGGGCTGCACAGAAATTGCCGCTTCGTTCCAGGTGGCTATATCCCAATCCCACACAAAGCTTACCCGGTTGGCCGCCATATCGCCGCCCTCCCCCGCCACGATAATGAGCCCCGCCTTGTAAAGTTTGTTCATAAAGGCCAGATAGTCCTTTATATGCGGCTGATACCAGGGGCTTACCACTTTATTATCGATGGCGGCAATCATACCGGTTACCAGCCCAAACCATTCGGCGACTCCGGTATTAAAATTGCTTATCGATATAGAAGCCGCCTCGTCCTTTATGCCGTTACCGTTTACATCCCTTGTCTGGAACGCAGCCAGGGCATTGTAAAATTCATCCAAAGTTTTCGGCATGGGAAGCCTCAGGGCATCGAGCCAGTCCTTTCTGATATTCCCCGATATGGGGCCGCCCACATAATTTTCCGGATCCTTGTAGTAATTAATGTTGGTGTACCC
Source organism: Spirochaetia bacterium (assembly GCA_025997495.1). GTDB lineage: Bacteria > Spirochaetota > Spirochaetia > Treponematales > Breznakiellaceae > Termitinema. Next base: position 2,637 of record BNUR01000062.1, on the reverse strand, counting down.
CAGCCAATAGGTATTGCCGTCTTCTACGGAAGTACGCGCAAAGGTGGTCTTCCCAAGCAGGGTATTATAGTAGAAATCCTTTGCAGGGCCCGCAGAATATGTATCAATCGCCTTGTTGAGGGAATAGATCCTCCCCTGCTGAACCATGCTGAGACGAGTCCGCTCGTCGGTGTTACGCCAACCCGGACTTACCAGGTCATAATCGTTCAACTTTCCCGAAACCAGCAGGGTTTGAAACACCATACCTATCTGATCTTCCTGGATCAAATCCAGTTCCAGCTTGATACCCCGCTCCGCAAGATCCGTCTGTAGCTGATCCCAGAGGCGGCTTGGAACTTTGCCGGTATACCAATCCGAAAGCTTTACCGCTTTCCCGTCAATCGTATACTGCCGGTCGGCCCCGAAAATTTTGACCACCGTCAGCCCATCCTGGGTTTGCCGTCCCGTTGCGCCCGGTTTCTTACACCCCGCAAACAGGAAAACCATCAGCAATCCCAGCAACACGAAAACCATTCTCTTCATATAACTCCTCCTCTACTCTTTGAGTGACCCAAGCATAATTCCCCGGACAAAATATTTTTGCAAAAACGGGTAGGTACAAATGACCGGGAGGGACGTAAACATAATCATGGCGTACTTAAGCTGTGCGTAGGAAAGCCGCCGTTCCGCCATTTCCCGTGCCGCCTCCACATTCAAAAGGTCGGTGGGGCTTTGGGCTATGATCAGCATACGCCGCAAATACAACTGCAATGGCTGCCAGTCCGTGTGGGGCAGATACACCAGAGCGCCAAACCAACTGTTCCACACGCCGACAATCGTATATATCGCAATCACCGCCATAATAGGCGCCGAAATGGGCAGATAAATTTTCCACAGAAGCTGGTACACATTAGCGCCGTCTATCCGTGCGGCCTCCCGCAGGGTGACGGGGATGCTTGAAAAATAGGATTTTACCAGGATGATATTCCAGACAGAAAAACAACCCGGCAGGATAAGGGACGCCGGGGTATCATACAGACCCAGCCGCAGGATGAGCAGGAACCCCGGAATCAACCCGCCGGAAAAAAACATGGTGATCAACAGATAGGTATTGATGAACTTCCGCCCCTTAAGCCCCTTAAAGGTCAGAGGAAACGCCCCCAGAACCGATGTGGCAAGCATCAACAGGGTTGTTGTCACCGTATACATGACCGTATTGCCCAGGGCCCGCCAAATCTGGGAATCCAGAAACAGCACCTTGTAGGAATCGAAATTCAAGCCCTTTGGCACGGTATAGACATGCATGGACATGGCCGCCCGTGGATCGCTGACCGATAGAATCAACACATAGTACATTGGGTACAGGGTAATGAAGATTACCGCCGCGCCCAGGACATAGAATAAAACCGTAACGACCCTGCTGCCTTCCCGCACCCGGTTATGCATCCCGCGCCCCCTACCACAACCCGTAATCGGTCAGCTTATTGCTGATCCGGTTCGCCGTAAAAGTAAGAGCGAAGCCGATCACCGACATGAACAGCCCCACCGCCGCGGTATAACTATATTCCCCGCCCACAATCCCCAGGCGGTAGACATAGGTTCCGATAACATCCGCCACTTCGTATGTTGCCGAATGGTACAGGAGCAGAATAAGGTCGCTATTAGTTCCCAGGATACCGCCCACCGCCATGATCAGGTTGATAGCGATAATGCGCTGTATCCCCGGCAGGGTGATATGGATTACCTGCTGGAACCGGTTAGCCCCATCCATCCGCGCCGATTCATAAAGCCCCGGATCGATGGATGTAATAGTAGAAAGATACAGGATGCTGCCGAACCCAAAGCTTTTCCACACATTGGTAACGGTATAAATCGCCGGAAACGCCGCCTTAGAGAGCCGGTAATTCATAGCCGGCAGTCCAAAGAGGGACAGGACATTGGTAATAATGCCGTTTACATCGATAAAGGAAATCACCATCCCCGCCACAATGACGGTAGAAAGGAAGGTAGGAAGGTAACTGGCGGTCTGGACAAACTTACGGAACTGCATCCGCCGTATCTGGTCCAGCAGCAGGGCAAAGAGGATAGGCAGGGTAAACCCGAACAGCAGATTAAGGCCGCTCAACACCAGGGTATTCCGAATGAGCCGCCAAAAATATTCACTATGGACAAACCGGGAAAAGTATTTGAGCCCCACCCAGGTAACGTCGGGCCCGATAAAGGGGCTGCCGGGAACATAATCCTGGAAGGCGATAAGCACCCCGTACAGGGGTATATAGCAAAAGACGAAAATCAGGGCCAACACCGGGACGAGGAGGCTATAGATTTGCAGGTTCTCGATATTTCGTTCCCGTCTAATACCCATGGCTACCCCCTGGTTTCACAAAGGGCCCGGGCCGCCGGGAAACAGGAAGCGCTGCTAATACCGCAGGTAATGGGGGGGGGGGGGGGGGGGGGAATTTACTAACAAGAAAGGGAATAAAAAAATTTTAAGCAAAAAACACACCCCCCGCGCCCGGTGCCTACACTTAATTTTTGGGTTTAATGATGCGTTTTTAAAGGGGGGGGGGGGATAAATGGGTTTTTGTAAAGAAAAATTTCGAAAATTTTTTGAAAAAAAAAAAAAAACAGAATACAAGAAAACAAGACGAACTCCCA
>BNUR01000061.1 GCA_025997495.1 Spirochaetia bacterium | reverse complement strand
GCGTTCATCCTGTTACTATTAAATATTCACAAAAAACAACACTTCAAAAATCAAATTTCCATGCCAACCAAAATGACAGGTATATAGATGCTTTAAAAAAAAACTATGGTATTGATTTAGCCCATTGCACAAAAGATACGGCACAGGAAACTATATGAAATTTGTCTATGTTCTGGTTAGCAGTGTACAAGACACATATTATGAACAATTTTTTCTTTCGGTTACCTCTTTACGTCTTAAAAATTCTGATGCGCATATTACTGTTCTTTGTGATTCCAAAACAAAACAGAATTTACAGGACAAACGTAGTGGATATGAAAACATTGTTTCTGAAATAAAAGTAGTCCCAACGCCGGATAATTTATCACAGAAAGAGGTCTCACGGTATATAAAAACATCAATGCGCTCGTTTTTTGACGGGGATTTTCTGTTTATTGATTGCGATACAATAATTACTGATACTATATTTGATATTTTTTCTGTCCCAATGGACCTTGGAGCAGTTCTTGATAAGCACCGCAGCATTGACTGCCATCCAATGAAATCCTATATCATGTCAAATGATGCACAGTTAGGATTTCATTCATCAACAACCAACAAACATTATAACAGCGGAATAATCTTCTGCAAAGATACCATCAAAGCCCGTGACTTTTTTAATAAATGGCATGAGTTATGGATCCATAGTAATAAAAAAGGTATCACCGCTGATCAGCCGTCATTTAACGAAGCAATTTCTTATATTAGCGATAGTGTTATTGAACTGGATGGTACATGGAATTGTCAAATCGCTTTCAACGGAATTCCGTACCTGGCGGAAGCGAAAGTTATACACTATTATGCGTCGTCCCTTATTACTCAGATTCCTCCATATTCACTTGCCTCGCGGGAAAACCTTGACAGCATAAAAAAGACCGGGGAAGTCTCATCAATTATTATTGGACAATTACAAAAACCAAAAAGTGCTTTTGCTGCGGACTCCCGGATAATTGCGGGGGAGGCGGCTCTGGATGTGGTGAATAGCAATATTTTTTCAAAGTTACTCTGGCTTAGAAGAAAGCGCCCATTGTTTTTCAAAAAGGTTAACAGGCTTATCTCCTTTGTAAAAAATCCCGAGCATAATAAAGAATGAATACGAAAAAAACAATTCTAATAAACGGATATTTTCTCTGCCGCCCTATAACCGGCGTAGAACGCTATGCAGTTGAAATAACTGCCTGGCTTGACCGTTTATGTAAACCGGATGAAATTTCAATTATAATCCCAAGGAACACAAAAAATATTCCTGCGTATAAAAATATAAAAGTAATTCTTTATAAAAAGAAAATACGGCAGGTTCTATGGCAAATGTTTACCCTCCAATTCTTTTTACTCACCCACAGACAGTATACTATACTTGAGTTCGGAAACACCTGTCTTCCTCTGGCGCCGGGAATTATTTTTTTACATGATATTTACAGTGAAATCTTCCCCGAAGATTTTACCAGTAAATGGGATAAAATAGTACGGATATATAACCGATGGCAGTACCGTCTTATTGCAAAAAAAGCGAAAAGAATTGTAACCGTATCATATTTCAGTCGGAACCAAATAGCGCAAACCTATCATATTGCTCCGGAAAAAATCATGGTCATTTACAACAGTTGGAATCACTTCAAAGATATCAAGGCGGACTATTCTGTCTTTGACAATTCCCCTGCCCTTTCAAAGCCCTTCTATTTTTCGCTTGGCAGTCTTTCAAAACGGAAAAACATTAAATGGATTGTTGAATACGCGGCCAAACATCCCGATTCACTTTTTTTATTATCCGGAAAAAGCCAGCCCACCGCCCAGGCAATTCAATTAGACCCCGGAGCTGGAATGAAAAATATTATTTTTCTCGGTTATCTTGAGGATGCAAAAGTAAAAGCCCTTATGGAAAAATGCAAGGCATTTATTCTGCCCTCCTATTATGAAGGATTCGGCATACCTCCCCTTGAGGCGCTGTCCTGCGGCGCGCAAATTATCGTTGCTAACGCCGCAAGCCTGCCTGAAATCTACGGTAATACCGCCCACTATATTGATCCCTTTAATACCGAGGTTGATCTCGATGAACTGTTAAAACAACCCGTGGAGAATCCCGAGGCTATCTTAAAAAAATATTCCTATAGCGCCTCCGCACGGCAGGTGTATGATTTAATTCAGCTTAAGGAAAATAGATGATTATACGCTCAAAGGCCCCGCTCCGGCTTGGACTGGCCGGAGGCGGCACGGACATTGCTACCTATTACAATCGCTACGGCGGTAACGTTCTGAATGCAACTATAGATATGTACGCTTATTGTATTCTTGAGCCCACGAACAATGGGAAAATAGTATTCCGCGCCAATGATTTGGAAAAGGCGGAAGAATACCAGGCCGAAAGCGCCCTGCCGGTTTCCAACACGCTTCAACTCCATACCGGTATATACAACCGTATTGTTACGGATTACAACAGCGGGAAGCCCCTGTCCTTTATCATGACAACCTATTCCGATGCCCCTGCGGGTTCCGGCCTGGGATCGTCTTCAACCATGGTGGTTGCTATCATCAAGGCGTATACCGAATGGCTCAATTTGCCCCTGGGAGAATATGATATCGCTTCCCTGGCCTACAAAATTGAGCGGGAAGATCTGGGGCTGGCAGGCGGAAAACAGGATCAGTACGCGGCAACATTCGGCGGGTTTAATTTTATGGAATTTTATCAGGATGAAAAAGTAATAGTAAACCCATTACGCTTAAAACGGTGGATACGCAACGAGTTAGAGGCTTCTCTGGTGCTATTCTATACCGGTGTATCGCGAGAAAGCGCTAATATTATCAAACATCAAATTGAGAATACAAAAAACAATGATGCAAAAAGTATTGAAAACATGCATGAACTAAAACATCAGGCGGTATTCATGAAGGAAGCCCTATTAAAGGGGGATATGAAAAACTTTTCCGATTGTCTGCTTAAGGGTTGGCTGGCAAAAAAAAATATCGCCGAATCCATATCAAATAATTTTCTTGAGGACCTGTACCAGTACGTCCTGGATAACGGCGCGGAATCCGCGAAAATATCCGGCGCCGGGGGCGGCGGCTTTATGATGATTTTCTGTAATCCCTGTAACCGGATTAACCTTGTCAAGGCCTTGCGGAAAAAAGAAGGGAATGTAATTGTTACCAGTTTTACGGAGATAGGAACACAGGCATGGACTATTTACAACAACTAATAGAACGGTATCCAATGCTAAGTGGAAACAGGGATGCTGTGTGTAAAGCGTATCACTACTTAAAGGAAACTTTTGAGTCCGGCGGAAAATTGCTGGCTGCCGGAAATGGTGGAAGCGCTGCGGATGCGGATCACATTGTTGGCGAATTGATGAAGGGGTTTGTAAAAAAGCGTCCCCTCCCAAATAATTTTATCGAAAAACTGCGAGGGGTACATCCGGAACATGCGGACTATATCGGGGATAACATTCAGCAGGGATTACCGGCCATCGCTTTATCTGCCCATACCGCGCTGATAACCGCCTGCATAAACGATATGGACGCCCACATTATCTATGCCCAGCAGGTATACGGTTACGGCATGGCAAACGATACATTTTTGGGGATTTCTACTTCCGGTAATGCAAAAAATGTACTGTACGCTATGATTACCGCAAAAGCAAAAAACATGAAAACTATTGCATTAACCGGCGGTTCAGGCGGGGCGATTGCAAACATTGCGGACACCGCTATTATTGTACCGGAAACCGAAACCTACAAGATACAGGAATTGCATCTTCCCATTTATCATACCCTTTGTCTTATGATAGAGGAACACTTTTTCAAATGAAAACAGTTATCATGGCCGGCGGCAAAGGTACCCGCATCACCTCAATTGCGCAGGATATTCCTAAACCGATGATCCCCCTTTGCGGCAAACCAATTCTGGAATATCAGATTGAATGTCTTAAAAAAAATCATCTTACGGATATTATTATTATTGTCGGCCATCTCGGACACATAATAAAAGAATATTTTGGTGATGGCAGTAATTTTGGCTGCGCAATTTCCTATTATACCGAAACAGAGCCCCTGGGAACTGCCGGGGCCTTATACAAAATAAAAGAAAACCTTTCCGATGATTTTCTCCTGATCCACGGCGACATTATTTTTGATGTTGATTTTTCACGCTTCATTGAATTTCACCGGACGCGAAAGGGAGCATGGGCAACCCTGGCAGTTCATCCAAACAGTCATCCCTACGATAGCGCGTTGCTCGTAACCGGTACAGATAACCGGGTAATCCAATGGCTCAATAAGGAAGATCCCCGGCAATATTACAAAAATCAGGTGAACGCGGGGCTCCATATCTTAACGAAGGCGCTGCTATCCGTAATTAAGCCGCTATCAGAAAAAGTTGATCTTGATCGTGATATCCTGAAACAATTACCAGCGGACGGAAAAATTTACGCCTACCCTACTCCCGAATATATCAAGGATATGGGAACGCCGGACCGGTACGCCCAGGTTTCCGCCGATATTGAAAGCGGCATGGTTCGCCGCCGGAATTTATCGGTAAAACAAAAGGCGGTATTCCTGGATCGGGACGGGACCATCAATAAGCTGAATGGCTTTATTACCAAACCGGAATTGCTGGAATTGATTCCCGGCGCGGCGGAAGCGATACGGAAGATAAATAACACCGGCTATCTTGCTATCGTAATCACCAATCAGCCGGTGATTGCCCGCGGCGAAACTTCCCTTGAGGAACTGGACGTGATTCACCGTAAGATGGAAACCGAGTTAGGAAAATCCGGCGCCTATGTTGATGATATATTTTTCTGCCCCCACCATCCCGACAAGGGTTTTCCAGGTGAGCGGCCTGAATATAAGATCGATTGTGAATGCCGCAAGCCTAAGCCGGGGATGATTTTTCAGGCCGCCGAAAAGTATAACATTGACCTGGCGCAGTCGTATATGGTTGGGGATGATGGGCGGGATGTTGAAGCGGGATTAGCGGCGGGGTGTACGCCGGTACTGTTAAATAATGCCGGATTAGCTGGTTTTGTGGAAACACTATTTGAAGAAAAAAGCAAGGCTAACGTTTAATGACAAATTTTTTGTATACACTTATCATTTACCCCCTGGTGCAAGCCATCGAAATTGCCTATATGTTGATTTACAAGGTCTTTAACAGCCCAAGCATTGCCATTATCGGCGTGAGTGTTGCCGTAACTATTTTGTGTCTGCCCTTGTATGTGGTTGCCGAAAAATGGCAGCAAACGGAGCGCGCTATCGCGGCAAAGCTCCGCCCAAAAATTACAAAAATAAAAGCGGCATTTAAAGGCGACGAACAATACCTGATTTTATCAACCTATTACCGGCAAAATCATTACCATCCGTTTTATGCGCTGCGCAGTTCCTTTGGGATTTTGATTCAAATCCCCTTTTTTATTGCCGCCTATTCATATTTATCACATTTGGAAGCGTTGAAGGGCGTTTCTTTTTTGTTTATACACGATTTAAGCGCACCGGATAAGGCGATTCATGCCAATAGTTTTGCTGTCAATATATTGCCCATCGCTATGACGGCGATAAACATTGCAGCGGGCGCCATTTATTCCCGTGGTTTCCCGGTAAAAGAAAAGGTACAATTATACGGTATGGCAGCGGTCTTTCTGGCGCTGCTGTATAATTCGCCGGCAGGACTGGTTTTATACTGGACAATGAATAATGTGTTGTCCCTGGTGAAAAACATTTTTTATAAACTCAAAAATCCGTTTCGTGTATTGTATGTTTTACTTATCCTTTTTATCACACTTGCCATTGTGTATCTGCTTTGTTTTAATAACGGATCCTTCAAAAAACGCCTTCTATTTGCCGCTGCATGTTCATTAATTTTATTTACACCATTATTCATTAGAGCTATACGGTTTGTTCTAAATACAGTCTGTACATCCCTGGTATCCAATCATGCGCTACGGAATATGTTGTTTTTTATCAGTTGCGCCATCATTACTATCCTGGTATCTATTTGCATTCCCTCGGCGGTAATTGCCTCCTCGCCGGAAGAATTCAGTTTTATTGATTCATATCGCTCGCCATTCCCTTTTATACTGAATGCATTTTTACAAACAGCAGGTATATGCGCATTCTGGACAACTTGTATCTATCTGTTATTTGGTGATAAAGTAAAAACTATTCTCACACTGCTCTTGTCCTGCATAGCGCTCTCCGCGCTCGTGAATGCGTTTGTGTTTCAAAGCAACTCCGGTATGCTATCAAGTACTTTTTTATTTGATTCACCGGAAGCATTAAAAACATCAACATCAGTTTCGATCATCAACATAGTTGTAATTCTGGGCATTGTTTGTGGTATTCTTTTGTTACTCAAAAAAAACATTAGAATTCTTACGTTGTGTTTAGGTATCATTGCGGCATCAGAGACGGCGTTTTCGCTTTACAATATAGCGCGGATTAATAATGGCTACAAAGCCATGCTTGATTTGCAAGATTCTTCCCAGGCAACAGTGCATACAATTTCGCCCGTTTTCTCTCTATCAAAAGATAAACCAAATATTATTGTGATTATGGCCGACCGTGCGGTAAATAGTTTTGTACGGCCAATTTTTGATGAACATCCGCAGCTTATCGATCAATTTGACGGGTTCACATGGTATCCCAATACACTATCTTTTGCAAATCACACACTCATTGGTGCTCCTCCTATTTGGGGCGGCTACGAATATACTCCTAGGGAGATAAATAAACGCGACACGGCATCGCGGGTAGAAAAGCATAACGAAGCTTTGCTGGTTATCCCGCGCCTCCTTACGTCTTCCGGTTATCATGTTACCGTTACCGATCCATCCTGGGCCAATTATTCATGGATTTCTGATGTGAGTATATACAATCAATATAATAATATTACGGCATTCAATACCATTAGCCACTATACTAATCTTTGGAATATGCAGCATAATTGGGGAAGCGGACAGGCTACCAGCACAAAAATAAAACGAAATGGAACATGGTTTTCCTTTCTGAAAATTATGCCGCCCATGTTCCGTCCATTTGTTTATGATGATGGTTTGTATTGGAGTCCCGATGATATCGGCGAATCTATGACTACGTTTATCAATTCATATTCGGTGCTTGATTATCTGCCGGATATTACTGGTTACAATGCAGAGGAATCAGAAGCGTTGTTAATTACCAACGAAACACCTCATGGTCCGCGTTTTTTACAATATCCTGAATACCTGCCTGTTGAAACGGTAACCAATAAAGGGAACGGGGTATTTTCAGATGATGGCTATTTCCATGTAAACAGCGCATTATGGCTCAAGTTAGGCCTGTGGTTTGATGAGCTAAAACGAAATGGCGTGTATGATAACACCCGTATCATTATCGTATCTGACCATGGCGCCGGATTACGCGCTGATCTGCCGGAAACGGGATATTCTATCCCTAAAGGAACGATAGAACGGCACAATCCGGTATTGCTGGTAAAAGATTTTAATATGCATGGTGAGTTTAAAACCGATATGGCATTTATGACTAATGCCGATGTACCGGTATTGGTAACAAACGGCATAGTTGCCAATCCGGTAAACCCCTTTACCGGGAAACCTTTGACAGTCTCACCAAAAAGTGACGGCGTGTATATTACTACGAATGACAGATCAATGGCATTCCAGCATGCCAAAAATACTTTTAACATAGAAAACGATGAGTGGTTTTTTGTTCATGACAATATTTTTGATACGGCAAACTGGATCAAGGCCGGGGAATGACAGCAATATTAAAATAATCCGTAAATTGGGAGGCACTATATGAATGATGACATTCGGTGGAAACAACGTTTTTCAAACTACAAAAAAGCTTTATCGCATCTTACCTCCTATGCGGAATTTGTTGCTTTTGAGCAAACTATGGAGCGCCTTCAATGATGTATGGCCTGTCAGATTACACATTACAAACGATGAATACAATATTCAGGAAATACGAAAGCATTCAAAAAGTTGTTTTGTACAGCAGCCGTGCAAAGGGGAACTACAGACCGGGATCCGATATTGATCTTACCCTCTATACCGATGATACTTTTACCTATGGCGATCTTTCGAATATCGGTGGTGAATTTGATGATTCCGATATGCCCTATTTCGTTGATGTAAGTATTTATGACAAATTAAATAATCCCGATCTGAAAGTGCATATTGACCGCGTTGGAAAACCACTCTATATAAAGGCCGGGAAATGACTAAATGTTAAATATCCTTTATACCCTTATCATTTATCCCATCCAACAGATAATTGAACTGTGCTATTATTTCACGTTGCGTGTATTTGACAATCCTGCATTGGCGCTTTTAGGGGTAAGCGCCGCGGTGAGTATATGCACATTACCGCTGTACTTTCGCGCAGAACATTGGCAGGCACTGGAACGGGATACACAAAAACGTCTCGCACCAAAGATTGCAAAAATTAAAGCGGCTTTCAAAGGTGACGAGCAGTATATGATTCTGACTACCTATTACCGCCAGAATCACTATCATCCGGTGTATGCCCTCAGAAATTCATTGGGTGTTTTAATACAGATTCCTTTTTTTATTGCCGCCTATCATTACCTTTCCCACCTTGACGCGTTGCGGGGCGTTCATTTTTTAGGTATCAGCGATTTAAGCGTTCCCGATGCGCTCATCCCGTTTGCCGGAAGGATAAATGTCCTGCCGCTTCTTATGACCGGGATAAACATCGTTTCCGGCGCCATATACACCCGGGGTTTTCCCCTCAAAGATAAGATACAATTATACGGCATGGCGGCGATTTTTCTCGTCCTGTTATATAATTCGCCGGCAGGATTAGTGCTGTATTGGACGGCAAATAATGTATTTTCACTCATAAAAAATATTTTACAAAAGATACCGCATTCCCGGAAAATTGTGTTTGCGGGGCTTGCCCTTTTAATTATTGCCGCCGATATTTTTCTGTTCTTTTTTCATCCCGGCGACCTGCCCAACCGTTTGCTGGCGATGGCGCTTTTTACCGGTATGGGCGCGCTGCCTTTGATTCCCCGTTTGGTAAAAGCAATTTGCGTACCGGCGCGGTTTTTACCGTTCCGTGTTTTTATGCTTTCCACCTTTGCGTTATTTTTGCTCCTTGGCATTGTGATACCCTCTCAGCTTATAGCGTCATCGGTTGCGGAATTTTCATTTATTGATTCCCTTACAACACCCTTTCCTTTTATTCTCCGGACTGCGTTACAAACAGCAGGCATTCTTTTGTGGGTAACGGCGCTTTATTTTCTGTTTTCCCCGCTTGTTAAACAAAGCCTGACGCTTATTCTGCTTATTGTTTCGGTTCTTGCACTCAGCTGCGTCTTTTTCGTCTCAGAAGATTTTGGCTTTATCACCAATACGCTTGTCTTTTCCGATCCGAAACCATTCGGCGCGAATCGTCTTTCCGCTGCAATCAGTATTGCTTTGTGTGTGATAATACCGGCGGCATTGCTTATACTATATATACGGAAAAAACAGGCGGTTCTTCATTTTCTGCAGGTGGTTATATGTATCGCACTTGCCTGTGTAAGCGTCGTTCATTTGACGGCAATCGGACGGGACTTTTCCATTGCAAGCGCAAAAAAAGAAATCGGTGCTGGGGCATCATTTGAGCCGGTTTATCAATTTTCAAAAAATGGAAATAATGTCTTACTCATAATGCTTGACTGCATCGTCGGCGCATACGTTCCCTATGTGTTTGAAGAGCGCCCCGATTTGCTGGACACTTTTGCGCCCTTCACATGGTATCCCAATACCGTCTCGTTTGCCAACCACACATTGGTTGGCGCTTTACCGGTATACGGCGGCTACGAATACACCCCCAAGGCGATAAACACGCGACTTGATACGACACTTTTGGACAAACAAAAAGAAGCCTATCTGTTTTTACCAGCCATTTTTGCTGATGCAGGTTTTGCTGCTACGGTTACCGACCCGCCCTTTGATAATTTTCAAATGTCGAATTTGAGTATTTTCGTCGCCGACCCACGGATACATGCGGAAAATGTCAACGGAAAATATACCGCCCTCTGGATGCAAAATCACCCTGAAATAAATGCCATCAGTATTTCGGATTTATTGAATAAAAAGCTGATCCGTTTTTCATTTTTTAATGCGTTCCCGCTTTTTTTGCGTTCCTTTATTTATGATGATGGGGAATGGCTCATGCTGAAGGATCATTCCGCAGGGGAAATAACCCCGACAATTCTTAATGATTATGCTTTCCTTGATATATTACCCTACATAACGGCAATTCATGATGATGACCCTGCATACATTTCCCTTTACAGCCACCTGCCGCATACGACGACTTTTTTACAGCCTCCCGGTTACACACCGGCGCAAACCATTACCAATCGCGGCGCCGGTATTTTGAAAGATGATTCACGCTATCACATGACGATGGCGTCGTTTATTATGCTACACAAGTGGTTCGCTTTTATGAAAGAACACGGTGTGTATGACAATACCCGCATCATTCTTGTATCTGACCATGGGCGTGGTAATACCGATTATCTCGGTAATATCACCCTGCCCGATGGCGGCAAACTGCAATCATACAACGCGCTTCTCATGGTAAAGGATTTTGATGCTAAAGACGGCGATGCGCTCACCGTTGATACTTCCTTTATGACAAATGCCGATGCGGCGCTCTTTGCAGCCCTTGGAATTGCCGAAAAGAATCCCTTTACCGGCAAAGCGCTTGAGCCGGACAAGGCGGACGGCGTTGACATCACCACCATAGATGCACTGAGTACTTACCGGCATTCAAAGTACGGATACAATATCGGCGACAATGATTGGCTGCATGTCCATGACAACATCTTTGATCCGGTGAACTGGAATGCGGCTACCGAAACACAGTAACGGTATATGAAAATACCTGTATTATCACTAAGTATGTTTGTTCTCCTTTCCGCCTGTGTCACCCATAGTGTTCCTCCGTCTCCTGAACCGCGGGTGATTCCCACCGACATTGCCGGTGTGGTACACGCCGGTGATCCGGTATCTGCGGCAGAAAACGCCCTGCTTGATGAACTCGGCATTGTGTGGGTGCGCAATACCTTCCGTTGGCGCAGTATAGAGCCGGAAAAAGGCGTATGGGATTTTTCACGATATGATCGCGTAGTGGAAGACAACATAAATTCAGGACGAAAAATGCTTATTGTCCTGGGATTCGATACCGGATGGGTGCACAAAAACGGAAAACCGCAGGACTATATATCGCCGGAAGAATTACCTTATTTTCTGGGCTATGTCGAACAAGTCGTAACGCGCTATAAGGGTAAAGTTGACGCATGGGAAATCTGGAACGAACCGAATGTGTCGGTGCGCTTCTGGAAAGGACCGGCAAAAGACTTTTATGCACTTAGCAAAGCCGCAGCACAAAAAATTCGTGAATGTGATCCCGGCGCAAAAATTATCGCCGGATCTTTTTTTCGTGTACCCCATGTGTTTATAAAAAATATGTTCAAGTCCGGTGCATTAGATGATATTGACGGCATTGCGTTTCATCCCTATGCGGCAACCCCAAAAGGCGCCCTTGCCTTATATGATACCTTTGCCGTGCTAGTGCGGGAACAGGGATACTCCGGTGAAATATGGGTCACCGAAGTCGGCTATCCCACCGGCGGTATTTACCCCAGCCGTGTCAATGAAAAAATGTTCGGCGCATATATTCATGATACCGTCACCGGTTTGGCCCAGCGGGGCGCCCGGACGATTTTCTGGTATCAACTTACCGAAGGGTACACACGGGACAATACCCCACACACCCTCAATTCCGAACGCTTTTTCGGCCTTGCTTACAAGGATTATGAAAAAAAACCCGGCGCCGATGAATTCGCAAAAGCAGTCCACGAACTGAGATAATATTCCCAAAACTTGGGAAAAGGCGGAAAAATGATGTTCTATCCTCTCTATATTGACCCTGGAACCGGGAGCATGCTCTTCTCAATTCTGATTGGAGCGGCGGCAACAGCATATTTTCTGTTCCGCGCCCTCATCATCAAACTAAAAGTGTTTTTTTCCGGCGGCAGGGCAGTATCCGTATCCGGTATCGCTCATCCCTATGTAATTTATTCCGAAGCAAAGCAATACTGGAATGTTTTCAAACCGGTTCTTGATGAATTTGAAAAACGGCAGCAACGGATTCTCTATCTTACTTCTGCAGAGGATGATCCGGTTTTTGACGGCACTTATCAGTTTGTAAAGCCGGAATATATTGGAGAGGGGAATAAGGCCTTCGCCCATCTTAATATGCTTCAGGCGGGCATTGTCCTTATGACGACCCCCGGTCTGCATGTCTATCAATTAAAACGGTCAAAAATGGTAAAGCATTACGCACATGTGCTGCATATGCCGAGCGATGCCACCATGTACCGGCTTTTCGGTATAGACTATTTTGACAGCGTACTGCTTACCGGAGACTATCAGGCAAAAGATATCAGGATCCTTGAAAAGCTGCGGGAATTGCCGGAGAAACAACTCATCACCGTCGGCTGTACCTATCTTGATGTATACGCTGAAAAAATAAAACAAATCCCTCAAGAAGAAAATCATGTGTTTACGGTGCTTGTCTCCCCTTCATGGGGACCATCTGCGCTGCTGTCACATTATGGCGCGAAGCTTCTTGAGCCGCTGGTTAAAACCGGCTGGCGTATCATTGTGCGTCCCCATCCACAGTCAAAGAAATCGGAAAGCGCCATGCTTGAAGCCCTTACCGCAAGATATAAGGATACCGCCAATCTTTCCTGGGATTATGAGCGGGAAAACATTTATTCCCTCTCGAAAGCGGACATCATGATTTCAGACTTTTCCGGTATTATTTTTGACTATGCGTTTTTGTGTGATAAACCGGTTATGTATGTTAAACAGAGCATTGATCTTCGTCCCTACGATGCCGATGATCTTGGGCCAAATGCTGTAGAAGAACTGTGGCAATTTAAAATACTTACGGATATCGGTATTGAACTTAAAGAAGAGTTCTTTGAAACAATCGGGGATGTGATTAAAAATGCTTCCGACAGTGCGGGAATAAAAGCAGCCCGTAACACGGCCAGGAACACCGCTTGGCAGTATCAGGGGGAAGCAGGGAAACGTGTCGCCGATTTTATGATAGAAACAGTTTCCACACTGCAATGACTATCACCATAGACTGTCGGCATCTCAACGCAAGCGGTATCGGTGTATACCTCCGTGAATGCCTCCCCTGCTTTCTTAATTCGCCCCATAATTTTTTGCTGCTTGTGGATGATGATAATAGGGATAAACTGTCACCTATTACTGCGGGCCATAAAAATGCCGCACTCATTCCTTGTAACATAAAACCTTTTTCAATATATGAACTCTGTGTCATACCCCATGGCACGATAAAAAAAATAAACCAGACAGATCTTTACTATTCACCCTACTTCAACATCCCTTCTGGCCTTACCATTCCCGTCTATACCACAATCCACGACATTATTTTTCCGGACATGCCGGAACTTACCTCTAAAACCGGGCTTGCCATGCGGATGTGGTTTTACCGCCGTGCGGCCCGGCTTTCAGAAAAGCTATTCACCGTATCACAATTCTCAAAATCAAGGATTGAACATTTTCTTGGTACAAAAACTCCGGTCACGGTAGCGTACAATGGGGTTCAGGCATATATTCTTTTCGGTAATACTTCTACTATTAAAAAGCAGTACCATATTTTTTTTATTGGAAATATTAAAAAGCATAAGGGCCTTGGCGTTCTCCTGGAAGCTTTCTTACAGGCAAGGAACGAAGGACTAAATTACAAGCTGATTATTGTTGGTAGTAAGGACAATTTCAGATCCATGGATTCAGAAATACTAAAAAGATTCGGCCATGTTGACTCTTCAATTGTCGAATTCACCGGGTTTATTCCCAATGAAAAATTAAAGGAACTGCTATCCGAAGCAGCTCTGCTTGTGCAGCCATCCCTCTATGAAGGGTTTGGTTACCCGCCCCTGGAAGCAATGACCCTTGGTACAAAGGCGCTCATTTCCGACATTCCGGTTCTCCGTGAAATATACGAAGGATATCCGGTCAGTTTCTTCCGGGCCGGCGACAGCGTGGATCTGAAAGAAAAACTCCTTTCGTTACTGTATAATAAAGAACCGGAACGGATTGTTTTGCCCCGCCCTTTGCGGGAAAAATATACCTTTGAAAAAACCGCCGCAGTAATTCTGCGGGAGTTGACAGGAGCCGCGCCATGAAAGTCGCAATCATCCACTACTGGCTTATAAACATGCGGGGGGGGGAAAAAATGCTTGAGGCCCTGCTGGAACTTTATCCCGAGGCCGATATTTACACCCATGTCTACAATCCCCGCGCTGTTTCGCCCCTGATCAATTCCCATAAGGTCTATACATCATATATACAGAAGCTGCCCTTCGCTAAAAAACTCTATCAAAAATATATGCCCCTCATGCCCAACGCCCTTAAAGAATTTAACCTCCAGGACTACGATCTTATCATTTCCAGTGAGGCGGGGCCGGCCAAGGGGGTGGTTCCTAATCCCGACGCGTACCATATCTGTTATTGCCACAGCCCCATGCGTTACCTCTGGGATATGTACCACGAATATTTCCTGGGGGCAAATCCCCTGGTGCGGTTTTTTATGAAACATCTTATTCCGGGACTGCGCCTTTGGGATATTACTTCCGCCAATCTCGTTGACCGGTTTATTACCAATTCCAGCTATGTTGCCAAACGAATTAAACGGTATTATCAGCGGGATGCGGAGGTAGTCTATGGCCCTGCGGCAATTGAAAAATTCCTTCCCCTGGAACGCAGACCGGAAGATTTTTACCTGTTTTTCGGGCAGCTTGTAGGGTATAAACGGGCGGATATCGCCATTGAAGCCTGTATCGCATCGGGGAAAAAACTGGTGGTTGCCGGCTCCGGTATTGGGAAAAAAGAAAAAAAGCGATACGAAAAATCAGGATTGCTTACCTTTACCGGCAAAATATCCGACGAAGAGGTGGGCGCGCTTTTTTCCAAAGCCAAAGCACTGCTCTTTCCCGGCATAGAAGACCTGGGGCTCGTTCCCATTGAGGCCAACGCCGCAGGCTGCCCGGTCATCGCCTACCGGAAGGGCGGCGTCCTGGATACGGTAAAGGAAAATGTAACCGGCATCTTCTTTGACGAACAAACAACCGCATCGTTGATACAAGCTATGGAAAAGTTTGAAATGATGGAAGGGCAGTTTTCCAACCGTACACCATTCACCAACCATGTACAGCAATTCTCAAAAGAGGAATTCAAGAGCCGC
>BNUR01000060.1 GCA_025997495.1 Spirochaetia bacterium | reverse complement strand
GTACTTCAGCTAACTTTATTGGTTTAAGTTAGCGTCTTTAAGGATTGTAGGGGAGAAATTGGGATTTGTCAAGGAAAAATTTGCAAAATTTTTGTAAAAACTATAAAATCAGGATAAACCATAGGAAAATAATGAAGAAAAGAGAAGAATATCAGACACATCGAACCTTTGGTTCGCGGACACGAAGGACACAAAGGTGAAGAGAAGAAAGAAAGGTGAAGAGAAGGAAAAGGGGGTGAAGAGGGGGCTTGTGATCTTTTTCTCTTCCCTTTGTGTTCCGCAAACCATAGGTTTGATGTGTCCTTTGTGATAAATTCTTCTCTTATGCGTTTATCCTGCGGGAAGGCCGGGGGATCTTGACTATGAAAGGGACAATATATTTATATGTCTTTATGCCGGTGAGTCGCAAACAGCTATCAGGTATATATGCATACCTATTTCTTCGTCCATTACTCAAACAAGGTTTTGGACATACCGTAGAGGGACTGATATTTTTCAAAATACCCGGTATATTTTTGGCGCGTGTCTTCTTCCGGCAGGAAAGTTTTTTCCTCCGCTGTAAAGGTGTTCAATACCGCAGTTACATCTTTGATACAACCCGCCCCAAGGCCGGCCAGCAGGGCCGCCCCCAGGCAGCCCGCTTCTTCTACCCGCAGCTTTACCACGGGCTTTCCGGTAATATCCGCTTTAAGCTGGAGGTAAAAATCAGACCTGGCGGCGCCGCCTATGCACTTGAGCCGTTTAATGGGAGTTCCTGCCTTTTCCATGTTGCGTATGTTTACCAAAAGTTCGTAACAGATACCCTCCAGAATGGCCCGGTAGATTTCCGCTTTGCCGGTTTCAATACTCAGGCCCGCCAGGATACCCTTAGAGAGACTGTCCAGTGAAGGAGTGCCGGAGCCGGAAAAATGGGGCAGCAGATACATTCCCGTGGGAGCGTTGAGCTGCGCCGCTTCGGTATCCAGCGCCGTATATGACGTACCGGATCCGCAAAAGGTGCTGCGGAACCACTGGAGTACCGATCCGGTGCTGAGTACGAATGAATGGCAGGCATAGAGGCCGGGAATAGCGCTGCTGCCGCAGGGAATATTGTATTCAGTCTGCAAGGTACCGGCGTTGAAGGAATCGCCGACACAGAGGATCGTATCGGTGGTTCCCATGGAATTCATGGCGTCCCCGCCGCTCACAACGCCGGCCCCCAGGGCGCAGCAAATCTGATCATGGCCGCCTGCGGCAATAATCACCCCCGGCGCAAACCCGAAACGCCGCCGGTATTCCTCCCGAACGGTTCCTACGGGCGTGCCGCAGGGCGCCAGTGCCGGCAGCTTGTCGCCGTCAATACCGGCGCCGGTCAAAATCGCCTTGTCCCATCTGCCCTGGGGAATATTGAAAAGCATGGTCCGGGAAGCCAGCGCATGATCCATGACCGGCTCGGCACCTAAACGATACGCCACAAAATCGGCAAAGCAGAGAAACTTCCAGGCGGCGTTATAAATATCCGGTTGATGATTCTTTATCCACAACAGTTTCGGCAGGCTGAACATGGTATGCAGGGGAAGGCCGGTACTTTTGGTGATATACCCGCCATCAAGATGGGTTCGTATCCATTCGGTCTCAACCGTGTTTCTGGTGTCGAAGGTAACCATGGTATTAGCCAGAACCGTGCCGTTCCGGTCTATGGGCGCCATGGCTTCCCCCTGGGCGGAAATTGCCAGGGCTTTTACTTCGGCGCCGATACCGCCGGCGCAGCATTCATCAATACATTCCAACACCGCCGCAAAGACCTGTTCGCCGTCAAGTTCCCGATACCCCGGCTGGGGATAGTACATGGGATAGGCCCGGTACGCCGTCTTGAGTAAGGCGCCGTTTATGTCAAAACTTATCGCCTTACAGCCGGTTGAACCAACATCAATTCCTAACAATACCATTCGTGTACCCTGCTCCGCTACCATTCGATCTGATACATTCTGAAAATAGCAATATCCTCTACACGGAATTCAACATAGCCGTTTTGTACTGTAAAGGGGACATCCGTCGTGGCGGGGAGAAGTACTACCCGCCTGGGGGAAGTTTCAAGGCGGAGGGCCACAGAAAAACCACCCAGGGGTATCATGGGGAACTGTTCCTGGATGTTCACACAGTGAAGCTGTAGTATCTTTTTCTCCTGATCCCGGAAAATAGTAAATTCTACCTGGGCCGGGGCATCAGATTTAATCTGAGGTTTATCAGAACTGATGTATTGGATTAGATTGGTAAATACCTGCTTGTGTACGGTCTGACTGCTCTGCTCAAAGGGCGCGGCGGACCAGACGGCCTTTCCCTTACCGAAGGAGCCGTACGCAATGGCCGGGTATTCGGTGTCGATCCCCGGGGGGTTTGAGTGGATGGATGCAAATTTGCTTGAGTCCTTCGGATCCGTATAGGGCAGGGTTATAGCGGCCAGGATGCGGTTATGCCCCACATTTCCGGCAAGAACCTGTTTATCAAAGATGGTCATGGGGTTTGCCGGATCGTACATACAGAAAAACTGCTGCCCCGCCGCCGTGGGCCGCATATAGGTAACGGTTTCCGCGGTAAAGCCGGTAATGGTAAGCCCCAGGATACGGTTCACCAGGCTTGCCGGGGTAATGCCGCTCATGTAGAGAGAGCCGCCCTGTTCCACAAATTCCACCAGGGCCTCTTCCTCTTCCCGGCTTACAAAAACAAGGTCCGACAGTATTACTACTTTGTTTTTATCAAGGGCGGCAAGGGATTTGTCAGTATTGATGCGGAAGGGAATATGGGCGTTCCGCAGGGCTTTTTCCGCCCCAAGCAGGCAGGTAAGGTGCCGGGATGTTTCACCGCTGCCCTCGTGGCCGAGGATCGCCCGCTTACGTTTATTGTTCCGCAAATCAAGCTTTGAGGCATAACTGAAATAGAGAGACACATCGGCCTCAAGCTCCCCGGTAAAAAAGGGCTCGTAGGCCATGGTTTCTGAAAACACTTCACCAATGGTGTCGTAGATCTTGCTGTTCATGGTGCCGCGGGGATCAATAGCGTCTATAACAAAGAAGGCCCCGTGGTGGGCGTAGGTCAGATAGGCGTGGAGCTTGAGCATCTCCGCACTTTTTGTGGTGGTATGGTCAAAGAGCCCGGGATCACACCGGGATGTTTGATATTCAAAGGGCTGATCACAGGTTATGTCATAGTAGAGTTTGCAGACAAAGGACTGCTGTTCGTAGCCCCCGTAGAGATCGCCGCCGGTAAAATCCGAGGCCGGCGCGGCGCTGCTCCGTACCCCGAAGGTCCAGGGATGGGGGGCGGTGGATGACTGATGTTCCACGGTGACACCCGGTTTCAGCGCTTTAAGTTCCCTGGTGGCGAAAAAAGAAAATTCGGTCATCCACCGTTCACGGGCCTCCTGAAAGGCGAGCCATTCGGGATCGGTCCAGTCGATATATTCCGGGATTGCCTTACCGGTTTCTTCTTTATACCGGGCCCGGCAGCTTGGACAGAAACATATCATGGGCCAGAAGGTCATATCCAGGTAGACCGCCTTGCACTCGTATTCCGACAGTAATTCTGCGAATTGTTTTTTAAGAAAATCCCGGTACGCCGCATTGTTGGGACAGAGGAGCCCGTAACGGCCGCCGCCGCCCATCATGGAACCACCGGATATACCGCGGGAAGGAACGCCGTCTATGTCGATCATGCGCCATTCGGGATAGGTATCGTAGGCCCAGTTATTGTAGATCAGGCTGTAGTAGGCCACCGTATCCATCCCCGCCTGGTTGCAGAGATCGAACACCCGTTTGATCTTGTTCTCGCCTTTAAAGGCAGGGTGCATGGCGCCGGATTTTGAAGGCCAGTTACACCAGCCCACATGGGAGTGGGTATAGATCATGGGGCTGGTGATCCGGCCTTTTTGCAGACAGGTAAAATACTGTTCCGGATCGAACTTTGAGAGAAACTCCCCATCCCATGCGTCGATGTGCATATCCACCAGATTCCGGCGGTAATTGTCTTTGTACCAGGGTTTCGTCATTTCATACCGCCTTATACGTTGTAGTGCTTTACCAGATGCGCTGCCTCGGGATTGTCGGGACCGAAGTGTTTGAGCATCACGATGTTTTCACATTCACTGTTGTTGGTGATACGTACCCCCTGCTTCGCGGCGGACTCGGTCACAAAATATTCGTCGGCGGTCAGGTCGCCAAAGCGGATCATCACCGGGGTTTCTATTTTCGCGTTGTTCAGCGTTCCGTATCCCTGCATCATGATGAGCCCGTAGGCCTGGGCGTCGGTGATAGTAACACTACAGCCGGGGAATACGGTCAGCTCCTTGGCGCAGAAATGGCTGGAGCCATAGACCACCCACTGTTCACTGTAGCCCTTCTCTTTCATCGCGGCCGCATCCCCCGCCGGGGTTGGAAGCAGAAAATGGTTTTCCTTGAAGTTGGCGTCCACATTGAGTTTCCAGTCCAGGATACTGAACAGGTATTCGTAATCGTAGTATTTATCCTTGGGTACATCCTTGACCAGGGTATCCCGTCCGTTGTGCCGGCCCTCAACCTGGGACTGGAAGAAGATGGACACATCGCTGGCACGCTGGGGTTCGTAGGTGAGTAAGGAACCCGGCGCATGAAGAACCCCCGGCGGTACATCCCAGCCGGTCCCGACCTGTAAGCGGTAGGCCCGCGCCAGATCGAGGATATTGTTATCCCCCCGGTCGGCCCAGGCTTTAAGGCAGTTGATCACATCATCCCTGGTAACGCCTGGGTTAAGGCCAAAGTAGGTGTGGGGAAAGTTATTGTACACATTGTTCTGTTGGGGCGGGAAATAATACCCCTCGGGCTTGCCCAGCATATTTACATTGGCGGCGTGTTCATTCTTTAAATGGACGTGATGGGCGATGGGCCCCATGTTGTCAAAGAATTTGGAAAACATCATCCAGCGGCCGTACTTGTTCATCATGTATTCACCGATGACCTTGTCGCCCATGATATCCACAATTTCCTTGAACAGTATTTTCTCCACCCCCGCTGCGGTGTTGATCACCACAAAACTCAGGCCCTCGTTTTCGATGGTAAACTCGGCGTTATCCGCCGGGGTGGTTGAAGCGAACCAGCGCTCATCAATGCCGCCCTTGGCCCCGCCGTAGGCGTAGTAATCCCGGGGGTCAAGTTTGAGCCTGCGGCCGGGCTGCATAAAGTTACGGGCCACCCAGCAGGGCGCAAAGCGGAGGACGCCGCCGTTTTTGGCAAGCTCCTTTTCAACAAGCTGTTTTTTCTCATTCGATGTCATGATGTATCTCCTCACATACCTCAGAAGCAGCCAATTTGGCGGTCTTTTTTGCCAAATCCTGTATTATGTGCTTATCCCTGGTTGCCATACCTGCTCCTATCTTCCAAACTTTACGGCCTTTAGTTAGACCATATAAGTATTATTATGAACAATAATCGACTTTGTCAAGCTAAAATGTGAAAAAAGTTGAGCCGGTTCTAAAATTGAAGAAACCCGCGAAAAATACGAAACACACGAAAAAGAAACATAAATGTGCTTATTCTTACATCTGTATCGGTCTTTTTTAAAAACCTGCTGCAATAAAGCAAAATACTGGTATGCGCCATGTCTCTTTAGGGGGAAAACCCAAAGGAGATGGATTTGGCCGGGACGAATAGTAATTATCAAACATCGGAAGGAGAGCGGACGGGCAATATTGAAAAGCTTGCCACGGCGCCTGATATTACCCTGGATGGGAATGCATACCGGGGAAAGTATGAACTGAATAAGAAATCGATAGTAGGGTTTTTAAAAAACACCCTTAGAAAAGAGGTGTTTCAAAACAATCATATGCCTGACCCTATTCGGCTGGGTGGTAAAGGGATAGATAAGTTAATTGGGTATGGATTAAATAATGACGCCTATAAAAAACTATTTGTCCATATTCCTGAAATAATTAAGAATGCAGTGTTTATTACCGATGAAATCCCAACCCGGGCGGATACGCCGTATAATATATACCGCCATTTAGTTACCGGCATAGCGCTTGATGGGGAACCATATACTATCCATGTTATTTTGGGAGAGAATTCCGGCGTATGGTATTATGACCACATTCTTTCAAAAATAGAAAAGGGAAGGCTACTGTCCGTCATCCGGCAATCAACGCCGGGCCATCCAGTAGTCTCCCCTTCCAGTATCAAAGATACGACACTTCTCCGTATTTTGCAAGCCCCTTTACAGGAAAAAAACCTCAAAGGAGATACGTATGGCTAAGACGAATAGTAATTATCAAACATCGGAAGGAGACCGGGCCGCCAACATTGAAAAGCTTGCCAGGGCGCCTGATATTACCCTGGATGGGAATGCATACCGGGGAAAGTATGAACTGAATAAGGGTTCAATAAAACAATTTCTTAAAGAGCTAAAAAAAGTGAACCTTGAAAACAACGCTATAGCTGAACCTATTAAATTAGGAAATACCGGTATAGATAAAATGCTTGGCCCTGGATTTAAATTCGACGTGAATAAAAAGTT
Source organism: Spirochaetia bacterium (assembly GCA_025997495.1). Classification (GTDB taxonomy): domain Bacteria; phylum Spirochaetota; class Spirochaetia; order Treponematales; family Breznakiellaceae; genus Termitinema. Next base: position 8,909 of record BNUR01000060.1, on the reverse strand, counting down.
ATTTGCCCATATCCCGTATTTATTAAAAAGTGCAATATTAATAACTGACGAGAAACCGAATAAGCCTGGTCCTCATTATTATAAATATAGCCATCTTGTAACCGGAATAGAATTAGATAGGGTTCACTATACCATTCATATTGTTTTAGGGGAAAATTCGGGTATCTGGTACTATGATCATATAGTTTCAGAAATAGAAAAGGGAAGCCTTTTAGAAGCCATCCACCTTTCAACGGTGGGTCTTCCAAAGGTTTCCCTCTCTAATATCAAAGATACGACACTTCTCCGTATTTTGCAAGCCCCTTTACAAGAAAAAAACTTCAAAGGAGGTAGTAATGGCTAAGCGCCTAAGAGCCCTGCCGGTCTCAATCCGCCACGCCGCCCGGGCCGCGGCCTATATCCGGGAATATCTGTTCCCTGCAAATTGCCCTATCTGCGGCGGGGAACTCCTGGATGCCGGCGAGGCATGGTACGGGTTGTGCCGCCCGTGCAGTGATGCTCTTGTCATAAGTGATGAAGGGCGCTGTGTTTCCTGCGGCCGTCCCCTCATTTCGGAACAGGGCCGGTGCCTGCAATGCCGGGGCGGGGATGGCCACATTTTTGACGGGGCATACAGCATATTCCCCTATACCGGCAAATACCGGAAACTGTTGCGGGCATATAAGTTTGGGAAAACACTTTCTTTGGGGAACTTTCTGGCGGAACGGATCCTGGATGCCCTGGAAAAGCTTCCTATCGCCGCGTCAGAAGGGGCGCTTGTTCCCGTGCCGCCCAGGCCGGGGAAGATACGCAAGGCAGGGTGGGATCAGGTGGCCTGCCTGGGCGCCCGGCTTGAGAAGATGGGGCAGCCGGTGTACCCCTGCCTTAAACGGCTCCCCTCGAAAAGCCAGAAGGAACTGGACAAGGCAGATCGGAAGACCAACCTTATGGGAAAGATTCTCTGCGCCAAACCTGCGCCAAAAACAGTAATCCTGTTTGACGATGTGATCACCACCGGGGCTACCCTGGACGCCTGCGCTGCCGCTTTGAAGGGGGCCGGGGCGGAGAGGGTATTCGGGGTTTGTTTGTTTTATGACTAGGAGTTTGTCGCATTTCGTGCAGTTTGATAAAAAAAATCGGCCTTCAAGGCGATTTTTACCCTGCAAACTCCGTCAAACCGAAGGTTTGCAGGACGCCGGATAATCGGGATTTTTTGAGGCATCAAGCTCAAAAAATCCACAAGTCCGACAGGCTCCTAGGCGCCCCGGTAATGGGCGTCCGGCTAATATCTGCTAAGGATGTTTAGATGGTATTCGGTGGTTTCGGCCAGGGAGCGATAGAGTTTTGCCGATAGTTCCCGGTAGCGTGCGTAGGGGCCGGTGGTTTTAAGGCCGGCTTCCAGTTCCGCAAGGGGGGGGAATAAAAAGCCCGCCACATCCTTTACTTCGCTTTCCATGATGAGGCGGTTCACCTCTCCCAGCCGTTGGAGGAGGCGGTCCCGATCCGGGGGGCGGGCTTTTTCTGCCAGTTCCGCCGATTCGGCTGCCAGGGTTTGGAGGGTTTCAAGGCCCCGTAGAAGGCCTCCGCAGGCGGTTTTGTACCGGGCCGCACGGGCATCTTTTTCCGCCGGGGAATTGAATTCGGTATCAATGCGGGCGAAGGTTTCCGCTAAGCGGCTGTTTATTTCGGCGCGCATGGGGGGGAGGGCGAGGAGTTCCTCCACGGGCCTGGCGGGGAAGCCGGGGATGTGGAGGCCCTCCGGGGAAAGGTTGTAGTTTTTGGTTTCTGATCCGCGGCGGAACTGGTATTCAAACCAGCTTGCATAGAGGGAGAGCCGCTTGTCCGTGAGGACCGTGCCGCCGGACGCGGAAGGGGCCTTGAAGGGATGCCCGTCACGGAGGGCACGGACGGACCAGGTTTCGGCGGGGGTGAAACGGCGGGATTCCGAAAGGGAACGGGTTTCAAAGAGGGCTCCCCGGAAATGGGTTTTCAGGTTCGGGTAGGCAAGGTCCAGGCCGGCTATCCAGAGGCTGTCCCCTCCCAGGATCCGGGCAAAATCCCAGGCGGTGGTGGCCACGGATCCCCCGGCGCCGAGGTTGCCCTTGGGATCAAGCCGGTCTTCAATGAAGCGGCCCAGGGGGAACAGGGAAGAGCAGAGGAAGGCCCGGGCCCAGGGCTCACGGAATACCGGCGGGTAGACGGCGGACTCGGCGATAAGGCAAGTGTTGGGGGCCGGGGCGCGATCCAGGTGGCGGGCGTTCCAGTATTGGGGATCCACCACCACGGTAAAGTCCGGGGCTGCCCCGTGGGAAAGGAGCAGCCGCTGGGAGGTGTCCACCGCCACAACCACCGCCCGTTCCGCCAGTTCCGGCAGCAGCGGGGCAAGGTTGTCCAGGGAGGGGCCGGCGGCTACCAGGAGTACCGGCGCCCGGATCGGCGCCAGGCATCCTTCCAGGCGGGATACCCCGGGCAAATCCCGGATGGCCGGGGAATTCACCGCCAGGTTGCGGACCCACCGCTTCCCGAACCGTCTGAGGGTGGCCGTGTTTACATCATCCCGGGATGACCATGTGTTTATCCGGCCTTCCGCGGCGGCATACCATTCTTCGTCCAGGTTTAAGAGGGCGCGGTTCCGGACCAGGGCGGCCTTTCCATTGCCGTTTTCCAGGAGCCGGAGCGCCCCGGTAAGCGCATTTACGCCGGCCTCGCCGCTGCCGCCCAGGACAAAAATAACTTTGTAACCCGTAAGAAATGGCCGGAGATCCCGGCACTCAAAGGCCTTTTTCAGGATGAGGGGGCGCCGTTCCACCACGATAAGGGGCCGGTTTGGGGCGGCTGCGGCGGCGGCCTCCGCCGCATACCCCAGGCCGAAACCCAGGACGATCACCGGGCCGTCCCCGGTAAGGTTTTCCCCCAGCCGCAGGCCTTCCCGTACCGGATCCCGGGGGGAATGGACGTGGATGCCCCTTACGATCAGGGTGGGAGCCCCGCTGGCGGCAGTTTCAAGGCGGATATCCGCTTCCGGGAGGTCATCCGTCACCATTAGTTGTGCCGCCAGACCGGGGTAGTGGGCTTCAATGACCCGGAGGTTTGCTTCCAAAAAGCCGAAATCTTCGGCGCTATTCAAGTTCAAGAATGATGACCGTGTCCGCGTTTAGGGGGGTACCCGGCGGGGGGCTTTGGCGGCGTACCCAGCCCTCACCGGTGATGGTGATGTGGAGATCCTCCCGGAAAAGCAGGGGGAGGAGTTCCCGTTTGGAATAGCCGCCGAAGTTGGGGACCACCGTGTCCACCACGGGGTTGAGAACCGGGGGCAGGCTGATGGAGCCGGAGTGGCTTACCTGGGGGTTCCGGCCCCGGGGGATGCCCAGGTAATCAACCAGGGCTTCCGCGGCTTCCCGGATGGGAGGGGCTGCTATACGGCCCCCCAGGAAATCCCCCCGGGGTTTTACAATTGCTATATAGAGAATGAGCGAGGGGTTTTCGGCGGGGAGCAGGGCGATACAACTGGCGATAAAGTCCGTCTGGGAATAGGCCCTGGTTTTGGGGTCGATCATTTGGGCGGTGCCGGTTTTTACTGCCAGGGATAGATCCCGAATATTGGCCCGCCAGCCGGTACCGATGTCACTGGTTACGTCCACCATGTAGGATCGCAATGCCCAGGCGGTCTCCGGTTTGAGGATCCGCCGGCCCTGCACGGCCTGATAGGATCGGAGGACTTCCCCTTTAGGTGAAACGATCCGGGAGATAAGCCGGGGGGAGACCAGTACCCCGTCGTTGGCCAAAGCCGAAGCGGCCTGAACCATTTGAAGGGCGGAAACGGAGATGGCCTGGCCCATGGAGATAGTCGGTTTGGTTCCGCCGTCCCAGTTGGCCGGGGGAAGGAGATAACCCGCAGACTCCCCGGGGGTTCCCGCGCCGGTCCGTGCGCCAAAACCAAAGTTATGCAGGAGGCCGAAAAAATCCTCCGCCCCTATTTTGTCCGCCGCATAGGCCGCCCCGGCATTGCAGGATTTGATGATGATATCCCGGGCCGTTACCGGGCCGTGGGTGTCAAGGCAGTTTATCACCACCCGCTCCCCCCGGTTCGTTACCCGTTCATAGCGGCCGTTGCAGACAAACACCGTGTTGTCGCTGATGGCCTCTGAGTCCAGCAGGGCGGCCATGGAAAATACCTTAAAGACCGAACCCGGCTCATAGGCCCAGATGGCGGGGCGATCCATCCGGGAGGATTCATCCGATGAATTGATATCGTTGGGATCAAAGTCCGGGAGGGAGGCGGAGCCCAGGATGTCCCCGGTGCGGGGATCCATCGCGAGGAAGAGTACCGCCTCTGCCTGGTTCTCCTTCCGGACACGCTCCCCGATATCTTCCAGGATATGCTGGACATTTTCATCAATGGTAAGAAACACCTGGTTCCCCGACCCGCCGGAGGCCTTCACCTGCGGGGGGGATAGCTCGGATTCCAGGGCATACTCTATCCCCGCAAGGCCGTTGTTGTTTTCATTCCCCACAAAGCCGATGATCTGGCTCGCCAGCCGCTTTTCCGGGTAGATGCGGCCCACAATGGCCTCAACGCCGACCCCCCGGAGCCGCCCCTCGGCCTTGAGGTTTTCGATTTCCCGGATGGTGGATTGCTCCACCTGTTTTTTTAGGTAGATAAAGTCACTGGGGGAGGTGGCGATGCGGGACTCAATGGTCACGGCGGGGAGGCCCAGGATCAGGGCCAAGTCCCGGCTCAGAATTTCCCGGTCAACAACGTCCGGACGCCACACGGTGACATTGCCCAGCCGGGTTTGCAGGGCCAGAACACGGCCGTTCCGGTCCAGGATGGGGCCCCGTTCTACAAAAGGCCGGGATGAGGGGAGGCCGGCGGGATCTGAAGGGCCCAGCATAAGGATGGCATAGTGAACCAGGACGGCGATGCTTAAGAGGGCAAATATGGTAATGAAAATGATGAACCGTTTTTTACGTTCGGCTTCCAGTAGGGGTTTTGCCTGGTTCTCTATCATTTGATTCCCAATACCTTTCCTATAATATGATCCACCGGAACGGGGCCGTAAAACCGCGAATCGTAGGATTCACGGGTATTGTCCCCCAGGGCAAAAAACGCGTCCTTCCCGATCAGGGCGTTGCAGCGTTTTACCGCCGTATCACCCCGGGGGGTGAAAAATACCACCACATCCCCTTCCTTAGGCGCGGCCCAGCGCAGGAGATAGCTTGGAACCGAGTCTCCGGCGGACCAGGGCAGGCGGAATCCGTAGGCGGTGCGGATCACCACCAGGATGGTTCCGGGTTTTATGGCCGGCAGCATGGAAAGCCCCTCGGTAATCATAAAGTCAAACAAAAAAAACTTCATCAGCAGAGCCGCGACACAGGCCCCAAAAACGGCCTTTTCCGGATGATCCATTTTTCGAGTATAATACTTCAATAGAATTATGTCGATAAACGTATCATGCAATACATACTTATGGACCAGTACGTTCAGCGCCGTCAGAACCATCCCTTGATTTCCTTAAACCGGCTGCAAGTACGGACGGCCTATAAACCCTACAAATATATTGACGGTGTTAAGCAGAACCCGGCGCCGGTGAAACGTTCCCGGCAGAAACAAGCCCGGGGAAGCTCCCGGTTCCATCCCCTGTTTCCCTTCTTTAAGGCCGGCGCCCCGGCGGAAGAGATCCGGTCGCCCTTAGGGGTTCGGCCCGCTGAAATGTCCCAAGAAACCTGTTCCCCATCCCCGGCGCCAAACCAAAGCGCCCCGGCAGCCGGGACGCCGAAAAAAAACTTTTGGGAAACCCCTGCCCCGGTGTGCGTGCTGGTAGGGGTTGCCGCCATTTCCGCCCTTATCCTGGGTCTGCAGGATGCCCCGGTTATGGCCCTGTCCCCGGGGTATGATTCCGGCGCCGCCCTGCGGGAAAATCTTGCCGCATACGCCGGAACTGAAATTCCCGGGCCCGGAGGCATTTTCCCCGTGCTCGAAGCGGACTTTTCCGGAACCGGCGTTACGGAAACCGGCGTTCAGGAAACGCTTGTTCCCGGGCTTACAAGTGCGGCTCCCATCCCCCTGGATCTGATGGAAACCTTCAAATGGGAAAGTTACCGGGTACAGAAGGGGGATTCGGTGTCGAAAATCGCGGCGGATCATTCTATTTCCCTGGACGCCATTATTGCTTCTAACGGGATTGCCAATGCCCGGCGGCTCCAGGCAGGGCAGACCCTGCGGATTCCCAACATGGACGGTATACCCTATACGGTAAAACGGGGGGACACCCTTTCCAAAATTTCCACCGTCATGGGGGCTCCGGTGGAGGCCATCCTGGACGCCAACGATTTGGAGAGCGATACCCTCACCGCCGGGCAGTCCCTTTTCATTCCCGGCGCAAAAATGCGTAAGGAGGATCTCAAGCTTGCCCTGGGGGAACTCTTTATCTATCCCATTCGGGGGCGGCTGACTTCCCCCTACGGCTGGCGGAATGATCCCATCAGCGGTGTCCGGCGTTACCATGCGGCCCTCGATTTGGCGGCTCCTATGGGAACCGCCATTAAGGCCGCCATGGACGGACGGATCGCCACGGTGGGGTACAATGGGAACTTTGGCAATTACATCATCATTTCCCACTCCAAGGGCTTTCAAACCCTGTACGGCCATTTAAGCTCCGTTTCGGTGAAGCAGGGCGCCTATGTATATCAGGGCGGGAAGATCGGGGCGGTGGGTAGTACCGGCTATAGCACCGGGCCCCACCTCCATTTTGCGGTCTATAAAAATGGAAAAGCAGTCAACCCCCTTGAATTTCTTAATCCCTAAGATTAGTGTTGAAGGAGATTTTGGATCGCAATGGTAATTACAGAAAAAGTTCAAAAAAAGTATCGTTCAAAGAATGCATGTTCGTTGAACGAACCTACGCAGGATGGGGGGTTCTATGCGTAAGCTGGTGTTTATTCTTTTGGCGTTTATCGCCGCAGTTACGTTTATCCGGGCGTATGATACCATAGACGGCCCGGGCCGGGATATTTCCGAAGCGGCGATTACGCTGGACGGGAAATAGCATCCGTGCTACACTGGTAGCGCTTATATGAACCGGATGGACAAATCAGGCGGTGAAGCAGCCGTTCTACCTACTATTTCCTCATTCAAAGAAGTGGTTGATGAAACCTGTAACCGGCTCTGGGACAGGCGGGTGCAAAACTCCATCCGGCGTATCCGGGAGTTGGAGGACACTCTTAAAACCCTGGAATTGGAACTGGATTTGATGACGAAGAATATGCCTTGAATCGCGTTACCGGGGTGAGGAGGGGAAATCACGGGGCGGCTCCTGTTCACCCCACTGCGTGGGGTTCAAAAGTCGCTCGCCCCATGATTCCCCCTCCTCACCCAATACCATAAACGGAAGGCATATCCTTTGTCTGGGGCGTGGGTGGCGGAGTGAGCCATAATGGCCCTGCCTATTTCCCAAACATCCTCCGGAAAAATAAGCTCAGCGTGTCCCACCCCCGCTTGAAGATATTCCCCTGTTCCATTTCCTCTGTGGTGACCAATGCAATGCGCCGGAGTTCGCCCGCGTCATCGTTTAAAATAAGCGTCCCCACCGCGCTGCCTGCGGGAATGGGGGCGATGAGGGGCTCCTCCAACACTACTTCCCAACTGAGGTTTTCACCCCTACCGGTAAAGCTGGTGAAGGGTAGGGGCTCGGCGGGAACGGCCTGTACCCATTTGCTCTTTCCTTTCCATAACCGGGCCGGGGGGATCTCCGGTTCCGGCGGGCGCAGGGTCCGGAAGTGCTTGAAACCCCAACTGAGGAGATTGCTCCCGTCGGCGTCCCTGATCCGGTCACCTGCCCAGGAAGCGGGGGCTCCCAGCACCACCGCGATGAGCCGGGTTTCCTGCCGGAGGGCGGTTAAGGCGATATTGTAGCCCGCCTCGTCGATGTACCCGGTTTTAAGGCCGTCCACCCCCTCAAAACTGGTGAGCAGGGAATTGTGGTTGCGCTGGCGCCAGATACCTACCCGGTTCCGGTCTTCAGGCTTTACATTGGCGGCCTGGGGATAGGCAAATTCCATCACCGAATGAAAGTTTTGCAGATTGTCCGGATGACGGTTTATATACTCACGGCAAAAGGCGGCGAATTCCAGGGCGGTAGTCATGTTGTTTTCGTCAATCCCCGAGGGCTCCACAAACCGGGTTTCCTTCAACTCCAGCCGCAGGGCTTCGGCGTTCATGCGATCCACAAAATCCTGCACCGTGGGGCTGCACCGCAGGGCCACCGCCACGGCGGCATCGTTTCCCGACGGTATGGCCAGCCCCAGGATCAGTTCCCGGAGGCTGACGATCTGCCCTTCCGCCAAATGCATCAGGCTTGACCGGGGGGGCTGATTCACCGCCCAGCTTTCGGGGGGAAGATCCACGATTTCCTCCAGGGAAGCCCGGCCCGCATTAATCTCCTGCATAACCAGATGGATGGTCATCAGTTTTGTTAACGAAGCCGGCGGGATGGGGGTATCGCCGTTCTTCGCGTACAGCACCGTCCCTGTGGCGGCGTCCATGAGTACCGCCGCCTGGGACACGATATCCGGCACATCCTCCGCGGGTTCCAGGCCGGAGAGAGGGGAAAGGCCGAGGCATACAAGCAGTACTACTGTTGGGAGAGAAAAAGAAGAATTTAACCACGAACGACACGAACGACACGAACCAAAAGAAGTGTTCGTGTTTTTCGTGAGGTTCGTGGTTGAAATTCTTCTGTTATGGAACTGTTTCATCGTCTTGCCTAGAACTCCGCCTGGCCCACGGCCCGGGGGTAGGGGATCACGTCCCGGATGTTTGCCATGCCGGTGACGTACTGGACGAGCCGCTCAAAGCCCATGCCGAAACCAGAGTGGGGAACCGTACCGTAGCGGCGGAGATCCAGGTACCAGCCGTAGTTTGCGGCATC
>BNUR01000059.1 GCA_025997495.1 Spirochaetia bacterium | reverse complement strand
AACGCTGATCCCTCAGCCATTCCAAAAGCCAGGTTTCAATCCAGCCGACACTGCCTTCAACCTGCCCCTTGTCCCGGGGAGCCCTCACCCGGGCCGGGATAACCGCTAACTGATTACAACAATCTTTATAGAATGCTTGTTCTATTTTTATTGATGCGACATCTTTATAGAAGAAATATTCAAAACTTAATGTTATTCCTGGGTTTATTACAAAAATAGCTCTTTTATCCAATTTATAAGGCATCAAATGTGCGTTTAAAGCGCCTTTAGGATGAATACTTAATCCAGTAAATTTTAATCCTATTGTAAACTGTTGTGCTGATAAATTAATAATTGACAAAAATGTAAAAAATATAATAAACAATATTTTATTGTATCTTGATAACATTGTAAAATCTCCTAAATTTAACTTTATTAGTATTTTCTCTTTCGTCAACCAGCGGTGAAGCCGCTTTACATAACTCAAAAAAACTTAGGACGGTATTGCACATAACTATTGGGAAGGCGATGACGGTTGGTTTGTTGGTTATTTGAACGCCTATCCTGATCATCTTACCCAGGGGCATGACCTTGCCGAACTGGAAGAAATGCTTGCCGATGTCTACCAAATCCGGCAGAAAGACGAAAAACGATTGGCTCAAAAGCGGAAATCCGGTATTCTGAAACTTCAAACCAAGGGTTTGCAACCAACGGTTTGCAGGTTCCTGCGTGAAGCGGCAAAAACTGCTCAAGGAAATAGTCAAACGAGGGAGGGCTCCACTCCTTCATATTTCCCGCTTCCTTGTACACAAGCCTCAGCCGCCCTATACTGAGACAGGAGGCTATTATGCCTATACAACAGACCATCGATATACCGGCCCATCCGAAGGGTGAGGACCTCCGGCTGACCATTGACGTACCACGGGAAGTCCCGGCGGGTCCGGTTATTCTTACCTTTACGCCGGCCCCGGCGAAGGAGCCCGAGCCCACGCTCGAGCCGGAAGGAATCACGGAGTCGGAAAAACTGGATATCGCCGCCCGCATGATTGGCTACCAGGATCATGGGGACTTTCTCCGGCGTAATTCCCCTAGAACCATTGAGGAAGCCGTGGCGGAGCAGGAACGGAAGTCCAAGGACCCCAAAAACAAGAACCGCTTCAACAAGTTTTACGGCATCCTTGAGGGGGACGCCGCCTACGGTGACGGGATGGAATACCAAAGGAAGATGCGCGATGAATGGAAATGAAGCTCCTTGCCCGACTAAATACGTGTTCGATACCTGCGCGGCCACATTCCTCATTAAGAGAGATAAACGGATGCTTGATATGGAGGAAACCCTGAATACCGGTGATTGGTATGCCAGCGTGATCACCCGGATAGAGCTATATGCCGAACCGGATATGTCCGCGGATAAACGCGCGGGCGTTGATAGCTTCATTGAGTCCACCTCGGTTATCCCCATGGACGATGCTATCGAGCAGGTCACCATTGCCATACGCCGGGACTGGAGGCCGAAGGTCCTGCTCCCCGACTGTATTGTGGCGGCTACCGCCGTAGCGCTGGGCGCGACACTCCTCACCGGCGACGACACCTTGAAAAAGCTTGTCTGGCCCGGATATACGGTACATTCTCTATAAATTCATCATATTTCTTATTCAGAGGAAGCGGAAGGTGGGAAGGTATTTTTATCATTACCCATGATTGCCGCTTTGTGCTACCCTGTAGGTATGCGGCCCCTCAACTTAACCATGGAAAACTTCGGCCCTTTTTTGGGGCAGACGGTCATCGACTTTACCGTGCTGGACGAGATTTTCCTTATTACCGGGAAGACCGGCTCGGGGAAAACCACCATCTTCGACGCCATCTGTTTTGCCCTTTACGGAACGGTTCCGGGCAGCCGTCAGGGACATATCAATCGGCTGCGGAGTGACTACGCCGGGGAAACAGCGGAGTGTCTGGTGTCCCTGGAGTTCTCCCTGGGGGAGAAGCGGTACCAAATCGACCGGAGCCCCAAACAGGAAAAGCTCAAGAAGCGGGGAACCGGTACTACCACGGTGGAAGAAACGGCGGTACTCTACGAACTCACCCCCGAAAAAAAGAGCCTGAGTTCCCGAAAATCTGAGGCAGACCAGCTTATCCGGGACCTCATCGGGCTTTCTGCGGAGGAGTTTTTCAAGATAGTGCTTCTCCCCCAGGGGGAGTTCGCCGAGTTCCTCCGGCAGAATACCAGCCAGCGCCGTGAAGTGCTGGGGAAACTTTTTCCGGTGGATTTTGCCGCCCGGATTCGGGAACTGGCTTGGGAACGGGCTCAGGAAGCGCGTACCCTGGCCCGGGAAGCGGAACATACCCTGAGTGAAATGTCCCAACGGGTTTCCTTTGATACTTACCCCGGCTTGCATCAGCAGGCAACAGAGACCCTAAACAAAGCCAAGGACAATGCCGCGGCGCTGGAGCAGGAGGGCATACGGCTTGGGAAGATCCTCACCCTGGAAACAAACAGGATAAGTGCGGAGCAGCGGCTGGAACAAGCGGGGAAGGAAGCAGCGGCCCTGGAAGCGGCGGCCCCGTCGGTACGGGAAAAGGAAGACCGCCTGGCCCTGTCCCGGAGTGCCCAGCCTTTGGCGCATCACCTTTTTTTTGAGAAGGAAAAGCGGGCGGCGGTTACCACCGCTGCGGTCTTAGCGGATCGGGTTCGGGCGGAATGTACCCTGGCGGAAAAAAAACTTAGTGATACTGATGAGGCGGCGGCGGAAATTCCTGCCCTGGAAAAGGCGCTGACCGCATACCGTGAAAAACGTCCGGGACTTCTTGAGATGGCCGGAGAGGAAGCAACGTTACTGCGTAACCGGAAGGAATTGGGTGAGATTCGCGCCGCCATTGCCTCTTGCGAGGGGAAGATCGAGGCCCTGAAAAAAAGCCTGGAAGAAAAGGACGCATTGATTACCGCCCGCAAGTCCCTGGCGGATCAGGCTGCGGCTATCACTGAAAAGCTGGAGCGGGAACGCGCCGTAAAGGATCTGTTAGTAAGACTGCGTCAGATGGCACAGGATGCGGAGGAGATGGAGGCGGAGGCGAACACGGCAGCGGAGCGGGCCGGCCGCCTGGAGACCGATAAGGTTAAACTGGAAAAACACCTTCCGGTTCTCCGGGATGAGTTGGCCTTAAAAGAGGCGGAGAAGGCGGTATCAGAAAAAGCGGGTATGGCCGCCCATCTTGCGGAGGGCCTGAAATCCGGCGAGCCCTGCCCGGTCTGCGGTTCCCGGGAACACCCCCTGCCCGCCGCCGCCCGTGCGCCTGCCTTTGGTATCAATGAGCGGATCGATTCCCTGGCGGCATCCATCAAGAACGCTGAACGGGATCTTACCGCACGGCTTACGGCACTGGAGTCGGGGAGCCTGGAACTCAGCCGGGTGCGGCAGAAACTGGAGAAAGTCCGCGACACCATGGTTCATGCGGCGGAAGGTTTTGAGGCTGCGGTGGATCCGGCAGCCTTGCCGGCGCTTAAGGCGGAAGAGCTGGGCCGTTTGGTAGTGGCAAAATCACGGGAGCTTACCGCACTGGCGGCCCGGCAGCAGGAGGCCCGCCATGCCGGAGACGGTGCGGCGCTTTTGTACCGGGAACGGGAAGGGCTTTTTGCCAAACAGATGGAAATGGAAAAAGAGGTTTCGCTTTTACAGGAAAAATACCGGGGCCTGGAGGAAACCACCGCCGGTATGCGTGATAAACACCACGCGCTCCTGCGTGAATGGAAACTTTCCGGTGGGGCCGCGGGCGTGGCGGATGTCACCGGCGCGGCGGAGGCATTGGAAGCCCTGGACAAGGCTATCGGGGATACCGACCGGTGTATCAGGGGAATCCGGGAAAGCCGGGAAACCGCCGCCCGTGAATTGGCCGCCGCCAAAGCCCGGGTAGAGGGGAGTATTACTGCCAGGGAGGAAGCGGAACGGCGTCACCGGGAGGCCGCTGCTGCCCTACAGGATGCCCTGGCAGATTCGGTCTTCGCCGATACCGCGGCATTACAGGCGGCCATCCTTGACCGGGATACGGAAGCCGCCCTTGATGCGGCGATAATACAATGGAAGGAAAATCGTTCCCGGCTCAAATCCCAGGGGGAAGAACTGGAACGGAACCTGGCGGAAATCCGCGCCGCCCGAACGGAACTGGGAGAGGCCTCGGGGAACCCCGTGGAACTAAAGGCCGCTCTGGAATCCTGTGCGGAAAAACGCGCCGCCGCCGAGGCTGCGCGTGACAGGGCGCAGGCGGAACTGGTTACCCTGGAACGGGACGAGGCACGGCTGCGGGAAGCCGGGGAGCGGCACGAGGCGCTTGCGGGGCGGGCGTCCCGGCTCGGGGCTTTGGCGGACGATCTTGCGGGAAAAAACCCTAAAAAGAAATCCTTTGACGCATGGCTTTTGGGTTTGTACCTCAAGGAGGTTGCCGCCCTTGCCACCAAACGGCTTGAGCGGATGAGCGAGTCCCGGTATTCCCTGATCCTGAACAGTGAAGGTGAGGGGGGCCGGGGGCTGGCCGGGCTGGATCTGGCGGTTTTTGATTCCTTTACGGGGAAAACCCGGCCCTGCGCAACACTTTCCGGCGGGGAAAGCTTCATGGCCTCCATCAGCCTAGCCCTGGGATTGGCGGACTCCATTCAGACCCGTTCCGGCGGCATCCGGCTGGACGCGGTGTTTATCGACGAAGGCTTCGGCAGTCTCGACGAGGGCAGTCTGGATAAGGCGCTGGTCATTCTGGACGAACTCCGGGAGCATCGTATGGTGGGCCTTATCTCTCATGTGGGGGAAATGCGTTCCCGCATACCTAGCAGGATCGACGTTATCAAGACAGGGACGGGCTCAAAGGTTCTGGCGGAAGGCCATTCCGCGTCCCGGTACTTGACATTGTTTTAACTGTTATATTATGCTAACACAAGAAAGGGGATATATATGTTTTTATCCGATGTGCCCAATGGGGCATCCTTCCGGGTGGTCAAGGTGGCTCTGGGGAAGGAGGTTGGCAAGCGGCTTGCCGACATGGGTTTTACCGAAGATACCGGGGGCGCCGTGGTTCGTTCCGGGTTTTTCCACGGCCCTATCCAGGTTCGAATCCGGGGTTACGATATTCTGATCCGCCGTTCCGAAGCGAAGGGCATCGAGGTTCTCCCTGTGGGGGACTGGTCCGCAGCGAAGGATGCCGGGCGGCTGTTCGGCGGCAGAACCCGAAAAAAAGACATAGCCGCCGTCATTTATATTGATTCAAAAAAAGAGGTAACCGATGAATAATGACACAAGGGCTCCGCGCCACGACCACCACCACCACCATGATCACCATACACCCCATGATCATAATCGATTTGCGGGCAATATCAGAATTGCCCTGGCGGGGAATCCCAATGCGGGGAAGACCACCCTGTTTAACGCCATCACCGGCGCGCACCATAAGGTGGGGAATTACCCCGGGGTTACGGTGGAGAAGCGGGAGGGGATCCGGGTCCGGGGCGACAGGCAGTACCACATTATCGACCTGCCGGGTATCTATAGCCTCACTGCCTATTCCATCGACGAGGTGGTTGCCCGTGACTTCATCCTGGACGAAAAACCCGACGTTATCGTAGATGTGCTGGACTCCACTAACCTGGAACGGAACCTGTACCTCTGCCTCCAGTTTCAGGAACTGGGCATTCCCGTCATCGGCGCCCTGAACATGAGCGATGAAGCGGAATCCCGGGGCATCTTTATTGACGATAAAAATCTCTCCCTTACCCTGGGGATTCCCCTGGTCAAAACCGTGGGCCCCAAAGGCTTAGGCGCCGATGCGCTGTTGAATGCCATCGATCAGGTGATGGACACCGGGAGCCAGACAACCCTGAATGGTCGTACCCTTGGAGGCAGGCAGTTAAACTACGGCGATGAAATTGAGAGGCGGCTTGAGGCGATTCAGGAAGCCATTGCCGCCGACCCGGCCTTTGCGGCAAAGTACCCCATTCGCTGGCTGGCGACAAAACTTATCGAGAAGGATGCTAACGCCTATGAACGCCTGAAGGAACATCCCCAGGCGGCAGCGATAAAGGCCGCCGCCAAGGACGCGGTTCTCTGGATCGAAAAGCACTTTGGCAAGGATGCGGAGATAGTCATTACCGAACAGCGTTACGGCTACATCCGGGGCGCCGTTAAGGAATCGGTTAAAATCGTACGGAAAACTGATTTCTCCGCCACCGAGGCCATAGACAGGGTGATAATGAACCGCTTTCTGTCCCTGCCGGTATTTCTCCTGGTTCTCTGGGGTGTCTTTCAGCTCACCTTCCTCCTGGGCGAATACCCCATGGCGTGGCTCGAAACCCTCTTTGGCTTTCTCAGCGATACTATTCTTACCGCCATGCCTGACACCCTGATCCGATCCCTTCTGGTGGACGGCATCATAGGCGGCGTTGGGGGAGTCCTTTCCTTCGTCCCCTTAATAGTAATACTGTTTTTCATGCTTTCCATTCTGGAAGATGTGGGCTATATGTCCCGCGCGGCATTTGCCACAGACAAACTGCTCCACAGCTTCGGCCTCCACGGTCAGTCCATATTCCCCATGATGCTTGGCTTCGGCTGTTCCGTCCCGGCGATCATGGCCTCCCGCACCTTAAAAAGCCCCCGTGACCGAATCCTCACCATCCTCATCACTCCCTTAATGAGCTGCGGCGCAAAACTACCGGTTCACGTACTGCTCGCCGCCGCCTTTTTCCCCGGCCACGCCGGCAGCATGGTGATGCTCATCTACGCCATCGGGGTAGCATTGAGCCTCTGCTGCGCCTTCGTCCTGAAACGGACGGTGCTGAAGGGCGACCCCACACCATTTGTGATGGAGTTGCCCCCCTACCGTGCGCCCACCCTGCGGGGTATCCTCTGGCATGTGGGTGAAAAAACCTGGCTGTATGTCAAAAAGGCGGGAACCATCATCCTGGCATCGGCGATCCTGATCTGGGCCATCACCAGTTTCCCCGCCTACGAGCCGCCAACCGGTGAGGCTGAAGACTCCGTGGTAAACGCGGAATCGGCGCTGGAACACAGTTATGCCGGGCGGCTGGGCCATTTTATCGTCCCCATCTTCCGGCCCATGGGTTTTGAGTGGAAACTGGCCGCAGCATCGGTGACGGGCTTTGCCGCCAAGGAAGTGATCGTCTCCACCCTGGGCATCCTCTACCGGGTAGGCACCGAAGAAACCGAGGAAAGCGCGGATCTCCGGGACGCCATACGAGGAGACCCGGACATGAACCCCTTAGCAGCGTTTGTGTTCATGCTCTTCACCCTGATCATCCCTCCCTGTTTCGCCGCTCTGGCAACGGTTCGTGCGGAAATCGGCTGGAAGTGGCTGGGCTTTGAAGTAGTGTTTCTGCTGGGCCTGGGATGGATTCTCTGTACCATCGTTTACCAGATTGGAAGCCTCTTTGGCTTAGGAGCGCTGTTATGAATACTGTCGTTGAAACCGGTATTATCGCGGCGATAATAGCATTGGCGGCGGCCTTTGTGGTATTGCGGATTGTGCGGACATTCCGCAGCAGGCGTCCTTCCTGTTGTTCAGGGGGCGGGAAAGTTCCGGTAAAAGGCGGATGCCCGCATTGCGCAGGTAAATGAAATGGCCGGGCGGCGGTATTTAAAGTGGAACAACGATACTATCGGGACTATTGATGATGACTGGAACCTTACCTTCACAGTTCCGCGCTACAATAGGGTTGTTGCACTTTACGCCCAGGCCGGTACTTTTTGGCCGTCTTCGCAGTTTTACCGCTTTCTGGAAGAACGTTTGGTCAGCAAGGATCGGCGGGACATCGAAAAAATCCTCTTCCGCCTGGGCTTACCGGCCTATGATGTTTTCCGCATAACAGAAATTACCCGCGCCATTCATCCCAAGGATTTGCTCTGGATTGCCAGCACTGAAAATGAAACCCTGAATACGGTAATAACAACGGTGTTTGATTCGGTGTTTCACCAAAAAATTGATCTGAATGGTGACAGTCTGGATTCCCCCGAAGGGCAAAATATTAAGAGGTACGGCGTATTCAAGGGGCATTACGGTATCTATAAACAGCGGTTGAACCCCCTTTCCACGGACACGGAATCGGAAATTGCCGTGTTCTTACTGGCGCAAAAATTAGGCGTTTCCTGCTGTCCTGCGTATTTTACCGATAGGGATACTATTTTTTCTGAATTTCTTTTTGATTTCTCCCGGGAGTACATCGTCCATTTCCGCCATCTGTTCAACGGGGCGCGGTCGGATAATGAGTATAAAAATCTCATAACGGTGCGTCCCCAATACAAAAACAGTATCATTAAGATGATGATCCTTGACTTTATTACCCGGCAGGATGACCGGCATCTTTCAAATATTGCCGTAAAAATCAGCGGGAAAACTGAAACTTTTTATCCGTTGTACGACAACGGCCGCAGCCTGTTCTACGAAGATACCGAAGAAACCGTACAAAAAGCGGTGCGGGACATCGAAAATTTCACCACGGTTTTCGGTTATGCGGGAACCTATTGGGATCATCTTAGGGGTATAGCCGGGGAAGAAGGGGGATTGGCCGCCCTTGCGGATATTACCCTTACCAGGGACGAGGCTGCCGGTATACTGTGGGAAGCCTGTTTTACGGGGTACCGGTTTGAGGGAGCGCTGGAATGGATTACGGGGACAACAGAGATGGTAAGGGGTTTACGGTAAACGCACCTTTGTTCGCAAAAAATGCGAAGTTTGGGCCATGCTTAATCTAATACTTTTCTTAGCAGTACAATTTAGAACGCTAAAGACTTTGGGAACATTCTACCGAAGTTTGGAATGCCCTAGCCGCGAAGCGGCTACATTATGTGTTTTGCGTTATTATTTTAACATGCCATTGCCTTTATTATCAAGAGATTTATAAAACACAATCTTTTTCCCTGAGTATTTTGAATTTATAACTTTTATATCATCAATGTTCTGCTGATAATCTTGCCAATCAGCAATGTCAACATTTCCAAATACAAATTGATTTATTTTGTGCATATTATATGTGCCAAAAGAATTAAAAACTATAAGCGCTGAAAGCAATATACCGCCAATTGAAATGACATATTTTTGTGGCAAAACCTGTGGAATAAATGCAAATAAACATAAATAGACACTTGATATTACAGGCGAATATAATGCCAATTCATAAATTCCATAAAACCGATGAAAAATAAACAAGAAAGAACAACTGGAAACGATTGCTAAAAACATTGTAAAAGAAAAGATGTCATTCTCAACAGCATATAACCGCCGCTATATGCTGTATGACAAATTGGGCTGTCATAACCTGCCTGAACTTGTACAAAAAGCGGTGCGTAACAACATCATCGAAAAGCGCAAGTATTGCGGCTGTCCTGATTGTGATTACACAGAGGACTGTGAGACACAGGAGGGCCTATGGTGCCAGGCACCAAATTCTACCAAGCGTGTAGCGGGCTTTCACCGCCAAGTTACTGCCCATGCCGGGCGCACATGACGAACCCCACCGCAGAGCGGGCGGGGTATCGTCGTTCTGTAAGAAAATTTATTTAACCGGGGTTGCATACCACTAGTTTTTCATTCTTATAATTATACGTACTATTGATACTCATAAAATAATGGAACCAGTTCCAAAATAAGAATTTGTCCGCGAATGGACGCGAAGAAACGCAAATAATATAAATATTATAAGCTATTTTGCAATATACTTAAAAAAGAATTTTTGTGAGTCACCCATAAAATTAGGATATGTCATGATAAATTCTTCGGAAAATACATCAACATTTGATTTTCTATAAGTATTTACGACAGTCCGTGTCATTTCATGTAGTGGCGTAATACTTCCTATCAAAAAAACTAGTAATAACACAAAATTCGCCGTTGTTTTTTTGCATGTTTCTATCTTTTCACTTACCATTATCATCAAGATAAATAATGCGGGAATAGAGGCACGCATAATAAAATCTCCAGATGGTAAATAAAATAATGGAAAAAGTATGAGTGAAATTGCTATTACATAGTAGAGTGGATTTTTTCGTTCTTCTCTGAATATAAAAAACAAGTATACCCCAAACTCAAGCACACAAAATACATAATACACAATAATTTTGGAGGAAACAAATGACGAATTTGAACTTTGAACATTCGATGCAAGAAATATAAATGAAAGAATTCCTGCAATTCCTCCGCCTGCAATATTTTGGACACTAATACAACTCTTTACCGCATTTCTAAGGTCAACTTTCTCATTGATTTTGCTGTTTGCAATAATCAAATAGAAAACAATAGGTAATAATCCCATGAACGGAAATGTTGAATTGAGCAATAACACACCCATGATAAATATCATGTTTTTATTGTTTTTCCGAGTCAATAGCAAAGCGGTAGCAACCCAAGCGGGTATTGCTTGATTAAATACCCAGAATATTTGTGTAGTCATCGACGAATACTGAAACGCTCCAGCCCACCATTCATCATGAGAACCTGAAATGAGCTTTGGAATAGTATGCTGCTTTAATGCTTGTCCAATATAATCCAGACCACTAAAAAATATAATGATAAGAAGTGTCCGTATAAGAAATTTTTTCTTAATAGAGCAGACAATGAAAAACATAGAAAAAACGCCGAGTATTGCCCATATATACTGAAAAATAAAACCAGCTTGTAAACCAAATACTTTACCAATTATTGCCGCCGGCAACCAAAATCCAATATAATAAACCATTTTATGATCGATGCCATTAATAATACTGGAAACTGGCCACGGTTTTAAAACAAACAATTCAAATATTTCATTGCGAAAAGAATGGTCGCTATTTTGCCAAACAAATTTTCCTATTCCAGATAAAAAAACCCATGAGACGATAATAAATATGCAAATAACCATTTTGATTATCGTTTTTTTTGAAAATGAAGGTACCCATGATAATTTTGTTGAATTAATTGCCATGAATATGGAAAAACAAATGCAAATTACCACAGGTATTCCTATTAGTGGTTTTAGAAATCCGATTGCGAAAATAATAAAAGGAACAGCAAGAAACGAATATGCCGTAAACACAATTATCCTTTCAAAAAACAGTTCTTTGCTAATCTTTTCCATTCTATCTAACTCCTTGCCACCAAAATAATGCCAAAACACACAATAACGATGCCGACAATCCTCGCCGCCGAAATCTGCTCGCGGAGTAATAACACACCCATTATTGTCACCAAAATATAGCCCAAACTTGAAAATGCATAGGCATAACTTACTTCAACTTTTGACAATACAATTATCCAGATGAGTATGCTCAGGCCATAACATAAAAATGAAATCCATAGAAATATATTGCCTAAAAGTTGGGGCAAATATGATATAACGTTTTTGGCTTCGATGTTTATTTCGCCGATTTGCATCATTGCTTTGCGCATGATGATCTGCGCACCCGCATTTAACGAAACACTGGCAAGAATCAGAACTATATTTTTCATTTAACGATCCCGGCCAAATTGATAATAAATAATGCTGACGCGATATAAACTAAAACCAAAACAATGAGGATTTTATCGTGAAATAAAACCGTGGTCGGGTCGCCATCGGAGTCCGCTTCTGCGCTTAAACTATATTTGAGAAGCAATACCACCACAAGCGGTATGGTAAATACAAATGCATTTGATTGAAAACGCGCTACGGTTACGGCATCTATACTCCACAGGGAGTAAAACACAATACATAAGGTTTGGCAGACATACATATTTTTATCGAGAAAATTGTATGAATAGGCTTTTGTTACCCCCCGCGTTTCTTTTCCCTGCTGCAGCATTTCATTGCGTCTTTTGCCAAACCCCATATAAAATGCCCCAATGGTAACTACCAAATAAAGCCACACTGATATTTCTACACCTATTATTAACCCGCCGAATATAACCCGAAAAACAAAACCGCTTGCAAGAATTACAATATCAATGATTGGTATATTCTTTAATCCGTAACTATACAATATATTTAACACCAAATACAAACCGAGAACGTATAATGCAAGAACACTTTTATAAATTCCGGTAAGAATTATTATAAGCCCTATAAGAATGAAAAGAAATAGCGCCGTTATTACCGCGCTTCTTTTTGATATTGTTCCTGCCGCCAGAGGCCTTTTACATTTTATTGTATGGAGTTTGTCCTTTTCAATATCTTTTATATCGTTGAGTATATATACAATAGATGATAGCAGCGAAAAAACAATAAAGCCAAAGATGCCGGTATAAACATTTTTTACCTCATAGAATGATAAACTAAAAAACAGGGGAACAAACACCAGCGTATTTTTTACATAATGCTTTACGCGGAGGAGGGTGATATATTCTTTGACAGTATATGCCTTCATACCATTTCCTTTAATCCGCTAAAAGCGGCGTACTATCCTCTGTGTGTATGAAAATTCATACACTGATTACCGTAATAACCGCCTAAATAATCTCTTTTCGGCAAAAGAGAATTATCTATTTGCTAAGACAATTATCTATATGCTTATTCACTTTGTCAAGCTAATAGCATACTAAATTATCTAAGGGGCTATGTTTTATGGATGAAGGGGATTTACGGCGTATTTTGAGTATAAATTTAAAAAGATATCGCAATTTCCGCAAATTTTCACAGACTGAATTGGCGGAAAAGCTTGATATCTCCATCCCCTTTTTAAGTGATATTGAAAACGGGAAAAAATGGGTTTCGCCCCGTACATTGGCAAAAATGGCCGATGTCTTTAATCTTGAAGCCTATGAATTGCTGCGTCCGGCAGAGACCATCCCGGATGATGCGATAAACATCATTGAAAAATACACCGCCGATATGTATGCCACCTTCGGGCAATCCTTGGAGGAGCTTCATAATAGATACATTTCTGATTTAAGCAATAAAAAATCGCAAAGCGTACAAAACCGTACTAAAAAATAACGTTCTTCCTTTGGACGATCCCTTGCCGCCATCACCGCCAAAGTAGAGGGTTTTCCATGAGTGACTATGTTTCCCCCCATCCTGGCCGGGCGTTTGGTATCGGCGTCGTAAGCAAAATGGGTGACTGCGCACTAAAGTCCGGTCACCCAAGGGTACTAAACAGATCCCCCGCCGCTACTTCCGGGTGATGATACCGCTCCGTGTCCGGCTTCAGCCGCCCAAAGCTGATGGCCTTGCGGGGGCAGAAGTTCAGACAAGCCTGGCATTGCTCACAGCCGTTCTGAAAAATCGGACCTTCCTTCGTCACCGTGATTGCATCGGTGGGGCAAATCCGTGCGCAGAAGCCGCAGGCATTACAGGCGGCGGAGGTGCGGAATAAGCGGCCCATCCTGGAGTGTGAGCTGCGAAAGAGGGCGGTGATTTTTTCGTGGGAGAAGTTCCCATTGTACATGGTAATTTGAATGACGAACCCCGCCGCAGAGCCTCCCTCGTGTAAGCAAGTTCTTTGGTGATGGTAACCTATGCTATTGCACAAGCCGGAAAATTGGCTGTATCCATTTGCCTTAAAGAAACACTGCGATCCCATGCTCCCCTAAAAACGCTGCAAACTGTTTCATCTTTTTTACCGGCACCACCAGCAGATTTCCCTCACAACGCATGGCGATAGTTTTTAGCATTGGATCCGAAAGGATTTCTGTCTGAAGCGGCTTGTCTATGGGGAGGCGGTAGACCAGGACATCGCTTCTTTTTTCATCAAATAACCCGGCCCGGGCACAAACTTTTTTGAACAGTCCCTCCCAATGGGAGCCCGGTTCGGGATCAATGAGCCGCTTGAAAGAGGCAACCCGTTCTTCAATCTCTTTCTTATTTGCACAGCCCGCAATGAATGATCCGGCGCTTATCCGCCAGCGGTCTTCCCCAAGTTTCTGGCCTATCCGGTCAAGGTACACCTTCCGCTCCAGGGATTTGCCCTGTACCGTTACCAGAAACAGTTCCCGATCCGCGATGGCTTCGTATTGCTGTTCGGGCAAAGCAGGCTGTTTATCGGTGAGGCCCAGGCACCAGCGGCCCAGGTCAGTAATCCTAACCGTGCCAAGGGAATCGTAGGGGGAAAGGGGTTGCTTTTTATCCTTTAGGGTGCGTTTAAGGGGCGGCTGCTTTTGGGTAATTGCCAGAAGGCCCAGGCTTGCAAAAAGATAGAGATAGGCCTTGAATACGGGCTTAACAAGAAAATCATTGCGGAAATTTTTTGTGGGATTGAATTCGGTGTAGCCGTCGTTCTCATAAATCAATCCGCCGGTTTCAAGGGTGTCCGCTTTTAGTTTTAGTGTTTTTTCAAAATCCATGGAGCAGAAAGAAAATGTATCCCAATGTACGGTAAGGTAGTCCGCAAGTTTGTCCGCGTCAAAACTTCTGCCGTCGCAGGCAATAGTGTGGAGCAGCTCTTTGAAAACTATTCTGGACGGGGGGATCTGTTTATCCTCATCAAGATAATATCCCGGGGTTTTGCTCAGGTGGTCAATCAACAGGGAACATTCCAGGACATTCCGATCCGTCGAATGCCATTGATTGGGGAACCGGGTTTCCCTGCTAAAGAAATGCCGTATCAAATTGCGGATTTCAGCATAGGTATTTTCGGGGCGGCTTACTTTAAAAGAGTTCATGAGCAAGAGAAACCGGGCGGTAACATCAACGCTGCTCGGCGCATAATCTGCCCCCAGAGGGAATGGCAAAAAATCTGACGCGGCCTGCAAATCGGCAATGGGCCTTTTTTTAAAACCCCTCAGGGCCTTTTCTTTTTCCTGCCCCTTCATCCCGGCCAGAATATCCTTAAGTTTATCACAGAACAGGGGAAACGATTCGGCAATAGCGATACTGTTGTCATAAACCGGATCGTTCCGGGAGCTAAGGCAATATTCCAGGGAGGCTGCCGGGGGCGGGACAAACCAGGGTTTGAGGGTCATTCGAAGGTATCCGGGCATGGCAATGATAGGGTGTCCGTGTTTTTGAAAAAGCAACAGAAAATCCAGATTAGCGTCCTGCTTAAAAAGCCATTCAATCCGCCAGGTAAGAGATGCATTCCGCCGGACAATCGATGCCCTGTATCGTGCTTCAATCAAATGTGCAGGGGCATATTCTTCAAAGGCGATGTACCACAATATGCCCTGGGTCAAGGGAGGGAACGCATAAAACCAGGCATTAAACGTTTTCCTATCCGTAAAGCACAGGGCGTCCGCCGCTTCTTCCACTAAAGCCGCTTTTGGTTTTCTCTTTTCGCCGCCGCCCCCAACGCCGAAAAGGCAGCGCAGCATATCCTGGAGATAATCCATGGTAAATTCCTGCAGCATCGTGATAAGCTTGGGTTTTAATTGCTTTTCCGTCGGGAGGGGTGTGCGGGTTTCAATTTTTTGTGGGATTTCAAGTATGCCGGTAGTAACACTATTACTCATGGGAATCCCCCACAAGGTAGGCCACTTCATCGGGCAGAACGGATTTCCGAATCCTCCTCAGCACTTATGCTACCCTCCGCAGGGATGTTGAAGAATTCATGAAGCTGGAATTTCTCTACATCATC
>BNUR01000058.1 GCA_025997495.1 Spirochaetia bacterium | reverse complement strand
AATCTCAAAAAGTTTTACTACATTTGCATCCATGCAACATCTACCTCCCTATAGATTATTTTATTATACTGTAGCATATGTTGTTTGTATAGAGGCTAATAGCGTATTTCTTCCCTAATGGAGTATATTATAATGAAACTCCCCGCTCTAAAGGTTAAACTTGACCCACAGATCAAAAACGAAGAAGAAAAACCGCAAAGGCGCCGAAGGCGACAAAGGGGAAGAAGGAATGAATGGACGGCACAATTCAGTACTTTTTTAGCCAGATTCTCTTGTTCTTTCTTTCCTTTGTCGCCGCAGACCAATCAGACCTGCGGTCTGCGGTCTGATGGCGCCTTTGTGGTTAAAATTCTTCTCTATTTCTTCATTATTTTTCCTATGCGTTTATCCTGTCTTTTCCCTTTTCCCTTTCTTCTCTTTTCTTCACCTTTGTGTCCTTCGTGTCCTTTGTGGTTAAAAATTCTTCAATTTTTTGCTGTTTTCAACTATTTTCAACTGTTTTCAAGGTTGAAGAATTTCTATACGTTTGTCATGCTTTTTGGCTATAAGACGGCGCTTGACGGAAGGGGCTTAAAAGTGGTAGCCTCCGTTATGCAAAACCTTGTTGTAAAGGTGGAATGATTATTATGGAAAAAAACCTGTCAAATCACGGTAAGTCTGTATGGCTGCGGATACTGCAAAGCAAAGAACTGTATATGTTCTGCCTGCCTGGTATTATCATCACGCTTATTTTTCATTATTGGCCCATTTACGGGGTTCAGATTGCCTTCCGCAATTATTCGTTCCGTCGGGGTATCTGGGGCAGCGAATGGGTGGGGCTGGATCATTTTATCCGCTTCTTCAATTCACCCTACGCATGGCAGCTTATTGTTAATACCCTTGTGTTAAGTTTTTATTCCCTGGCGGCGGGTTTCCCCATTCCGATAATCCTCGCTCTGATGCTCAACTCATTCCGGTACAAAAAATACGGCAAGATGATTCAGATGATCACCTATGCCCCCAATTTTATTTCCACGGTTGTAATGTGCGGAATGCTGGTACTCTTTTTGTCGCCGCAGATTGGGGTGATCAATAAACTTATCGGCCTGGTCGGGGGGGAGGCGGTAAACCTGATGGGGCTGGAAAGCGCGTGGCGGCACATTTATGTGTGGTCCGGGGTATGGCAGGGTGCGGGCTGGGGCTGCGTTATATACCTTGCCGCCCTTTCCGGCGTAAGCCCCGAACTGCACGAGGCGGCGATTGTTGACGGCGCCACAAAGTTGCAGCGGATTATGTATATTGATTTTCCTTCGATTTTGCCGGTGGCGGTGATGCTGCTTATCCTTTCTTTCGGCGGCATACTTTCAGTCGGTTTTGAAAAAGCCTACGCGATGCAAAACGATCTTAACCTGGGGGTTTCGGAAATTATTTCCACCTATGTGTATAAAGTCGGTATTATCTCCAATGATATGTCCTATTCGGCGGCGATAGGGCTGTTTAATTCGGCGGTAAACGCGGTTCTTCTTATTACCGTTAATTCCATCTCCCGAAAACTTTCAGACAACGCGCTTTGGTAGGAGGAAAATTATGGCAAAAGAATTCGGTTTAAGCCGCACAGCAACCCGCCGCCCGCTGGAAGACAGGATATATGACCGGGTGGTGTTCGTTATTCTGACCCTTATATTTATCGCCGTGGCGTACCCCCTGTATTTTGTTATTATCTCCTCCATTAGCGATCCGGTTAAAGTCGCCTCCGGCCAGGTAATTTTCCTGCCCGAAGGCTTTACCTGGGACGGCTACAAAAAGGTTTTTGAAACCAAAACGGTGATGCGGGGTTTTTTCAATTCCCTCTATTATACCATTCTGGGGGTATTGATTAACCTCGCCGTAACGCTCCCCACGGCGTACGCCCTGTCACGGAATGATTTTTTCGGGAGAAAGGGCATCTCCATTTTCTACATCATTACCATGTTTATTTCCGGCGGCCTTATCCCCACCTACATGGTGATCCGCAGCCTGGGAATGTTGGACACGGTTTGGTCGCTGGTTATTCCCGGCGCACTTGGCGTCTACAACATGATGGTGGCCCGGACTTTTTTCAAAATTAACATCCCCGGCGAATTGCTGGATGCGGCGCGCATCGACGGGTGCGGCGACACCCGCTTCTTTTTCAGCATAGTACTCCCCATGTCAAGCGCGATTATTGCCATTCTGATACTTTGGTGCGGGGTGGGCCATTGGAATTCCTATTTTTCAGCCTTGCTCTATATCAGTTCCCGGGAACGGCAGCCGCTCCAGATGGAACTGCGCTACATACTCCTTCAAAACACCGCGTCCGGCAACAATGTGCAGATGAGTGTTGAAGCGTTCCGCGAGCGTGAACGCCTGGAAGCATTGAAGGAGTTGATGAAGTATTCACTCATTGTAATAGCAAATATACCGGTAATGGTATTGTACCCCTTTATCCAAAAGCATTTTGTAAAAGGGGTAACAGTTGGATCGCTCAAGGGGTAAAAAATGAAAAAAGGATGGAAATTGGTTTTCACGGCGGCGCTGGCGGCGGCGCTTTTGGCGGGGTGTTCCGGGGCAAGGAAGCAGGGCGGAGGGGGAGTGCAGCAGAACATGGACAACCTTAACCCAACCGGGCTTCCGATAGTAAAGGAAAAAGAAAGTTTTACGGTGTTTGCCGATGACGGTTTCAGCCCGGAAAAAACAATGTTTGAAATTTTTGAGAAGGAAACCAATGTCCATTTGAATCTTATGCTGTACCCCAACCATGTGGCGGGGGAACGAAAAAACATTCTCCTTGCCAGCGGTGATTATCCCGATGTCATTGGCGGGTGGATAACCGGCGACGTAGTAAAAATGGCGGCGGACGGGGTAATAATCCCCCTGGAAGATATAATTGACCAATATACCGTGCATATCAAAGAAATCCTCGATATGCCGGGGGTTCGGGAGCGGATGACCTTGCCGGACGGCCATATCTATTCGCCGCCCTACCTTATCGAGGAACCCCAGGTAACGTTTAAACCCTGGATCAACGTCAAATGGCTCAAGCAGTTGGGGCTGGAAATGCCGTCCACCACCGATGAGTTCAAAAACGTCCTTATCGCGTTTCGGGACCGCATTCCCCCGGTAAACGGGCGGAAGGTTATCCCCCTGTCGTGGAACCCCTATCAGTTGAATTTGGGGGTTCTGGCGGGCTGGTTCGGCATTAACGCGCAGAGTACCTTTGCCATAATTGACGGGCAGGTCGAGATAACGATCAACCGGAACGAATTCAGGGAATTCCTCAAATACTTTGCGGACCTGTACGCCAGTGGACTGGTAGATTCCCAGCTTTTTACCCAGGATTACCCGTCCTGGGTGGCAAAAGGCAAACAGGGTCTGTACGGCGCGGCCTTTTCCTATTGGCCTGATGATTTCGCCCCCCGGACAAGCGATGATGTAACGGTGAACCGGTGGGATTTTGAGCCGCTGCCGGTGCTTCGCGCCCCGGGTGTTCTGAAGCCAGTCTTCGTGCGGAACACTAACGGTATGACCCTGTTCAAGAACCAGTTTGTCATTACCGACCGGGCAAGCAACCCCATCACGATTATGCGCTGGCTGGATTATGTGTATGAAATGGAAAATTCCATTCAAGCCCAATACGGGCCGATAGGTTTACGGGTTGAAAAGCTGCCGGACGGAACCTACCGCGAAAAGGACACTTCCTCCTGGTCTGACGCGCAAAAGGAAAAATACAGTGATAATAACAATTTTGTCTGGTCTCTGCCTAAGTATAAGCGGAAAGGTTTTAAGCTACTGCCGCCGGAGGGACAGTCCCCTGAATTTGACATAGAGTACCTTGCCGATCCGATATATGAACCGTATCTGGAAGCCGAGATGCTTGACACCCCCTGGATGGATTCAAAGACATCCCAGCAGGTAGCCGAACTCACCCAGCCCATCACTTATTATTACCGGCAAAAACTGGCGCAATGGATCAGCGGGCAGGCCGGCATAGACGCCGAATGGGACAAATACGTGGCGGAACTTGACCGGCTGGGCATTCAGAAGCTCTTGCAGATTCAGCGTGATTTGAGGAAAAAGTAAGAGCAACCTATGCTGGTAATGACATCTGATTTTCACGGGACAAGCAAAAGCACTGCCGAAATAAAAAACGCCCTGTCGGGAATTGCCCGTGCGGGGTTCAGCCATGTCCACTGGTGCCATGAATGGACCGGCGATTATGTGTATTCCGTTCACGAGATGATCCAGATCCGCACCTGGTGTGATGAATTGGGGCTAAAGGTTAAGGGAGTCCATGCCAGCGACGGTGTCGGGCGGAAGCCCTTTGATCCCCTGACGGGCGGGGATGTTTTTGACCGTGATACCAAATACTATGTCTCGATGAATGAATACAACCGTCTTGCCGGTGTTGATCTGATAAAAAACCGCGTGGATTTGGCCCATACTCTTGATGCCGGGGCCATAGTCCTGCATTTTTCGCTGCCCTGGCAAGTCTTCGAGGCGGATAAAAATTATCATGAACAGTTTTTCTGGCGGGCGTTTAAATCATTTGACGAACTGGAGCCCTACTGCACAACCCGGAACATCCGCCTCTGTATCGAAAACCTGGGGGAGACGCCCCGCGCCTGGTCTATCCATCAATTCGATTTGCTGTTTAAGCGTTATGGCGCGGACTACATGGGCCTCTGTTTTGACACCGGTCACGCAAACATGGCTTGCAGGGAAAATTGCCTGGAATATGCGGAGCGTTACAACGAGCGGCTTTTTATGATCCATGTCCACGACAACCAGGGGGAAGGCGATGAACACATCCTGCCCTTTGAAGGAACGTTTAACTGGGAAGGCTTCGCCCCGGTTTTGGCCCGCTCCCCCTATGAGTTGCCCGTCTTGATGGAGCCATCCTGCCCAGCCAAGGATGATGCGGTTTGGCTGGGAAAAGCATTCCAAGCCGGCAGCCGTTTTCAGGATATGGTTTTGAAAGTGCGTAATTAAATTTTGCCTAGTTTTCAACCATGGTATCCAAAACTTCTTTTATGGCGCGGTGCAGCGAATACTGGTAATCGTAAGGCGCGTCGCATTTGGCGCGGAAAATCATAAGACCGCCGATTTCGGCTTCCAGGGCCAAAAGCGTTTTGTCGCGCACAATGCCGTACCCGTTCAGATACGCGGCGCTGTTTTTTTCCACGCCGTCTTCATAATACGCAAATTCCTGAATTCTGTTGGTCCATTTTCCCAGGCTGCTTTCATAGCCGCCGCCGGTTTTTGTTACAAAGTCACCGTATTGCGGCCAGGAATTTTCTGATTTATTCACCGCGCGCCCGTAAGTGGGAATGCCGAGTAGTAATTTTTCTTTTGGAAACTTTAGCCGCTTGATCAAATTATCAAGCGGATTATAGCCGCCGGTCATCATGGTACTGTGATAGCCCCTTTCGTCAAAAAGATCATAGCACATAACATTGAAGTGCTCGATTTTTTCTATAGTTTCGGGGGAAGCGTCGAATCTCCATGGCGCGATTGCCACGGAAACTTTGGTGAATTCCGCGGTGTCGCATAAAATCTGATTGTAGGCTTTCCATTGATTATCCGCCTGGGGATATTCCCAATCGTAATCTATTCCGTACAGATTGTATTTTTGCGCGAAAGCATTTAGTTCGGCATTGATGGCGTCCCTTTTTTCCAGAAGCATGGCGGCGGTTTTATCAAGATTTTTTGATCTGCGGCCATCAGGCGATACATCGTATTGATCAAAAAGTACCGTCGCCCAAATACGGACAGGCCGTGCGCCAATAATGGTTTTAAGCGCGTTAAGGTTGGCGGCAAACTGCGCCTCGCCGCCTGCGGGATCGCCGTAGAATACAGATTTGCCATCGGCGTCAAGATTCATAATGTCAAAAAGGATCACGTCCGTAACCACATCGTAGTATCCGGAAAATCCGGGATCGCCCACCCGCTCTACAATATCGAGATTATCCATTCTGAGGTACTGGGAAACCTTAAAACCGTTTCCCGCTTTTTTGTTAAGATAATACACCTCCGCGATTTCCATCTCAACCACACCGTTGGTTTCCAGCAATTCAAAGCGTAAAGCCCGGGTCTTTATATCACCCAGGTAGCAGATGTTTTCATCTCCTATTCTGTCCTGCTCGTATACCAATTCCCATTTTTCATCATAGAGGGAGTAGATGCGGAACAAAACCACCTTGTCCGTATGCTCTTTGAGCCGTACCGTGTTTAAGGCAGTCTCATCTTTCCAGCGGAGTTCATAACCCGCCATGTCGAATCTTCCCCCGGCGCTAATCCGGCCGTCCGCTGCGTTGTAGTTGTTGCCGGTGTACACAATTTCCGCGTCAAGGGCAAGATTTTTTTCCTCAATTTTCAGCGTAAAGAATTCCCGGCTTTTGACGTTTTTTGTTTTCATAAAAAAATTTGAACCTCCGGCAATGGTAAACCCGATCAATAGCCCTGCGATAAATATAAGTACTGCCGCCGCAATCAGCATTTTAACGCTTCCTTTCATAAATTGTTCCCTTCCGGCTTTACAACCATGGTATCCAAAACTTCTTTTATGGCGCGGTGCAGCGAATACTGGTAATCGTACGGCGCGTCGCATTGGGCGCGGAAAATCATAAGACCGCCCAGTTCCGAGGCCAGCGAAAAAAGCGTTTTATCGCGCACAATACCGTACCCGTTCAGATACGCGCGCGCCTTTTTTTCCACCCCGTCTTCAAAATAAACAAATTCATCAATACGGTTGGTCCACTTTCCCAGCTTCCCTTCATAGCCCCCGGCCGTTTTTGTCACATAATCTTTGTACTGGGGCCATGCGTTTCCCGAACGGTTGACGGTACGGCCATATGTGGGGATACCAAGCAATATTTTTTCTTTCGGGATATGCGTCAGGTTTTTATACATGTAGTGAAGGCTTTCATACCCGCCCGACATCATGCTGCTGTGGTGTCCCCGGTTATCAAAATGATCGTAGAACATAACATTGAAATGTTCGATTTTTTCAACCGTTGAAGCCGGCGCGCCAAATCTCCATGGCGATATTGCTACCGACACTTTGGTAAAATCGGCGGTGTCGCAGAGAATTTGGTTGTATGCCTTCCAGTGGGTTTCCGTCTCGGGAAATTCCCAATCGTAGTCTATTCCATACAGGCCATACGTATTCACAAGGGCTTTCAAGGAGGCATTAACCGTGTCCCTTTTGGCAAGAAGCATGTCCGCAGTTGTATCAAGGTCTCTATAGCGGTCACCCTCAGGCGAAAGTTTATATTGGTCAAAGAAAACCGTCGCCCATACACGCACAGGCCTGGTCCCGATAATGGTTTTAAGCGCGTTAAGATTGGCGGCAATTTTTTCTTCGCCCCCTGCGGGATCGCCGCAGAATACGGATTTGCCATCGGCATCCAGATAAATCGCGTCAAAAACAATTACATCGGTGACTACATCGTAATATCCTGAAAATCCCGAATCGCCCACCCGCTCTACAATATCGAGATTGTCCATTCTGAGATACTGTGAAACCTTAAAACCATTTCTTTTATATTTGTTAAGGTAATATACCCCTATGGTTTCCAGTTCCACATATTCGATGGTATCGTTCAGTTCCAGGCGCAGGGCTCTGGTGGTAATTTCCCCGGTGTAACAGATATTCTCTGTACTAATTCTGTCCTGCTCGTAGATCATCTCCCATTGTGTGCCGTTCAGCGCATACAGGCGGAACAATGCTACATTATCCGTGTTTTCATTAAGCCGCACCGCGTTGAAGGTGGTATCCTCTTTCCAGTGAAGCTCGAAACCGGCTGCGCCCTGTACCCCGTTAAGGCCGTAATAATTTTCGCGCACATAGTAGAATCGATCCCCTGTCTTGGTAAAGTATTTCCCCTTTTCAGTGATCCAGTTCTCATCCGCTTTATAACTTCCCCGGTACACCATTTCCGCATCAAGGGCAAGGTTCCGCTCCTCGAATTGCAGTGTGTAAAATTCTTGTTCAGTACCGTTTTTTTTCTTTTTGCCGTCTGCCGTCAATTTTAAATTTCCGGCAAGGGCAAGCCCGATCAATAACCCTGCAATAAGTGAAGCCGCCGCCACGATAGCAATTATCATTTTTGTGCCTTTTTCCATAAGATTCATTATATATTATATATTGCCTGTTTGTCTAGCAACTTGTAACAATAAAAAGAATACAAACCACAAAGGACACGAAGGGAAGAGAAAAAGATCACAAGCCCCCCGCTTCCTTCTCTTTCTTCTCCTCTTTCTTCTCCTCTTTCTTCTCCTCTTCCTTCTCTTTTCTTCACCTTCGTGTCCTTTGTGGTTGTTTTTCTTCCTCTTTTTCTTACTTTTTCTTATCTACTTCTTTAGTAATTACAAGGTACTGGTTTCGTTTGCGAAGATGCCTTATCAGGTTATGAATTTTTCATGCGTTTGCCCTGGGGTTGCCCTTGAAAAACATCAGAAAATATCTGACAATACCTAAAAGGAACCGTGTATGCACGAACTTTCCCTGGAAATAGAACCGGGCGAATACTGGTACGGCCCGCTGGCGGACGATGGTTTTTTGATGCCCTTCACCGCCGGCGGCGTGTATCATTGCGATATTGATCCCAACGCCTCGTCCAATCAAGCTGCGCCGCTGCTGCTTTCCAGCCGGGGGCGCTGCGTCTGGTGCGACAGCGGTTTTTCCCTGGCGGCGGAAGGTGAAACCATCAGGGTATCATCACGAAAAGCCGCGCCCGTCCTGAGCGGGGGGCACGGAAATTTGCGGGGGGCCTTACTCGCGGCTCAGGCGGCCCATTTCCCGCCTTCGGGAATTTGTCCGCCTGAGCTCCTTTTTACCAGCCCTCAATATAATACCTGGATAGAATTGCTCTACGATCAGAACCAGGCCGACGTTATGCGCTACGCCCGCGCCGTAATCGAAAACGGCTATGCACCGGGCATTCTCATGATCGATGACAACTGGATGGAAGATTACGGCGTCTGGCGCTTTGACCCAATCAAATTCCCCAATCCTGATGCGATGACGCGGCAGCTTCACGACATGGGCTTTAAGGTTATGCTCTGGACCTGCCCTTTTATCTCGCCGGACAGCGCCGTGTTCCGCGAATTGAAAACCGCCGGCCTCCTCTTGCGGGACAGCAACGGCAGTACTGTTGTGCGGGAATGGTGGAACGGCTATTCCGCGGCGCTGGATCTTTCCAATCCGGCGGCCGCCGAATGGTATCACCGGCAGAACCGGTTTTTGATGGACCAATACGGAATTGACGGCTTCAAATTCGACGCGGGGGACGCCAAGTATTACCGCGATGATGACCGTTCCCATGCGCCGTGTGATGCCAACGGCCATACGGAGCTATGGGCGCGGATCGGTCTGGCCTATCCGTATAACGAATACCGGGCCTGCTTTAAAATGGGGGGCCAGCCCCTGGTGCAGCGGCTGGCTGATAAAAACCACCGCTGGGATCGGTACGGCATGGCCGCGCTTATTCCCAATACCATTATGCACGGGCTGTTGGGGTATCCCTTCTCCTGTCCGGACATGATAGGCGGCGGGCAATGCGCCGATTTTCAGAACAATTCAGTAACGCTTGACGAGGAGTTGTTTGTGCGTTACGCCCAGTGCGCGGCCCTTGCCCCGATGATGCAGTTTTCCGCCGCCCCCTGGCGGGTATTATCACGGGAAAACGCCGATCTCTGCCGCCGCGCTGCGGATATACGGAGCCGCTTTTCCGGTTATATCGCAAACCTGGCCGAACACGCGGCCCGTTCCGGTGAGCCCATGGCCCGCTGTATGGAATACGAGTTCCCCGGCCAGGGAATGGCGCCGGTACGGGATCAGTTTATGCTGGGAAGTGATATTCTTGCCGCGCCGGTCTGCGAAAAGGGAGCGGTCTCGCGGCAGGTTCTGCTGCCCAAAGGCCGGTGGATATATGCTGACGACCGCGAATATTCAGGCGGCGGGGCTGTCGAAGTCAAAGCGCCCCTGGAGACACTGCCGTTTTTTACCCGTGCGGGATAGGAATATAATGGAGTACAAAATGACGTATGCTAAAATTGAAAACTACCGGGGCGCCCCCGCCGTTATGATCAACGGAAAGGCGTATCCGCCCATGGCGATGACCGCCCGCATCAAAAAGCCAGGTTATATCAAGGCGCTGGGCGAGTCGGGTTTGAGAATATTTTTTCTCATGGCGAACACCAGTTGGCTGCGTCCCGGCATCAAGGGGCTTGAACCAAGCGGCCTTGAAGCCTTCTGCAAAAACGCCGAAGACCTTTTGCGCGAAGTGCCGGATGCGTGGATCATCGTGCGGATCGGCCTGCACCCGCCGGTGGACTGGATGATGAACCACCGCGAAGAATTGATGACCTACAACGACGGCTCCCAACAGGAGAGTATCCTGGCAAGTGAGGTTCACGAGGATCGTATCCCGGGAATGTATTCATTCGCATCGGAGCTTTGGCGCGCTGACGCCGCCGCCGCCCTGACGGAATTCTGCGATGCCGTGGACAAAAGGGCTTTCGCGGATCGGGTTATCGGTTATTTTCTGGCGGCGGGCGGCACCTCGGAATGGTATCCGGTAAACTCGATCCATGAATGGGACAGCGGGCGTTATGGGGATTTCAGCCCGCCCTTCCTGCGGGAATATTCGCGGATACTCCGGGAAAAATACGGAACCGTGGAAAACCTGCGCGCCGCCTGGAATGATCCCAACGCGGACTTTGAAAAGCCGCCCATTCCCAACCTGAAGGAGCGGCGCTACATTAATATCGACGAGAAGATCCTTGATGCCCTGCACTACATGGAAAGCGCGGAGCGGATCATCGGGAAAGAGCTGGATCATAACCCGTCATCGGAGTATAACCTTGGCGTATTGCTCAACGCGGACCGGTATAATTTTGTCGCGGATTTTTTCTACGCATGGCATCGCGCCACCGCCAACGCCATCATCCACTTTGCAAAAATATTGAAGCAGCGTTATGAGGGAAAACTTGTCGGCGCGTTTTACGGTTCCTACGGCTGCACGGATTTTTACAACGCCTCCACCGCCGGCGCGACACTGGCGATCATGGATTCCGGTTATTGCGATTTTCTTGCCGCGCCGGGTGTGTACAATAACCGTGAGCCCGGCGGTTATGTTGCCCAGCGGGAAATGCAGGATTCCTTCCGGCTCCGTAACCAGTTTTTCGTGGTGGAAGAAGACAGCCGCACCCATCTGGAAAATGATTTTTACCGTGACGCAATGGGCCTGTACACCATTACCGATTCCATCGACACGTTAAAGCGGGATTTTGCCCGCAACATTTGCGAGGACATTTTCGCCTGGTGGTTTGATCAGCACGCCGAGAGCGGCCGTTATATGCACCCGGACATATATGCCCTTTTCAAACGCCAGCAGGAAATAGCGGAACTGGCCTATTCGCTCAATCGCACCAAAAAAAACGAGATCGCCCTGATCTACGATCAGGAAAGCATCTTCTACGCATCAACCCAGACAGACTGCCTTATGCTTGACTATTACCGCACCTCTGATTTGCAGCGCATCGGCGCGCCGGTTGATTATTACTTTCACGACGACATGAGCCGCGGCGATATGCCCGATTACAAATTATACATCATGCTCAACCTGTTCTGCCTTACCCGGACTGAGCGCAAAGCGATCCACCGGAAAGCGGCCCGCAACGGGGCCGTCGTACTCTGGCTCTACGCGCCGGGTTTTATCGATCCCGGCAAAGAAAAAAAGATGGACAACGCCTACATTGAATCGTTAACGGGATTTAAAACCGGCCGCATCGACGACACCTGCTCTCCCCGTTTCAAGATCACAGGCAGCCATCCCGCGCTCCGTTACGGCGATTCCTGCCGCCGTTACGGGTACATTGATCGTGACGTACACAGCAACGTGTGGCTTACTCCCATAAACCTTTCACCTTATGCCAACCCTTTCTTTTATATTGAGGAAGACGGCGAGGCGGAAATACTGGGCCGTTACTGCATCAACGACAAGCCGGCCTACGCCATAAAACCGTACAAGGGCTTTACCAGCGTGTACTGCGCGGCGCAGATTCTCCGCTCCGACTTAATCCAGTCCCTGGCGGAATACGCAGGCTGCCACCTCTTTTCGCATAACGATGATTGCATCTACGCCAACGAAAATTTCGTTACGGTTCACGCCAAAGACAGCGGGGAACGCAGGATCTCCTTTAAAAAGCCGGTAAGCCCCTGGGAAGTCTACCAGCGGCGCAGTTATGGCAGCAATATCACCGAAATAACGCTTGATATGCGGCTGGGGGAGACGCTGATGTTCTGCCTTGCTCCAGAGGACTTTCAAGGACATGCTGAAACGCATTGAGTTTTTCAGCGTATCCCTGGGCAAAAGTGTTTCCTCAATTTGACAAAGAGGAGTAAATACTGTATAACTCATAATAAGGAGAAAATCATGAAGAAATTTGTAAAACTGGTACTGACTGTTTTTTCCGGCGCTTTCATCCTGGCAGTGGTATTATTTATCGCAGGCTGCGCCATGACGTCCATTGAAGGAACCATCTGGATTTATAAGAATGGGGACACCAATTTTGAGCCCATAACCAATGCCTTTGCCGGCGATAAACTCCATGTGAAATTCAGCGGCAGTGCCTACCCGGTAGACTATCAGTGGCTAAAGAACGGCAATCCCATCGGTTCCGACTTGGGGTATTACACAGTTAAAGGTGATGATGTGGGTGGAGTAATTACCGTGCGCGTCACCGGCGTGGAAAGCGCCAATTTTTCCGGCACTTTGACAAGCACAAATAGCGTTACTATTAATCAGTGATATTAGCAAAAACACCTGTTGGAGTATGATGATGAAAAAGGTATTTCCTCTTGCTTTTGTATGCGTGTGTTTGATATCCTGCCCTTCCCATGGGGAAAATTTTCCGATGAAACTTTGGTACAACACCCCCGCTGAAAACTGGATGCGTCAGGCTTTGCCCATTGGTAACGGCAATTTGGGCGCCATGTTCTTTGGCGGTATTGAGCAGGAGCATATCCAGTTCAACGAAAAAACGGTGTGGACCGGAAGCAGCGCCCTCCGCGGCTCCTATCAGAATTTCGGTGATCTCTATATCGATATGTCCCACGATTCTTCCGTAACCGGTTACCGGCGGGAACTTTCCATTAGCAACGCATTGGGTTCGGTTTCGTACAAGGCAGACGGCGTTTCGTATCTGCGGGAATATTTTGCGAGCTTTCCCGACAAGGTGATCGTTATGCGTTTTACCACGCCGGGAAGCCGGGGAAAACTTTCCATGACCCTTGATTTAACCGATGCCCATACCGGCGGAAAAAAAACAAGCGCCGAAAATGCAATCGGCATAAGCGGGACTTTTGACCTGCTTTCCTACGATGCCCGGCTTCGCGTGGTACATGAAGGCGGAAGCCTTTCCTCCGATGCCGCCGACAAGGTCTTTGTCGAAAACGCCGATGCGGTAACGGTTTTGCTTGCGGGCGGTACAAACTTTAATATACACAACGATACGTATATTGGAGAAACAGCCGACGCACTCGCCCTTCGAATGCAGTCCGCCATAAACGCCGCCGCCGAAAAATCCTACGATGAATTAAAAAAGAACCATCTTGAGGATTACCGGCCCCGTTATAACCGCGTTACTCTTGACCTCAAAGAGCCTGCCCCGGATGTTCCTACCGATACGTTAATCCGATCCCATGTCGGCGGCAATTATATCGATATGCTGTATTTTCAGTATGGCCGTTATTTGATGCTCGCCTCCTCGCGGGGCATGGACCTTCCAAATAATTTACAGGGATTATGGAACAACGACAACGCTCCCCCCTGGCAGTCCGATATTCACAGCGATATTAATATCCAAATGAACTACTGGCCCGCCGAAGTTACCAACCTTTCCGAGTGTCATCTGCCTTTCCTCAATTATATCGCAACAGAAGCCCTGCGGGATGGGGGGAATTGGCGGTCCTCCGCATCATCCCTGGGAAACCGCGGCTGGACTCTGGGAATAGAGACGAATATTTTTGCCCACGACACGAAATGGGAAACCAACCGGCCCGCCAATGCCTGGTACTGTATGCACCTGTGGCAGCACTATGCCTACACCAATGATGAAACTTTTCTGCGCCAAACGGCATATCCGGTGATGAAGAGCGCCTGTGAATTCTGGCTTGATCGAATTAGATTAAACAATGGCACATGGGAAGCGCCTGACGAATGGTCGCCGGAGCAGCAGGGCCTCCGGCA
This sequence comes from Spirochaetia bacterium, assembly GCA_025997495.1. Lineage (GTDB taxonomy): Bacteria > Spirochaetota > Spirochaetia > Treponematales > Breznakiellaceae > Termitinema. Next base: position 1,369 of record BNUR01000058.1, on the reverse strand, counting down.
GAGCGGCGTACCCTATGCCCAGCAGTTGATATGGGATCTGTTTGACAAGACAATCAAGGCGGCGGAAGTTTTGAATATCAACGATAGTTTCATTACCGATCTAAAAACAAAATTTACCGGCCTTGATAATGGACTTGCGGTGGGCTTCTGGGGCCAGATCAAGGAATGGAAGTACGCCAACAGTATGGACACAGCCGGCAATGATCACCGCCACCTTTCCCACCTTGTCGCCCTCTACCCCGGAGACGGGCTTACCGCGCTTAACGATGAACGTTTAAAGACTGCGGCGAAGGTTTCACTTAACGGGAGGGGTGATACCGGGACAGGCTGGAGCCGCGCCTGGAAAATTGCGTTGTGGGCGCGGCTTCTCGATGGGGATCATGCCCGCGCCCTGCTCAAGGCCGCGATGAACCTGACCACCGTTACCGATGTCAGCATGAGTAACAACGACGGCGGCCTGTACGAGAATATGCTTGACGCCCATCCCCCATTCCAGATTGACGGAAATTTCGGCGCGGCTGCCGGCATTGCGGAAATGCTCATCCAGAGCCACCTTGGGTACATCAATTTGCTGCCCGCGCTGCCTTCCGCCTGGTCAAGCGGGAGTTTCAGGGGGCTGCGCGCCCAGGGGAATTTTACCATCGATCTAACCTGGCAAAATTCACAGCCGGTAAGATGCACAATCTATTCGGGTTCGGGCAATGATTGTATCATCCACTATCCGGGCATGACGGAACCGAAGGTCATTGAAACCGTTCCCGGCGGGCAGTATACCCTTACGTTCTAAGCGCAACAACTACTGGACGCTTTTCCACAGTTTATGTAGTATATGTGAAGCAATTGATCCAGGGGCTTTACCTTACCGTTCTCTTCGGGATGATAGAACCAGCCCGGCCGGATGGAGACATCCACCTCCGCAGGGTACCAGACCGGCTCGGCCGCATCCTCCAAAACCGCCCGGCTGCCCAGGTCCTCGTCTTCGGGTTTGATGTGCCGCTCCCGGAATTCGGCGTTGTCCCCCTGCTGGGAATTTTCTGCGATCCCGCCGGTATTGTGCATCCGGGCAGGGACAACGCTCCATTCCGATGGCCGGGTCACCCCCGCCTCGTTGCCGATCCAGCGCACATCCGGCCCCATGACGGATATTACCGCCTCCGGCTGATGGCGGCGGATAAGGGCGTAATAACGCTCCCAGTCATATTCCTGCTTTTTCCCGTTGCTCCCCTCCCCACAGGCCCCGTCAAACCAAACGGTATAAAGCGCGCCGTAGCGGGTTAGCAACTCTTCAAGCTGACCGCAGAAATAGTCGTCGTATCCCTTCCCGCTGCCGTAACTCGGCTCGTGCCTGTCCCAGGGGGAAAGGTAGACC
>BNUR01000057.1 GCA_025997495.1 Spirochaetia bacterium | reverse complement strand
GACGGAAATTCACGTTACTCAGGGCATTCACGCCGGGATAGCGCTTACTGACATCGATTGCTTCCAGGATAGGTTCCATTTGTAAAATTATACCCCAGCCATTGTTCGGTGTCAATAAAAAATGAGCGAAAAATGTGATTTTTTTGATAATTATCTATTATTGAGTTTATATCGAACAAAAATTGCTTGTAATACAGAAAAATCGAACAAAATAATGATAATTTTGATTGCTTTTGTTTACATATTGTGTATATAATGGCTTGTGAATAAAAAAACCAAACGGTTGAACCAGCTTATCTCCCTGCTCCGGGTCCAGGGTACCATGCCCGTACAGGATATTGCCCGGGATCTGAATGTGTCGGAGATGACGGTACGGCGGGATTTGAACGAGCTGCGGGACAACAACTTTGTGGAACGGGGCCACGGCAAGGCGACCTTCCTGAAGGGCGAGGCCCCGCCGGTGTATGAGAATATAGAAAACATTTACAGCCTGTCCCTGGCAAGCAGCACGATGAACCAGGAAAAAAGACGGATCGCCCGGTACGCGGCTACCCTGGTGGAGAGGGGGGACATTATCATCCTGGACAACGGGTCCACCACCGACAAAATGCCCGACTATCTGCCGGAGAACCTGGACCTGACCGTGGTGTGCTATAACCTGAATATCCTGGCCCGGCTGCCCCGGCGGGATAAGGACAAGATCCTCTTTGCGGGGGGCTATTTCCATCCCAGCGACCAGATGTTTGAATCCGCCGAAGGTATCCAGTTTCTCCGGAATATCCGGGCTCACAAGCTGTTCCTGTCCGCCTCCGGGGTACACCAGTCCCTGGGGATGACCTGCGCCCATAATTTTGAGGTTACAGTGAAGAAGACGGTCCTTAGTTCCGCCATGAAAAAGATCCTGGTGGCGGATTCCAGCAAATTCGGCACGGTGAAAACCGTATTCTTTGCTTCAATGGACGAACTGGACATGATCATCACCGATACCGGCCTTTCCCCGGAGTGGATCGAAATCATAAAGAGTAAGGAAATAGAACTTGTAATCGTATAGGAGAAATTTACATGGCAGAAAAATTGTATATCGGCACCAATACGAAGATGTATAAAACTATTGCGGAGACGGTCCGGTTTTTGGAAAAGCTGGGGCAAAACACGGCGGATATCCCCCGGCAGGAACTGGTTTTATTTGTTATTCCGTCATTTACCGCCTTAGAACGGGCAAAAGGGGTTATCAAAGGGGAGTCCATTTTACTGGGCGCGCAAAATATGTGCTGGGAAGATCAGGGGCAATTTACCGGGGAGGTTTCGCCCCTGATGCTCAAGGAGGTTGGGGTACAGATCGTGGAGATAGGCCACAGCGAGCGGCGGCATGTGTTTGGTGAGGATGACGAAACGGAAAACAAAAAGGTGCTTACCGCCCTGCGGCATGGCTTTACTGCCCTGCTCTGCATCGGCGAGACGGCGCAGCAGAAAGAGTACGGCATTGCCGACGAGGTACTGCGGACCCAGTTGAAAATCGGTTTGCACGGGGTAACGGAAAACCTACTGCCCCGGTGCATGATCGCCTATGAACCGGTGTGGGCCATTGGGGCATCGGGAACACCCGCAAGCAGGGAATATGCGGAAGAGAAGCACACCGTCATACGGGATACCCTCAAAGAACTCTACGGCGGGGCGGCGGCGATGGTTCCCCTGCTCTACGGGGGCAGTGTCAACAATGCCAACGCGGTGGAACTGATAGAAATGAACAATATTGACGGCCTTTTTATCGGGCGAAGCGCCTGGGACGCGGATAATTTTACCGCCATCATCCGGGATGTGCTGCCGGCGTTCAGACAAAAACACTAAAAATTTCCTATTGGCAAAAAGCAATGCATCCCCTATACTTGTGTTGATACATATAAGGAGGAGATTACCCATGGCTGATTATGTGATGGCTATTGACGCGGGTACGGGCAGCGTCAGAGCGGTGATTTTTGACACCCTGGGGAACCAAATCGGCTGCAGCGCCCGGGAATGGACCCACCGGGAGGATCCCCGGTATCCCGGCAGCATGGATTTTGACTGGACCGCAAACTGGCAGCTTGCCTGTACCTGTATCCGGGAGGTTCTTGCGGAAACGGGTATCAAGGCCGGCAGTATCGCTGCGGTTTCCACCACCTGTATGCGGGAGGGCATCGTGCTCTACGACGCCGCGGGCAAAGAAATCTGGGCCTGCGCCAATGTAGATGCCCGCAGTAATGATGAGGTGGCACAGCTTAAACAAATTTCCCCGGACCTGGAACGGGATCTCTACCTTGAATCGGGGCAAACCTTTGCCCTGGGCGCCCTGCCGCGGCTGCTCTGGGTAAAGAACAAGCTTCCCGAAGTGTATAAAAAGATAGCCCGGATCGGGATGTTTAACGACTGGCTCATCTACCGCCTGTCCGGGGTGCTGGCAGTTGAACCCAGCAACGGATCCACCACGGGGCTTTTTGATTTGCAAACCAGGGCTTGGGATACCAGCATAGCCCGCCGCTGCGGCCTCCGTGAGGATATATTTCCGGATATACTGGAGTGCGGAACCCCGGTTTCCAAAATTTCCCGGCAGGGCGCGGCGGATTCCGGGCTTACGGAGGGGACCCCCCTTATTGCCGGCGCAGGGGATTGCCAGGCAGGGTCCCTGGGGGTCGGCATGGTTGATGTTAACGATGCTGCGGTTTTCGGGGGCAGTTTCTGGCAGTACGAGTACAACACCGGCACGGGGAAGACCTCTGCCAAATGCGATGTCCGGGTCAATTGCCACGCATTGCCCTCCCTGTGGCAGTACGAGGCATTGGCCATCAAACCCGGCATGGTTATGCGCTGGTACCGGGATGCCTTTTGTCAGGAGGAAACCCGCATCGCTGCGGAAAAAAACACCGACCCCTACGCGGTGATGGACAAGGAGGCGTTCAAGATTCCTGCGGGCAGCTACGGTATGATCTGCGCCTTCTCGGACGTGATGAACTACATTTCCTGGAAACATGCCTCCCCCACCTTTACTAACTTTGAACTTGTGCCCGAACAGTTCAACAAATACACCTTCTACCGGGCTATCATGGAAAATACCGCTCTGGTAACCTTAGGGCATTTGCGGCTGGTGGAAAAAGCTACCGCAGGTAGCTCGGCTACGGGAAACCGCCCGGAGCGGGTGGTATTTGCCGGCGGGGCGTCGAAGAGCGCGCTCTGGCCGCAGATACTGGCGGATGTGCTGGGCATACCGGTTCTGGTCCCGGCGGTAAAGGAGGCGACCTCCCTGGGCGCAGCATTACTGGCGGGTAAGGGAATCGGCCTGTACCCGGATATTAAAGCGGCGGCCCGTAAACTGGTAAAAATCGAGAAAGAATTTACGCCAAATCAGGAAAATCAGGCGGTATACCGGAAGGCCTATGATGACTGGCAGACCGTGTATGCCGCGCAGTTGGAACTTAGTAACCGGAACATCACCCGGCATATGTGGTCTGCGCCCGGGTTATAAACACCGTAATGAGAGGAGTATAGGTATGTACATAGTTGATGAAAAAGACAAAGAGTATCGTTCCGGCGATAACGGCCCCAAGTATCTGATGCGGGGGCCCAATAGTAACTTTGCGATTGTGCAATTTACGGCGGGCAAGGATTTCCGCGCCCATTACCACGAAATTATGGAAGAGAACTTCTACATCCTGGAAGGAACCCTTACCATCGTTGTGGACAATGTTGTCCATACCCTCACCAAGGGTCAGTTCATCCACATTGAACCCAAGGAGGTACACTATGTGCTGAACCGTTCCGATTCGGTGGTACGCATGGTATCGACCCTGGCGCCTTTCCAGGAAGCGGACAAAATTGAAGTAGACAATCCTAAGGTCTAGCAGGTAGACACCATTGTCAATATGAATGAAGAAGGTAAACCACGAACCACACGAACGCCACGAACTTATTATTGATATAGTATCCTCAGTTCGTGACGTTCGTGTAGTTTGTGGTTAATTATTCTTTCGCTGTTATACACAATTTAGTCCATCTACCTGCTAGGCTTCTTCCCCCGAAACCGGTATAGGATATTCCCCGGTAAAGCACCCCAGGCAGTAGGACTTTTCTTCGCCGGCGTCCAGGGATTCCAGGAGGCCCGCTACGGAAATGAATGCTAGGCTGTCCGCGCCCAGGGATTTGCAAAGTTCAGTAACACTGTTTTCGTTGCTGATAAGGTCTTTGCGATGGGGGGTGTCGATGCCGAAATAACAGGGAAAACGTACCGGAGGTGAACAGACACGTATATGGACTTCCCTGGCGCCGGCCTTCCGTAAAATGGAAACCAGACGCCTACTGGTGGTGCCCCGGACAATGGAGTCGTCAATGACCACCACCCGCTTCCCCTGAACTTCCCGGTGGATCACGTTGTGCTTTACCGAAACGGCCTTTTCACGGGCCGCCTGATCCGGCGCTATAAAGGTGCGGCCCACATATTTGCTCTTTACAATGCCCAGCCCGAACAGTGTTCCTGTGGCCCTGCCGTACCCGATGGCCGCCGGTACGCCGGAATCCGGCACCCCGACAACCAGATCCGCAACAACCGCCGACTCCCGGCCCAGGATTTCCCCCGCCCGTATCCGCGAACCGTATACATCGACCTTGTCAATAATACTGTCGGGACGGGCAAAGTAGACATATTCAAAGGAGCAAACCGCCCGCCGGGTCTTTTCACTAAAACTGAAGGAGAGAACATCACCCTTATTAATAATGATCAGTTCCCCGGGCTCTATGTCCCGGACAAATTCGCCGCCCACCGCATCTATCGCACAGGATTCGCTGGCCAATATCCAGCCTCCGCCGGACCTTTGGTCCGCGAGCTTACCCAGACACAGAGGCCGTATCCCGTTGGGATCCCGTGCGCCCACCAGGGAATCGCCGGTTAGGACTACCAGGGCGTAGGATCCCTTGATGAATTTAATAGTATCGGTGAGGGCCTTTTCCAGGCCTTTTTTGTAATTTTTGGCGATGAGGTTGACGATAACTTCACTGTCGCTGGAAGAGATGAAGCCTATACCGGCGTCCTCCAGGAGTTCCCGAACCACATCGGCGTTGGTAAGGGTGCCGTTATGGGCCACCGCAATGGAACCCAGCTTGAAACGGCTTACAAAGGGCTGGGCGTTTTCAACACAGGAACTGCCGGTGGTGGAGTAGCGTACATGGCCCACCGCAGAAGATCCCTTGAGCTGGGCAATAGTATCGGTGTTGAATACATCCCCCACCAGGCCCATCCCCTTCCGGCATTCTATTGTCCCATCCCGGGCTGCCGCCAGTCCGGCGCTTTCCTGCCCCCGGTGCTGCAGGGACAGCAAGCCGTAATAGGCCAGGGAAGCCGCGTCCCGCGCAGGATCGTTAAGGAAAACTCCAAAGACTCCGCATTCTTCAGATAATTTATCCTCATCAGGAGTATAAATTATCTGCCGCGGCTTGTCGTCCCCGGAATCACCCAATTCGGTTGAGGATTTCAATGTAGGCTTCCTTCACATTTCCTAAGTCCCGGCGGAACCGGTCTTTGTCGAGCTTTTCGTTGGTTTTGGCATCCCAGAAACGGCAGGTGTCCGGGGAAATTTCATCCGCCAGCACCAACTCGCCCAAAGAACTTCCGGTTCCGGCGGTTCTGCCGAACTCAAGTTTAAAGTCGATAAGCTTGATACCCTTCTTTAGAAAAAATGCGGAAAGCAGATCGTTGATCTTAAAGGTGATGGCCTTGATTTTTTCGATTTCCGGAAAGGTGGAAGCGCCGATGGCCACCGCGTGGTAGTCGTTGATCAGCGGATCCCCCAGGGAGTCATCTTTATAGGAAAGCTCAAATACCGTGGTTTTAAGTGCCGTCCCTTCCGCAAGGCCCAGGCGTTTGGCCATGGAACCGGCGGCCACATTGCGGACTATCACCTCCAGGGGCACGATGGTGACCTTCTTGCACAGCATGTCCCGATCGTTAAGCCTTTTGATATAATGGGTGGGGATACCGGACTGGGAGAGCAGTTCGAAAAGACCGGAAGCGATTTTGTTGTTCATCACCCCCTTGTCCTCGATTTGGCCCTTCTTCTCCCCATTAAAAGCGGTGGCGTCATCCTTGTAATGGATGATAACCTGATCCGGGTGGTCTGTCGCGTAAACTTTCTTCGCCTTGCCCTCGTACAGTTGAGTCCCCTGCTCTACATCGCTCATAGTTCTACTCCTCCCGTATCCCGAAAATTGTCCCCGGCAAAATCGGCCTTCATTTTTACCCTAAAAGCCGCCAGTTTTTCTTTCATCCCGGTATACTTCACCGCAAGAATCTCGCAGGCAAGGTAGGCCGCATTGGCGGCGTTGTCCACCCCTACGCACGCCACCGGTATGGGCCTAGGCATTTGGACGATGGAAAGAAGGGCGTCCAGGCCGCCGAGCCCGCCGGAGGTCAGGGGCACCCCGATTACCGGGATGAAGGTCTGGCCGGCGATAACCCCGGGCAGATGAGCCGCAAGCCCCGCCCCGGCGATGATCACCTCAACCCCATTGGCTTCCAGGGTTTTGAGGGTTTCCGTGAGCAGTTCCGGTACCCGGTGGGCGGACAGGATGTGGGCGGAAAACTCCACCCCGAAATCCCGGAGGACGGCGGCGGCTTTCTGCATCACCGGTTTATCCGAGGCGGAACCAAAGATGATAGCGGCTTTCATGGAGGAAATTTACCACGGACAGGGAGGGAGGACAAGGGGGACGGGGCCTCATTTTATTCGGTCGATGATGGTGGTGTCTAACAGGAGTTCCCGTTTCATTTCGCGGGAATCGGCCTGTTCAATGAATTGCAGGAGATTTTCCATGGCGGTATGGCCTATTTCCGCGATGGGCTGGGAAATGACCGATACCGGATATTTTAAGTAATCAAGCCAGCGATTATCATCATAGCAGATAATTTTCAGGTTTTTTTGTACACCCGTATCCAGGGTATCCAAAACTTCCACAACCTCATAACAGAGGGTAGAGGTAGCGCAAACAAGGCCGTCAAGCTTCTCATCAAGGATAAACTGTTTAATCAGGGGGAAAGAGTCCTCCCGGTTATAATTCAGGCAAAGCACCTTGGGGAGCACGGCGGGGTAAAATTCCACCAGGGAAGCCTTATATCCAAGGATCCGCTGCCTGACCGTATACACAGGCCCGGAATATCCAACAAATCCTATATGTTTACACCCCTTATCAATAAGAAACTTCGTCCCCAGGTAGCTGCTATGAAAATTATTTATCCCCACAAACATAAAATTATGGGATTCATACTGCCGGTCGATAAGCACCACCGGGATGGAGATATTTTGCAGCAACTTGGGGAAATGATCCGCGTCAACCGGCGCAAGCAGGAGGCCGCTTACCTTCCGTTCCAGCAGGGTCCCGATATTCTTTTCCTCCTTTTCGGGGTCCCCCTCGGAATCGCAAAAAATGGTGGCTATCCCGTAGTCGGTAGCGATGGATTCAATGTTCTTTATCATGGCAATAAAAAAATCTTCCCGGGCATCCGCCAGAATTACCCCAACATAAATCCCCTTTTCCGGGGATGATTTATTCATTTTGGCGGGTTGATAATTCAGATCCCGTATTGCCCGCAGGACCGCGTCTTTGGTTTCCCGGCTTACATGCCTGGTTTTATTGATCACGTGGGAAACCGTGGTAATTGAAACACCCGCCTTTAACGCAACGGTTTCCATGGTAAAATTTTTTGATTTCGGCGTTTTCACTGTGGTTTTACAATAGGCTATTTAAGCAAAAAAGGCAATTACTCAAGGAAAAAAATCGCTATTTTTTCGTATTTTGCGCAAAGTTTATCTTGACATGCGCAAAAATTCGTGGGATACTACTATTATGTCAAGTGATACATTCCTTGAATTGAAGAATATTACCAAGGCCTTTCCCGGGGTGTTGGCCCTGGACGGGGTGAGCTTTTCGGCCAAACGCGGGGAAGTCCATGCCCTGTGCGGCGAAAACGGCGCGGGGAAGTCCACCCTGATGAAGATAATCAACGGCCTCTACAAGGCGGATGCCGGGGAAATGTTTATTGAGGGCAAACCGGTACAGATACAGAATCCGGTGGAGGCCAGGAAGCGGGGAATCGCCATGATTTTCCAGGAATGTACCTATGTGCCGGAGATGTCCGTGGCGGAAAGCCTGTTCCTGGGGGATTTGCCGGTAAACAAATTTGGCCGGGTAGACTGGAAGTATATCTATACAGAAACCGAGCGGCTTTTGCGGGCCGAGGGGCTCCTTAACAACCCCCGCATGGTGGACGGTATCCATACCAAGCTGAAGTATCTGAGCATCGCCGATATCCAGATGCTGGAAATCGTAAAGGCCATCCACAAGGATTCCCCGGTTATCATCATGGATGAGCCCACCTCTTCTATTGCCAAGAAAGAGGCGGATGATCTGCTTAACAAAATCCTTGACCTGAAAAACCGGGGCAAGAGCATCATCTATATTTCCCATAAGATGGATGAAATATTCAAAATCGCCGACCGTATAACTATTTTCCGGGACGGTAAGGTGGTGGGCAACGACGATGCCAAAAACCTGACCATAGACAAGGTTATCGCTCAGATGGTGGGCCGGGAATTGTCCAACGATTATCCTAAGATTGCGGTTACCCGGGGTGAAGAGATTCTGCGGGTGGATAAGCTGAACCGTATCGGTGTGTTTAAAGACATTAGTTTTACCCTCCATGCCGGGGAGATCGTGGGATTTGCCGGGCTGGTGGGCGCGGGGCGGACCGAAGTTGTCCGGGCGCTCAGCGGGCTGGACCCTATTGATTCGGGTGTAGTAACGGTGCGGGGCAAACCGGTTACGATAAAGAAGGTTGCGGACAGTGTGAGTAACGGTATCGCCATGTGTTCCGAAGACCGCCGCCGCTTCGGCCTGGTGCTGATGCGCAGTATCCGTGAGAATATGGGGCTGCCGAATCTTGCCCGGTATATTTACGGCGGCAGGCTGCATAAAAATAAAGAGCTGGCGGAAATGCATGAGCAGGTTAAGAACCTCAGGATAAAAGCCCCTTCTATAGAAGTTCCGGCGTCAAACCTTTCCGGGGGAAACCAGCAGAAGGTGGTCCTCGCCAAGTGGCTTATCAAGGACCCCTCGGTGCTGATCCTGGACGAACCAACCAGGGGCATTGATGTTGGGGCAAAGTATGAGATCTACAAACTGATGAGCGAAATTGTGAAGGACGGCGAAAAAGGCATCGTCATGATCTCCTCGGAGATGCCGGAACTGTTGGGGATGTGCGACCGTATTTATGTGATGTCCAAGGGCAGACTGGCGGCTGAATTGCAGCGGGACCAGTTTTCCCAGGAACTGATTATGCAGTACGCCACGGGCAGCGTTAAAGCGGCCGGGTAAAATTCAGGTAAGGAAAAAAAGATGGCGAAGGACAAAGAGTTTTCATGGTCCCGTGTTGCTTCAATGCTGAGTAAGAATAGTATTTTTGTGATATTGATAGGGGCCTTTCTTATCAGTACCCTGTTGAACCGGAATTTTTTATCGGTGACCAACCTCACCAATATCCTGAAGCAGAACTCGGTGGTTACCATACTGGCCTTCGGGGAGACCCTGCTTATCATTGCGGGGCTCATCGATCTTTCTTCCGGGGCGGTGCTGGCCCTTTCCGGCGTTCTGTCCATCGCCCTGTACAAGGCGACCGGTTCCCTGCCCCTGGCCTTCTTTGCCGGGATCGGGATTGGCCTTCTCTGCAATGTGGTCAGCGGTATCCTAGTAAGCGTCTACAAGACGCCTCCCTTTATCGCCACCCTGGCGGTGATGACCATGGCCCGGGGCACCGTATTGCTGTACACCCAGGGGCAGAGTATCTACCAAATTGGTAATTTTGTTGTTTTCGGGCAGGGTTTGCTGTTTCATATCCCCATTACGATACTCTTTATGGTGTTGATGCTCCTCTTAACCTGGTATATTTTGAATAACAGCCGGTTCGGGCGCTCCCTCTATGCCATTGGAGGAAACGAGGAAGCGGCAAACGCCTCGGGGATTCAGGTTCCCAAGGCAAAGTTTATCTGCTATTTGATTAACGGCTGTCTGGTCGGCCTCGCGGGTGTCCTGTTCATGTCCCGGAACAATGCGGGCCTCCCCAGTGGAGCCATGAGCTACGAGTTTGAGGCCTTGACCGCGGCGGTTATCGGGGGCACCAGTTTTTCCGGCGGTATGGGGACGGCCATGGGAACCCTGGCGGGCGCTTTTATCGTGGGTATCCTCAATAATATTATGAACCTCGTCGGGGTGAACTCCTATGTTCAGCAGATCGTCAAGGGTGTTATCATTGCCCTGGCGGTGATAATGGATATTCAGGCGAAAAACAAGCGGGCTAAACCCAAAGAACTGGCGGCCCGTATCGGGGAAACAAAAATAGAATAGGTGTGCAATTAGGCGCATGGCGCTTAAAATATTTTTGGAGGAGTGTTTTATGAAGAAATTGGTAAGTGCGGTTTTGGTGCTGCTGGTTTGTTCTGCCCTGGCTTTTGCCGGCGGCGGACAGCAGAGCGGCGGGGCTTCCGGACAAAAGCGGGTTCTCTACGTTGCCCGGGCGCAGGCGGATCTGTTCGCGGCATGGCTTGCGAACTCGATAACGAAGGAAAGCGCCAAGTACCCGAATTTTACGGTAACCGTTCAGGACGCATCCGCCGACGATGCGAAGCAGATCAGCCTCATTGAAAATGGTATCACCAACAAGTACGATCTGATCATCGTTCAGCCCAACGACAGTGAAGCTATCAAACCGGTTCTCCGGCAGGTGGCCGCCGCGAAGATTCCGGTTATCGTGACCAATCCCCGGATTCCCGATGACGAGTTCCTGAAGCTGGTCAACAGCGTGGACGCCAATCCCTACGAGCAGGGCGCGGTGGTTGCCCGCTTTGCGCTGAACCAGGTTCCTCAAAATGGCAAGGTAGTGGTGCTGCGCGGTCCCGACGGGAACATGCACTCCGTTGAACGGCGCAGGGCATGGGCGGAGGAATTCTTTGCCAAGCGCCCGGATGTCACCATCGTGGCCGAGAATAGCGGTCACTGGAACAAAGACGAGGGCATGCGCTATATGGAAGACTGGGTCCAGGCGTATCCCCAGATCGATGCGGTCATCTCAATGAACGACAACATGGCCATGGGCGCCCTTGAAGCGGTAAAAGGCAATGCCAAATTTGCCAATCTTCTGGCCTACGGCGTTGACGGCGATGCCGGCGCGGCTCTTCTGATCAAGGAAGGGACCCTGACCGCCACTTCGTTCCAGAACGCCGATAGTCTTGCGGAAAAAATTACGGCCATGGCCAACGACATTCTTACCGGCAAGCAGACCACCATCGTGAATACCGACATTGACTGCCCGAGGTATGACAAGGACAATGTTGATGAACTTATTGCCGTGCACAAGAGCACCGGCGCGTTGAAGTAGTATTACTCGGGGATTCCCTTTGGGGGATCCCCTTTTTTCTAATGGGAGTTTATGTATGAAAGCATTGGTGCTTGAAGCGGCCAAAAAACTAAGCCTGCGGGATTATCCTATCCAGGAAACCCTGGGCTCCTATGATGTAAAGATTCAAATAAAGGCCTGCGGAATTTGCGGCAGCGATGTTCATTATTACAATGAAGGGGCCATCGGCGATTATATCGTCCGGGAGCCCATGATCCTGGGCCATGAGGCGGCGGGGATCATTATTGAAAAAGGCGACAAGGTAATCGATCTGGAAATCGGCGATCTGGTCTGCATGGAGCCGGGGATTCCCAATATGCGTTCCCATGAAGTTATGGAAGGTATGTATAACATCGATCCCGATGTGGTTTTTTGGGCAACCCCGCCTGTCCACGGCTGCCTACGGGAGACCGTGGTGCATCCGGCGCAGTTCTGCTTTAAGCTGCCCAAGGGAATGAGCGCCGCCGAGGGGGCCATGATGGAGCCCCTGGCTATCGGCATTGAGGCGGCAAAGAAGGGGGCGATTAAGCCCGGCGATACGGCCTTAGTGGTCGGCTGTGGGACCATTGGTGTTATGTGCGCCATCTCCGCCCTGGCCGGAGGATGCAGCAGGGTTTTCATTTCCGACGTGAAGCAGGAAAAACTGGACCTGGCGGGCACGGTCCCCAATATCGTTACGGTAAACACCGCAAAGATAAATCTCCAGGAATTTATCATGAAGGAAACCGGCGGTAAGGGGGTCAATGTTATTTTTGAAGCCTCCGGCAGTCCCAAGGTTTACCCCGATTTCTTCCGCTGCGCAAAAAAAGGCGCCAAGGTTGTCCTGGTGGGCATGATGAACGGGACGGTCCCCATTGACGTGTCCTATTTACAGGGCCGGGGCATCAGCATTGAAACCATATTCCGGTACATCAACTGTTTTGACCAGGCCATCGCCTTGGTAAACGCCGGAAAAATTGATATCAAGAAATTTATCAGCAAGACCTTCAAGTTTGATGATGCCATTGCGGCCTATGAATTTGCCGCCGCGGGACATCCGGAAATAGTAAAGGTGATGATCGATTTATCGTAGAAGGAGAAAAATGATGAGCTATTTGGAAAAGTTGTTCGGCCTCAAGGGAAAGGTGGCGGTGGTAACCGGCGGCGGCCGGGGTATAGGCCAGGTGGTCGCGCGGGGACTCGCTAAGGCGGGCGCCGAGATCGCCATTATTTCCCGTACCGGGGCTGATGAAACAGTTCGCCTTATTGAAAAAGAGGGGGGGAAAGCCTACAGCCTCCTGGCGGATGTTACCAGGGAAAACGAGGTGGACGCCGCGCTTAAGACGGTGCTCTCCCGTTCCGGCTCCCTGGATATCGTTTTTAACAACGCCGGCATCTGTATCCACAAGGATACTACCGAGGCCAGTATCGCCGAATGGCGGGAAGTGCTGGATATCAACCTGACCGGTGAATATATCATGGCCCGTGCTGCGGGGAAGATCATGATTGAACGGCATATTAAGGGCAGTATCATTAACATGGCCTCCATGTCCGGCTCCATCGTGAATGTTCCCCAATGGCAGGCCTCCTATAACGCGTCCAAGGCCGGGGTCATCCATATGACCCGATCCCTGGCGGTGGAATGGTCTCAATATGGTATCCGGGTGAACAGCCTGAGTCCGGGCTATATCGGTACTCCCATGAGCGTCGATACCCCCCAGGAACTGAAGGATGCCTGGATGCCCCTGATCCCCGCCCATCGCATGGGTGATCCCGAAGAATTGGTGGGGGCGGTGATCTATCTGGCCGCCGAAAGTTCCGGTTATACCAACGGCAGCGATTTGATTGTGGACGGGGCCTATACCTGCCGGTAGACGCTAAAAAACCGGTTCTGTGATCACCACCATGGACGCCATGTCGGATTTCGTATTCAAGTTTTTAGCAGTGATACTATGACAGACAAAGGCAAATGGCGCTTCTCTAAGCCCCGCAGCACTTTTTGTATTTTTTTCCGCTGCCGCAGGGACAGGGATCATTGCGACCTATTTTCGGTTCAGCTCGGCGGATAGGTTGTTCGGGGGCGTCTTCCGGGTGTTCGTCAAAAAAACCGGTGGCGCGGTTGTACTGGTGAACCTTTTTACCCCGCTGATACAGCATTTTTTCGGGGTCCTTAGTGCGTAGCGCTTGATTAAAAAAAGCACTATGCAACCCGTAAAGTTCCGGAAATTCTTCTCTTAGACGCCGCAGTTGCGGATCGTAGGTATTTTTCTTGTTAAGAATTTCAAACTCCATGGCAGCGATTTGGATCTCATCGTCGTCATCTTCAAATTCTGCCGTCAGCAGCCTGAAAAGATCGCAAAAAACCTCGGGGAAACCTTTTTGTGGAAGATTTTCAATTTCATACTGTGTTCGAATCTTCTCAACACGCACCCTGACCGGGTTTGGCCCTTTTTTCCGCTCAACCATGAGTTCCGGCAGCAGATCCACTATTTTCTTTAGCTCCTTGTAAAAAAGGCCCAGATGAAAATTCGGAATGATGCCAAGTATCATTACGATGGCCGTCATGCCGGATTCCCGTGCGTCCCGGCCACCTTCGCGTATCAGACGGGCGATCTCTTCTAAATAGCCTCCGGCAACGTTCCGGTCCTGATCAGAAGCAGTAGTAAAGGCATAGGAATACAGGTAGATTTTTTTCCATTCGTTTTCTTTTACTTGATTAACTGCTTTAAGCGCCCCTCGAACAAGGACGCTAAGTTCATCAAACACAATACTTGAGTCAGAAGCGGTCTTCCCTTTTGTAGCAACACAGTGAATGAGAAGAGACCACGCATCCAAAGACGAAGGATCAAGGATGAGTGTACGTTTCACCTCGGCTTCGGCCTTCTTGTGCCAGCCCCGCTCGCAATAGCACTCAGCCAGTTCTTCTGAGTAAAAGGCATTAGCAGGATTCCGCCTGCAAAGTTCCTCCCAAACTTCGGCTGCCTTGCCGGTTTTTTGATCCCGGGTCAGGGATTTTGCGTATTGTTCCCGCACATTGTCCAATTCAGGATGGACTTTCAATATTGTAGTATATAATTCCGCCGCCTTGCTGTGTCTGCCCTGGTGATCAAGCCATTGCGCCTCGTTAAAAAGCGGCGCCACGGAACCGGGCAGCTCACCTACCGCATCGTACTCGGCGCGTTTTTTTGTATCCTTAAGGGTTTCGTAGGCGGTACGGATCTCCTTAAATTTTTCAGGAAAACTGCCGGGTTGAAATTTACGCACCATGCTGAAATAGGCGCGCTTTATTTCTTCATCCCCGGCGGTCTTTTCTACACCCAGTATTTGGTAATAGTTTAATTTTTCTTCTTCAAAGAGGCCCGGATTCAAAAAAACCTCCTAAAGAATCGTAGCGCTCCGACTTGTGCCGGGCCGGATTGCGCCGGGCCAAGTTCCGTCAGGGCGTACAGCGCAAGAGGGTTTCCGGGATCCTTTGCCAGCACCCTGACGAAGTAATCCGCCGACAAAGCGCGGCGTTTTGCCAGCGCCCACAGGCAGCCCTGTATGGCAAAACACCGCACACTTTGATCCGGAACCTTCCTCAAAAGCCGCGCGGCCTTGGCCCAGCTTCTTTGCTTTATAAGAAGGACAGCCTGTTCCGGTATTTGTTCTTCACCAATACTGCGCGGGAAACTTTGTTGCACGGGGCCGCCAAGCTCGTACCGGCAAATTTCCGCCAGATGCGCAGCGTCATTATTTTCCGGATCCAGGATGGCGGCGCATTGTGCATAGCGAAGCGCCGTGCTTAAATGCCGCTGTTTTGCCGCCGCCAGGCCCAGCCGGTAATAGCGGTGGGAAAGCGCCTTTTTCACGGCTACCGCTTCTCCTTTGGAAACAGTGTTTCCACCTTTTCGAGGGTCTCAAGCATGAGCAGCAATTGTTCCCGGATTTTTTCCGCCTGTTCTTTGTTGCCAAGGAGCAGCGCTTCTTTGAGACGCTCCACAAGGAGTTCTACGTCACCGCCAATGTCATTACCCGCGTTGATACATTTTTCAGCCTTCCGTATCAGCGGCCGCATCTGCCGGGCGCCCTCGGCTTTCTCCCACTGGCTTACATCCAGGGCCGCCTTTGCCTTTACCCCCGCCGTATTGATTTCGGCGGAAACCTGCTTGCCGGTGGACACCACGCTTGCCTTTACCTGGAGGATACCATTCATATCGTAGCCGAAGGTTACTTCCACCGGTTCTTTCCCCTGCCTGGCCGGGGGAATTCCTTCGAGATGCACCTCGCCGAGGCGCTCGTTGTTTTCCGGATCAGAAGATTCACCCTGATATACCTCAAT
>BNUR01000056.1 GCA_025997495.1 Spirochaetia bacterium | reverse complement strand
GATAGGTTCAATACGGCAT
This sequence comes from Spirochaetia bacterium, assembly GCA_025997495.1. Taxonomy (GTDB): domain Bacteria; phylum Spirochaetota; class Spirochaetia; order Treponematales; family Breznakiellaceae; genus Termitinema. The sequence goes on along the minus strand of BNUR01000056.1, from coordinate 15,775 downwards.
GCAACGGGGCTTCTTATCTCAATTTCATTTATAGGAGCTATTATGAAAAGGAAGCAGACGATGATGAGGGCCGTACAAGCAATCTTGCTGACCGCCATCATGATGGCCGGGGCAGCAGCCCTCACGCTCACCGGGTGTAAAAACCCCGTCAATGACGATCTGCCCCCCAAAACAGCGGCCACTCCTACCGCAAACCCGGCGGCGGGGGCTATCAACCCAGCGCAGACAATAAGCCTTGCCACAGATACCGGCGGCGCGGTAATTCACTACACCATCGACGGTTCCGTGCCATCGGCAAGCAGCACGGCATACACCGAGCCCTTTACGCTGCCCGGCTTCCCTGCAACGGTTAAGGCTATCGCGGTAAAAACGGGCTGGAACGACAGCGCGGTATTGACGGCGGCATATACCAAGGATGAAAACGCCTCGGTGGTCGTGACCGCCCTTAGCCTGACATCCCTGGTTACGGCCCCCGTTAAAGGCGCACCACAAAACACCACGGCAATTAACACGGTCCAGTACACCGGAACCATAGGCTGGTTTGAGAACGATGGGATAACGGCGGCTCCCGCAGTGTTTGCCGCAAACACGGTCTACAAAGCCATTGTTACCCTCACCGTGAAAACCGGCTTTACCTTTACCGGCGTGGCGGCGGACAGCTTTGCCCATACCGGCGCAACATCGGTAACGAATGCGGCGAATAGCGGCACGGTAACTATTACCTTCCCGGTAACCGCGGCCGCAGGCGCCGACACCATCATAAACGCATTAAGCTTGGACAGTCTGGTTATTGCCCCCGTTAAAGGCGCACCACAAAACACCACGGCAATTAATACGGCCCAGTACACCGGAACCATAGGCTGGTTTGAGAGCAATGGGATAACAGCGGCTCCCGCAGTGTTTGCCGCAAACACGGTCTACAAAGCCATTGTTACCCTCACCGTGAAAACCGGCTTTACCTTTACCGGCGTGGCGGCGGACAGCTTTATCTATACCGGCTCAACGGTGAGTAATACGGTGAATAGCGGCACGGTAACCGTCACCTTCCCGGCAACTGCGGCCGAGGGCGCCGATACCATCATAAACGCATTAAGCCTGGACAACCTGGTTACGCCCCCCGTTAAAGGCGTATCACAAAACACCACGGCAATTAACACGGCTCAGTACACAGGAACCATAGGCTGGTTTGAGAACGATGGGACAACGGCGGCTCCCGCAGTGTTTGCCGCAAACACGGTCTACAAAGCCATTGTTACCCTCACCGTGAAAACCGGCTATACCTTTACCGGTGTGGGGGCGGACAGCTTTGCCCATACCGGCGCAACATCGGTAACGAATGCGGCGAATAGCGGCACGGTAACTATTACCTTCCCGGTAACCGCGGCCGCGGGCGCCGATACCATCATAAACGCATTAAGCTTGGACAGTTTGGTTATTGCCCCCGTTAAAGGCGCAACACAAAACACCACGGCAATTAACACGGCCCAGTACACCGGAACCATAGGCTGGTTTGAGAACAATGGGATAACGGCGGCTCCTGCAGCATTTGCGGCAAACAGGGTCTACAAAGCCGTTGTTACCCTGGCGGCGAAACCCGGCTTTACCTTTACCGGTGTAACGGCGGACAGCTTTACCTACTCAGGGGCAACAGTAACCAATGCGGTGGATAGCGGCATGGTAACCATCACCTTCCCGGCAACTGCGGCGGCAGAACATCCCGCGCAAGAAACAGCGGACGCCTTTACGACAACCCACGCCGCAATACTGGCAAGGACGGTTGGCATGGTGGCAATTGGCGACGAAGCCGCCGTTGATGCGGCGCTTGCGGCATACGGATTGTTAAGCGCAGACGCAAAGGCTTTGCTGACGGCGGAAAAAACGCTGCTCGACAATCTGAAAGGAAAAATCAACGAACTAAAAGCGAACCGGATCGCGGCAGACGCCTTTACGACGACCCACGCCGCAATACTGGCAAAGACGGTTGGTACGGCGGCGATTGGCGATGAAGCCGCCGTAGACGCGGCGCTTGCGGCATACGGATTGTTAAGCGCAGACGCAACGGCTTTGCTGACGACGGAAAAAACGCTGCTCGACAATCTGAAAGCAAAAATCAACGATCTAAAAGCGGACCGGATCGCGGCAGACGCCTTTACGACAACCCACGCCGCAATACTGGTAAAGACGGTTGGTACGGCGGCGATTGGCGATGAAGCCGCCGTAGACGCGGCGCTTGCGGCATACGGATTGTTAAACACGGATGCAAAGGCTCTGCTGACGGCGGAAAAAATCCTGCTCGACAATCTGAAAGCAAAAATCAACGAACTAAAAGCGAACCGGATCGCGGCAGACGCCTTTACGACGACCTACGCGGCAATACTGGCAAAAACGGTTGGCACAGCGGCGATTGGCGACGAAGCCGCCGTTGACGCGGCGCTTGCGGCATACGGATTGTTAAGCGTAGACGTAAAGGTTTTGCTGACGGCGGAAAAAACGCTGCTCGACAGTTTGAAAGCGAAAATCGAAGCGTTAATAGCGGCAACAGGCGCCACAATGACGGTAAATCTCTGGACAAATGACACCACCATCCTTGCCTCTCCTAGTTCGGTGACCCTCTCCCGATCTGCGTCCCATACGGCGCTTATCACCGGCCCCAGCGGAGCTGAGTATACAAACCACCAGTGGTCCATTAACGGCAGCGATGTTGCGGCGCCGAAAGGAACCGCCCCGACCTACACCTTTAACAGCCCCGGGAAAGGCAATGGGATATATTACATAGGGCTCCAGGTAAAAAAAGGGAACGCCTGGTATTCAAAAACTATTACTATTACGGTAATTAATTAGGGAGAACACATGAAAAAGTTTATGAACCGGACCTCCGGTCTGAAGGTCCTCTACGGCTTTATTGCCGGAGCGGCAGTTCTGTTCGCCGCTTGTAGTAACCCCGTTTCCCCGCCCCCCAATGCGGGGATTTCAACGCCTCCGGGAACCGGGCAAGTGCGGGTGTCCATCGCGGGTGAGGATTTTGCCCCGGCGCGGACGATCTATCCCACCCAGCCATGGCTTCACTCCTATGTGTATACCTTTACCAAGGACGGCGCAGGGGCGGGGGAAGTGAAAACCCCTGTTAGCGGTAGGGACTTCACCCTGGTAACGGGCAACTGGAACCTTACGGTGGAAGCCTACCTTGAAGCAGCGCATACTAACCTGGCGGCAGCCGGCAGCGCCGCCTTTACGGTTACCGAGGGCGGCTCCACCTCCGTCAGTATCACCCTGGAACCGGAGAAAACCACGGGAAGTGGAACACTCACCTACACCGTCGAGTATCCGTCGAGGGCAGCCCTTGTTTCCCTCACCTGGGAAAAGCTGGGGGTTGCAGGGACTACTGATTTGACAAGCGGGTGTACACCAACAACAGCCAGGGGCGTAACCACCCTTTCGGGAACAAAGACGCCGGTGGACGCCGGGTACTACGTGATTACGGCAGCCCTGACGGAGGGCGGCAAATCCGCAGGGAAAAAAGAAGTGGTACATATCTATCAGAATCTGACCACCGAGGCAGTCTTTACCTTTTTCGCGGGCGCGGGCGATTTTACGGAATCGGTTCTTTTCAACGTCAACGTCAACGGAACGATCGCAGACACTTTGGACGAAATGAAATCACTTATCGCATCTCTGGCGGCGGCGGGCGGCGGAGCAAGCCGGAATAATCCTATTGTTGTTTCAATCGCAATCGACGATGTGAGGCTGCTTTCGGGAACCAACAGCGGCGGCGCCGATCCCCTGCACAAGCTTTTTGACTCGATTCCGAACGGCGTTTATGTTGCCTATGATCTGAGCGGCTGTACCTTCACCAGTATTCCAAGTACTTATTATAATGTTGCGGGTTACAGACAGAATAAGGCACATCTTGCGTCCATCACCTTGCCTGATACGCTGACCACTATCGGCGGCAATGCGTTCCGTGACTGTAGCGGCCTGACCTCGGTTACCATTCCCGACAGCGTTATTTCTATCGGCAACTCGTTTGATGGCTGTAGCGGCCTGGCCTCGGTTACCATTGGCAACGGTGTTACCTCTCTCAACGGTTTTTCATTCTCTTCAAATACGAACCTGACCTCAGTTATCATCGGTGACAGCGTTACTTCTATCGGCGTGTCGGCGTTCCGTGACTGTAGCGGCCTGACCTCGGTTACCATCCCCGACAGCGTTACTTCTATCGGCAACTATGCGTTCTATGGCTGTAGCGACCTGACCTCGGTGACCATTCCCGAAAGCGTTGCTTCTATCGGCGAATGGGCGTTCTATGGCTGTAGTAATCTCAGCTCAATACAAGTAAATGGAAGTAATAACGCTTATTCTGCTATCGACGGAGTTTTGTTTAATAAATTAGGTACGGAGTTGATAGCATATCCGGCGAGAAAAAGTTCTACTACATATACCATTCCAAACATCGTTACTTCTATCGGCGCCGTTGCGTTCGCTGGCTGTACCGGTCTGACCACGGTTACCATCAGCGACAATGTTGAATCTATCGGCGCCGCTGCGTTCGCTGGCTGTAGCGGTCTGACTTCAGTTACCATCGGTGACCGTGTTAATTCTATCGGCAACGATGCGTTCTGGAACTGTAGCGGTCTGACCGCAGTTACCATTGGCGACAGCGTTACTTCTATCGGCGAGTGGGCGTTCTCTTACTGTAGCGGCCTGACCTTGATTACCATCGGCGACAGTGTTGCTTCTGTCGGCAACTATGCGTTCTACGGCTGTAGCGGACTGACCTCGGTTGTCATCAATACCAATTATGTTCTTACTAATTTCAAGTCGATATTTGGTACCAGCCTGACCTCGGTTACCATCGGGGGCAGCGTTACTTCTATCGGTAACGAGTTCTATAACTATAGCGGCCTGACCACGGTTACCATCGGCGACAGCGTTACTTCTATCGGCGGCTCTGCGTTCTCTGGCTGTAGCGGCCTGTCCTCGGTTACCATCGAAGGCAACGTTACTTCTATCGGCAACAATGCTTTCAATGGCTGTAGCGGACTGACCACGGTTACCATCGGTGATAACGTTACTTCTATCGACTACAGCAAGTTATTCTCTGGCTGTAGTAATCTCGGCGCAATACAAGTAAGTGGAAGTAATAGCGCTTATTCTGCTATTGACGGAGTTTTGTTTAATAACTCACGTACGGAGTTGATAGCATATCCGGCGGGAAAAGGTTCTACATATACCATCCCCAACGGCGTTACTTCTATCGGCAACTCTGCGTTCTATGGCTGTAGCGGCCTGATCTCGGTTACCATCCCCAACAGCGTTACTTCTATCGGCTCCTCTGCGTTCATTGGCTGTAGCGGCCTGACCTCGATTACCATCGGCGACAGCATTACTTTCGATAGATCGATTTTCAATGGCTGTAGTAATCTCAGCGCAATACAAGTAAATGTAAGTAATAGCGCTTATTCTGCTATCGACGGAGTTTTGTTTAATAAATTAGGTACGGAGTTGATAGCATATCCGGCGGGAAAAGGTTCTACATATACCATCCCAAACGGCGTTGAGTCTATCGGCTATGATGCGTTCCGTGACTGTAGTGTCCTGACTTCGGTTACCATTCCCGACAGCGTTATTTCTATCGACTTCCTTGCATTCTATCGCTGTAGCAGCCTGGCTTCGGTTACCATCGGCAACAGTGTTACTTCTATCGACTTCTCTGCGTTCGAAGACTGTAGCGGCCTGACTTCGGTTACCATTCCCGACAGCGTTATTTCTATCGGCGACTATGCGTTCAGTGGCTGTAGCGGTCTGGCTTCGGTTATCATCGGCGACAATGTGACCTCTATCGGCGCCGGTGCGTTCCGTAACTGTAGCGGCCTGGCTTCGGTTACCATTCCCGAAAGCGTTATTTCTATCGGTAGCAATGCGTTCAATGGATGTAGCGGGCTGACCTCGGTTACCATTCCCGACAGCGTTACTTCTATCGACAACTATGCGTTCTATGGCTGTACCGGTCTGATCTCGGTATATGTACTGCGGGAGACACCGTCTCTGACAACATTGGGGACTGACGTATTCGCCAGTACTAATGCCTCGCTGATAATCTATGTACCCGCAGGCGTAGTGACCGGTTATCAAACGGCGTGGAGTGACTACACGGGTATAATACAGTAGCGCCATAAAAAGCGCGGGGAAAACAACCGCTGACACCGGCCCGGTTTAGTACTAGACCGGGCTTTTTTTACGCCGGGGAAGAAAAATACCCCGCACTCCTTAACAGGAGATATACTTCCAACCAATTGGTACCGGGGTGCAGTTCCAATCTTCCCCTTGACAAAGTCAGAAGAAATGGATTATTCTAAGGTTATATGATAACCGCATCGGTATTAGAAATAAGGGATCAGCTTTCTCACTACCTCCAATATGTAAAGAATGGAGAGAAAATAGGCATAATTGAAAAAAATCATATTATTGCAGAAATTAGTATGCCGGAATCTGTACGGACGGAGGAAAAAACAAATATACCGGTGGAACAGTATCGGCTTTAGTAGCGTTGGGAAGAATCATACCCGCCAAGAGCCACGAACTGCTGGAGAAACCTGCGATAAGCGATTTAGATAAACAAATTGATTGGGTAACGGTATCCAATACCGCTATTCCCATTGCGGTCAATGTCTTTAATGAGTTTGTTTACCCGGCGCACGGTTTAATCTCCCGCACCGTTCTCCTTTTCCGCCTTCTTCCGCTTTCTGAACGCTTCCAGACATTCCCGTTTGAAGATCACCACCGAAAGCCCCCGGTACTCAAGTTCCCGTTTCAGCTTTCCGGTATTTTCTTCCAGGAGTGGTTTCTTTGCCTCCAGTTCCAGCAGGTGTTCAGGGTTAAGCCCCAGGCCCAGGATGAGGGGCCGGAGTTTGTCCGATGCCAGCATGGTCTGCTGGCAGCCGGTCATGGCCACGATGGAGTTATCCAGGATGACCAGGGTCATGGGGGTGTCCGCAACAATGGCGTCTATCAGGGCGGTGATCCCCGAATGGAGGAAGGTGGAGTCCCCGATGATCCCGATGACGTACTTGAGCCCCGCTTCCGCTGCGCCCCGGGCCATGCCCACCGACGCGCCCATGCAAACGATGGATTCCGGCACGGAGTATGGAGGCAATGCGCCCAGGGCGTAACAGCCGATGTCGGCATTAAGGGCCGTGTTGGGATGCCCCTCGGCGGGGTCCAAGTCCTGAACCGCCTTCTTGATGGTCTCGTAGCTGTCCGCGTGGGGGCAGCCCTGGCAAAGCTGGGGAGGACGGCCCGGCAGTTTCGGCAGGGTTATACCGGCGGCGCTAAGAACATTGGATCGCGGCGGGAGGCCAAGGCCCCGGCGAACCACGTCCGGGTCAAGTTCCCCGGTTCGGTTCACCGGGACATTGCCGCCCAATCTTCCTTCTATAACAATACGCTGGGGTAAGAGCCCCCGGAGCCGTTCTTCGATTACCGGCTGGCCTTCTTCAATGACGATGACCCGCTCCGCCTTTTCGCAGAGGCGGCGTATGGAATCCTCCGGAAGGGGATAGGCCCCGATGTGGAGCCGGGCAGGAACCTTCCCAAAGCGGGATTTGACAAAGTCCTCCAGATTTTCTTCGTAGTAGTTCCCCCCCAGGCCGGAGGTGATCACGGCGAGAAAAGTATCTCTCGCTTCCAGTTCCAGTTTATTGGCGGGATGGGCCAGGGACCATTCCCCAAGGCCGGTCTGCTTTTCGATGAGCGAAATATAGTTCCGCTTGGCATAGGCCGGGAGGAGCATCCACTGGGTTTTGTCCTCCGTTTTAGATAGGGGATTCTGATTCCGCTTCGGTTCGGTTTGTATCTGCGAGCGGGCATGGGAAAGCCGGGTACACATACGCAGGAGCACCGGCACATGGAAGCGCTCGGAAAGGTCAAAGGCCTCCCGGGTCATGGTATAGGCCTCCTGCTGGTTCCGGGGCTCCAGGCAGGGGATAAAGGCGAAGGCGGCATAGAACCGGGAGTCCTGCTCGTTCTGGGAACTGTGCATCCCCGGATCGTCCGCCACGGCGATTACCAGGCCCCCCTTGATGCCCAGCAATGAGCCGTTCATCAGGGGATCCGCCGCCACATTGAGGCCCACATGTTTCATGGTCACCATGGCCCGCTTCCCCGCAAAGGAAACCCCCAGGGCCGCTTCCAGAGCGGTTTTTTCATTGGTACACCACTGAGCCCGGATTGCGTTTCCGGCTCCGTCCTCCTTGGACGCATTATCAATAAGGTATTCCATTATTTCGGTGGAGGGGGTACCGGGATACCCGTAAGCAGCGGAAAGCCCCGCGTGGATGGCCCCGAGGGCCACCGCCTCATCCCCTAAAAGCGCTTGTTCGTTCATGGCGTCATTCTACCATAAGTCCCGTAGGAAAATCCACACCTCAATTCTGCTATCCGGCCCTAAAATGGCTGGGTCCGTCATTTTCTCAAAACCGCAATTTTTGAGGCAAATTCCACAATAATTGGCGAGCGCCATTTCCCCAATGCTCCTTATAATACCCCTGGAGGGTTTATATGATGAAAAGAAGATACATTTCCGTGTTTATTATTGGCTGCGCGTTTGCGGCGGTGGTTCTTTTTGCGGGGTGCAAGAAGTCTGACGCAGGGGCATCCGGCGGCAAGCAGGTTATCAATTTGTGGAGTTTCACCGATGAAGTGCCGCGGATGCTCGATAAATATCGGGAACTGCACCCCGATTTTGATCAGAAATATCAGATTAAGACGACCATCATCGCCACGACAGACGGCGCGTACCAGCCGGCTCTTGACGCGGCGCTTTCGGGCGGCGGCAGCGGCGCCCCCGACATCTATACCGCCGAAGCGGCCTTTGTGTTGAAGTATTCCCAGGGGGATGCGGCGCCCTTTGCGGCAACCTACGCGTCTTTGGGCATTGATGTTCCTGCGGCGCTCCGGGAAGCGGACATTGCCCAATACACGGTTGATATTGGTTCCCGTGGCAGCGAGCTTGTCGCCCTGGGCTATCAGGCAACCGGCGGCGGTTTCATTTACCGGCGGTCCATTGCCAAAGCGGTCTGGGGAACCGATGACCCGGCGGTGATTAAAGACAAGGTTGGACCCGGCTGGGAAAAATTCTTTGCGGCGGCCGCCGAACTAAAAGCGAAGGGCTACGGCATTGTTTCCGGGGACGGAGACATTTGGCACGCGGTTGAAAACAGTTCCGACAAGGGCTGGATTGTGGATGGCAAGCTCTACATTGACCCAAAACGGGAAGCCTTCCTCGATCTTTCAAAACGGCTCAAGGACAACGGCTACCACAACGATACCGAGGATTGGCAGGACGCCTGGTTCGCCGATATGAAGGACGCCGGCGCAAAGAAGGTCCTGGGCTTCTTTGGTCCCGCCTGGCTTATCAACTATGTGATGGCGGGCAATTCCGGCGGCAGCAAACCCGGTGAAGGTACCTACGGCGACTGGGCGGTATGCGAGCCCCCGGTGGGCTTCTTCTGGGGCGGCACCTGGCTTTTAGCCAACAAGGACACCAGGAATAAAGATATTGTCGGGGACATCATTAAATGGATTACCCTGGACTACTCCGAAACCGGCCTGCAGTATTACTGGGCCAACGGTACCTTGAACGGCCCCGGCGGTACCAAGGACACGGTAGGTTCCGGTACGGTGATGAGTAAATCCGACGGCGCGCTTCCCTTCCTCGGCGGACAGAATATGTTTGACGCATTCGTACCCGCGGGGCAGTTCGCCAACGGCAAGAACCTTACCCAGTACGATGAAACAATCAACCTCCGCTGGCGGGGACAGGTGCGGGAGTATACCAACGGAAACAAGTCCCGCGCACAGGCCCTCGCGGACTTCAAACAGCAGGTGGCGGATAATCTGGATATACGGTAATTAAGAAGAACAACCACGAATTACACGAAAAGCACGAATAAAATGATAATAAATATTCGTGTGGTTTGTGTGATTCGTGGTTAATTATTCTTCTTAGCTACTAAAGAGAGGGATCATGCGGCGTACAAGCGATAGTTATTCTAAGTATGGGTATATTTTTTGTATACCGTTCCTGCTCGCGTTTCTTATTTTTTCGTTATACCCCATACTGTATACCGCTATTATCGGTTTTACAGACCTTCGGGGTATGGGCAAAACGGAGTTTCATTTTTTAGCCAATCCGTTTGAAAACTTTCAATCAGTTTTACAGAACCCTTCCTTTCGTACTTCGTTAAAGAACACGGCGCTGATTTGGATACTGAATTTTATTCCCCAGATAGCTCTTGCCTTGCTGCTTACCGCGTGGTTTACCAATGATCGCCTTAAAGTAAAAGGGCAGGGGGCTTTCAAAGTGCTGCTGTATATGCCGAACATCATTACGGCGGCAACCATAGCAATACTGTTCAATTCCCTGTTCGCCTATCCCATGAGCCCGGTCAATCATCTGGCAATGAAATTCGGGTTTATATCACAGCCGGTGAATTTCCTGATTCAAAAAGCAACCGCCCGGGGAATTGTGGCCTTCATCCAGTTCTGGATGTGGTACGGCTGTACGATGATCGTGCTTATCGCCGGGGTGTTGGGCATTAATCCCGCGCTGTTCGAGGCGGCGGCAATTGACGGGGCTACCAGTATACAAACCTTTTTCCGCATCACCCTCCCCAGTTTACGGACTATCCTGCTCTATACCCTTATCACCAGCATGATAGGGGGCTTACAGATGTTCGATATACCCCGGCTGTTCCTCCTCGGCGGCCCCGATAACGCCACCCTTACGGCCAGTGTATTTATTTACAACCAGGCCTTCAGCGGAAGTTACCTGTATAACCGGGCGGCGGCGGCGAGTATGATTATGTTCCTTATCATAGCGGTGTTGTCCGCGATACTGTTCTACGTTATGCGCGATAAGGACGCGGAGAAACTGAAAAAAGAGCGGAAGGCGCTGATACGGGCGGCAAGGAGGCAGGCGGCATGAGCAGTCTAATTCGGCATAACGATACTATTTCCCGTAATCTGACAAAGACGGTTATTTATATTGTGTGTATTTTCCTGTCGATTTTAAGCATACTGCCCTTCTGGATTATGTTTATGAACGCCACCCGGAGTACCTTTGAAATCCAGCAGAACGCCGTATCGCTGTTACCGTCAAAATTCCTGCTCAAAAACTGGGCCATCCTGCTCGGCAAAAGTTTCAACCCCATAATTGGTTTCATGAACTCCTTCCTTGTTTCTACCGGGGCAACCATCTTTGCGGTGTACTTTTCATCCCTCACGGCTTATGCGCTGGTGGCCTATACATGGAAAGCACGGGAGGCCTTCTTCACCTTTATCATGTGCGTACTGATGATACCCGCCCAGGTTGCGGGCATAGGCTTCTACCAGTTCATGTACCGCATTCACTGGACAAACAGCCTGTGGCCGCTGATCCTACCCGCGATAGCCTCACCGGCAATGGTGTTTTTTATGCGCCAGTATCTGCTTTCAGCCCTGTCCCTGGAAATTGTGGACGCCGCCCGCATAGACGGTTCCGGTGAGTTTGCCACCTTCAACAGGATTATTTTGCCCATCATGAAACCCGCCATAGCGACCCAGGCGATTTTCTCCTTTGTCGCCAGTTGGAACAACCTGTTTACCCCCCTCATCCTGCTTACCGATAAAAGCCATTACACCATGCCGATTATGGTAAGCCTTTTGCGGGGGGACATATACAAAACCGAATACGGGTCTGTATATCTTGGGTTGGCCCTCACTTCGCTGCCGCTGTTCGTGATATACTTCCTCCTTTCACGGTACATCATAGCCGGCGTAGCCCTCGGGGGAGTAAAAGAATAGGAGTGTGCCATGTCTACATTCTTAGTCCGAAACCCGGTGTTGCCAAGGGAACTTTGCAACCCGCCGCAACGAGACTGGTGGAGGAACCGGTGTTCATACAGCGCGGAGGAGCTCATTTAAACCACGCAGATCCACCGCCTCGACAATGCCGCCCTCCAGCCAGCCTATCACGGGGTACTCATCTCCCACCTTTTGCCGGAGGAGTTCGTAGGCCCTAAACTACCCTTTTTTCGCCGGCTTCCTGCCAGTCTTGGTTTTAGCAACCGCCTTGGACGCCGCTTTTTTCACCTTGGCTGCCGCAGCCTTCGCTTTAGGGGCAGCCTTTGCTTTGGCTTTTGCCGCTGTGGCCTTCACCCTGGTTGCCGCCGCTTTCGCTTTAGGGGCAGTCTTCGCCTTCGCTTTACCCGCCGCCTTCTTCACCGCGGCTGCCGCTGCCTTCACTTTCGGGGCCGCTTTAGCCGATGCATCCGCTACCGCAGACTTTGCTTTGGCCTTCACAGCTTTTACCTTGGGGGCGGCCTTTTCTACCGCCGCTTTGACCTTCCCCGCCAAACTATTGTTGATTACCGCCTGCGCTCCGGCCAACCTGGCCAGGGGCACCCGGAAGGGGGAGCAGGATACGTAGCTGAGACCCGCCCGGTAGCAGAAGTCGATGGTTGCGGGGTCGCCGCCGTGTTCGCCGCAGATACCGACTTTCAGATCCTTGTTTACCGACCGGCCCTGGCTGGTGGCGAATTCGATGAGAGCCCCCACCCCGTCTTCGTCAATAGACTTGAAGGGGTCTACTTCCAGGACATTCTTTTCAAGGTAGGTGGGCAGGAAGGACGCGACATCATCCCGGCTGAAGGCAAAGGTCATCTGGGTAAGGTCGTTGGTGCCGAAGCTGAAGAAGTCCGCGTAATAGGCAATGTGTTCCGCACGAATAGCCGCCCGGGGAACCTCTATCATGGTGCCGATTTTCACCGGGAGTTTTACCCCGGCCTTTTCAAAGACATCTTTCAATATTGCCTCGGCGTTGGGCCGGAGCAGTTTCAGTTCACGGGCGCTTATCACGATGGGGATCATGATCTCCGGGCTCACGGGGATGTTTTGCTTGACGCAGTCCACCGCCGCCAAGGCTATGGCCTCAACCTGCATGTCGTAGATTTCCGGATAGGTTACCGCCAGACGGCAGCCGCGGTGGCCCAGCATGGGGTTGGCTTCCCGCAGTTTTTCAATCTTTGGCTCCAGGGTTTCCACACTGACGCCGATGTACTGCGCCAGTTCCAGGGTTTCCTCCGGGGTATGGGGCACGAATTCATGGAGGGGCGGGTCAAGAAGCCGGATGGTTACGGGTCGACCTTCCATGGCTTTAAAGATGCCGAAGAAATCCTGCTGCTGTAATGGAAGAATCTTTTTCAGCGCCGCCTTCCGGCCTTCCACGGTATCCGCCACAATCATGGCGCGGAAGTGGATGAGCTTAGCCTTGTCAAAGAACATGTGTTCCGTCCGGCAAAGCCCAACACCCTGTGCGCCGAACTCGAAGGCCCGCTTGGCGTCCTCGGGCTGGTCCGCATTGGTTCTGACCTCGAAGCCCTTCAGGCTCCCCCGCTTTGCCCCGGCACGCACCTCGTCGCACCATTTAAGGAAGGTACTCATGTCCTTGCCGATTTCCGGGCTTACCAGGGGCAGTTTCCCGTCATAGACTTCTCCGGTGGAACCGTCGATGGAGAGCCAGTCACCTTCATTGAACACCTTGCCGCCGACTGTGGCCGTTTTTCCCTGCACCGATACGCCCTTAGCGCCGGCCACACAGGGGGTGCCCATGCCCCGGGCCACTACCGCCGCGTGGCTGGTCATGCCGCCGGTGGAGGTAAGGATGCCCTGGGAGACCACCATGCCGCCGATGTCCTCGGGGCTGGTATCCTGCCGAACCAGGAGCACCTTCTCTCCCCGCCCGTGCCATTCCTCGGCTTCTTTTGCCGTAAACACGATCCTGCCGCAGGCCGCGCCGGGGGATGCGTTAAGCCCCCTGGTGATAGGCTTCGCGCTTTTCAGAGCGGCTGCATCAAACCAGGGGTGGAGGAGATGATCCAGTAAGTCCGGGGTGACCCGGAGGATGGCGGTATTTTTGTCGATGAGCTTTTCCCACACCATGTCCACCGCAGTCTTTACCGCCGCAGCTCCTGTCAGTTTGCCGTTCCGGGTTTGCAGGATGAAGAGCTTCCCCTGCTGGACAGTAAATTCCATGTCCTGCGTATTCCGGAAATGTTTTTCCAGGCGGTCCTTGATACCCACCAGTTGGTCATAGATTTGCTTGTTTTCCTTTGCCAGGGCGGAAATCTTTTCGGGGGTCCTGATACCGGCCACCACATCCTCGCCCTGGGCATTCATCAGGTACTCGCCGTAGAACACATTTTTCCCCGTGGAGGGATCCCGGCTAAAGCAAACCCCGGTGCCGGAATCGTCCCCGAAGTTGCCGAATACCATGGACTGCACGTTTACCGCCGTCCCCTTGATGTTCTTAATCTCGTTGAGCTTCCGGTAGGTGATGGCCCGCTCGTTATTCCAGGAACCAAACACCGCGTTAATGGCGCCCCAAAGCTGATCCAGGGGCTCCTGGGGGAAATCATTCCCGGTTACGTCTTTGACGATCTTCTTATAATCATCCACCAGTTGTTCCAGATCCTGGGAAGTCAAGTCCGTATCAAGCTGTACCCCCCGCGCGCTCTTAATCTTTTTGATGGCCCCTTCAAATTCATCGCCATTAACCCCCATGACCACATCGCCGTACATCTGGATAAAACGCCGGTAGGCGTCCCAGGCAAAGCGGGGGTTGCCGGTCTTGCCGGCCAGGCCGTGAACGGCCTTATCGTTAATGCCCAGGTTGAGGATCGTGTCCATCATGCCGGGCATGGATACCGGCGCGCCGGAGCGGACCGATACCAGGAGGGGATCATTGGGATCCCCCAGCTTTTTCCCCATCACCTTTTCAAGTTTTTCAAGGTAGGCCGCCACATCCGCTTCGAGTCCTGCGGGGTACTTCCGCTTGTTTTCATAAAACGCGGCGCATACCTCGGTGGAAATGGTAAAGCCCGGGGGAACCGGGATGCCGAGGTTGGTCATCTCCGCCAAATTCGCACCCTTGCCGCCGAGGATGTCCTTCATCCCGGCCTCACCTTCGGCCTTACCTTCGCCGAAAAAATATACATATTTCTGTTTAGCCATAATCGCCTCCATAGGAATAGATGTAGTATAGTATAGCGAGGGGAAAAATGCAAGATGCCGGGTTTGTATTCCCCAGCTCAACCCTGCGTCTGACACGACTCGAACGTGCTACCTACGGATTCGAAGTCCGTCGCTCTATCCACGTGAGCTACAAACGCCAATCATCATGGATCATGTGATACGGCAGCCATAAAACCGCCTTTCCTGTTAAAACGGTACCACACCGGGTACCGTCGTGTAAAGAGGCAAAAAAACGGGAGACGCCGCCGGTTCCCCCCAAAGTAGACGGAGAGCCGACAGGTTGATAAGAGTTATACGAAGCCCACTTCTTTTATAAACAAAGTATATGTTTCCGGCAGACTATCCCAATAAAGCCCCGAGTCTTTATCGGAAAGCAACCGATAAGTATTGGATAAAAGGAAAGTTTCCATTATTGTTGCAATGGGTTTATTAAATCGTTTTGCCGCCTTGGCAACGATATAGCCGGTAATGCTGTCAATGGCTCCATCAATCAGAGCGTCAGTTAATTCCAAATGAAACGCCTCCTTGAATTGCAGGGAAGATATCGCCGATTTTGTTCCAAAAAATACCTGATTATATCCTGAATCCGTATGAAATAACGCCCAAAACCGCAGGATTTGATTTTTTGCCGGATTTTAGCTGACTATGGTACGTTGAACATTATTTCAACTCGCTAAAATCTTATGGAAATCAGCAAATCAATTAT
>BNUR01000055.1 GCA_025997495.1 Spirochaetia bacterium | reverse complement strand
GATAATACTGGCCCTGGCCATGTGCGCCTTCAACATACTGAGGTTTATAGGCCAGTCTGCGCTGGCTGAAAAAGATCTGGTACCGGAGGGGATAAAAAGCAAACGCCGGAGGCTGGGGAAGGTAATCGGTGATATAATCCGCATGGCCTGCAAAGTGGTCAGCCATGCGGGGACGCTTATGATCAAGATATGGGAAGGCAATCTCTGGACGCCTGTGTTTGACAAACTGAATTTTGCTTTTGATTTGCGGTGAGTAAAAAATAGTTCGCTCAAGGATTTGATCGCAGGGATAAGTCTGTCAAAATAATTTTCCAGGCTGGATGTTTGCGAATGAAATAATTGATTTGCTGATTTCCATAAGATTTTAGCGAGTTGAAATAATGTTCAGCGCACCATAGTCAGCTAAAATCCGGCAAAATCAATCCAGAAATATCTTTACGCATTGTTTTATACGGATTCAGGATATATTAAAGCAGAAATTTTATAGGATGCCAATTACCAAGCGATCTTTGATCGCAGTGATCTCCGATCGCAGTGATCGGAGATCGCACGATACGGGCCGCTATCTCCCGGCCAATATCTTCGGCAGTTTTCCCTTCAGCGGCGATACTCAGGGAGGCCAATTCCCGGTAGACCGCTCCCCGGCGCGCATGAAGGACGGCATGGGTTTCCCGTGGGTTTTCGGTATTGAGAAAAGGGGGCAATTCCCCGGTCAGCAAAGACGCCGCCTCGATCCGTTCCCACGCCGTATCCGCCGTTACCTCAAGATAGACCATCCCCCGCGCAAGCGTGTTCTTCCCCGGCCCTCGTAACAATTCCAGCGCATCAGGGTTGTCGATAAGCCCTCCCCCGGCCGCGACAACCCTGACGCCGCCCGGTGACGAATTTTCCGGGATGATGCCGGCATTCGGAAGAAGGCTTGCCAGCGCCTGGGTTTCCGCCAGCCGGAATACTTCGGCGCCTTCTTTGTAGAGAGACCTGGGGCTTTTCCCGGTTTGCCGCTCTATCAGTTCATCCAAGTTGATAAATCCGGCCCCCAGAAGTACCGCGAGGATCCGGCCCACGCTGGTTTTGCCCGAATGTTTCGGCCCGGTTAAAAGAATTATCCCCGGAATAGAAGAATCGTCCATATATAGACTCTATTATATAGAACAAACTACTATTAAACTATAAATATGAACGGATTATGGATACTGTTGCTTTTAATTTTTATCTCCGCCCTGCCGGTTCTGGTCGTTTTGATTTGGATACGGGTGCGCCGTTTCCCTATCGGTCTGCCGTGGTTTCTGCTGGCCCTTCTGGGAGGCGCCCTTTCCCTGGGAATCGCCGCAATCCTCCAAAGTCTGTTTCCCCAGATTGATGAAGCCACCATATCGGCACTGCTCTTCAAAATCTTTATCCAGGTCGCCCTGACGGAAGAACTGGGCCGTCTCGGTGTTTTTGCCCTCCTTTTGGGGCTTGCCCGCCGTTTTGGCAAGGATTCCGGGACCATCACCCCCGCCTTTGGCGCCGTCACAGGACTTATCGCCGGTTTAGGCTTTGCGGTAATAGAGACCGCTATGTACGGGGTGGGGGATTTCCGCATCGCCCTGATCCGGGCAGTCACCGCCGCCCCTTTGCATGGTGCTTGCGGTACCCGGATTGGCATAGCCGTATCCCATTTCAAGGATGCCCCCGGCCTTGCCCTAGGCCGATTTCTCTACGCCGTTGGTATCCACGGGATGTATAATTTTATGGTCATCAGTCCGGGGATCCCCCAGGTTTTCCCCGTCCTTATCGCTTTTACCGTGCTTTTATCCTCAATTCAGCTTATCCGGTACTCAAAAAAGGAGCCGGGGACTTGACCTTCTTTGGGGAAAGGTGTACATTATTCAAACCATTTAACGCAGAGTAGAGCAGTTGGCAGCTCGTCGGGCTCATAACCCGGAGGTCCCAGGTTCGAGTCCTGGCTCTGCTATTACGTAAATCCTTTGCCAATAAGGATTTACAAACAGGCTACCGGAAAAACCGGCGCTTTGACAAAACCACCGTGAGAAAGCCAGCTTTCGGGGAGCTTGCCTCCAAGGAGGAGGTTGCCTCCAGGGAAGCGGAATAAAACATGTCGGTATGCTCGTAATCTTTATTGCGTATAAAGATAATGTTGTCATCCGCCAGTGTCTGCTCAATACGGGCGGCGTTACGGCCGGTAACCACCAGAATATTCTCCACGCCTCCTTCCCGCAGGGTGTGTATGATCCGCCCGATCATGGTCTTGTTTCCCAGGGGCATCAGCGGCTTAAAGTCCCCCATTCTGCTGGATAATCCCGCCGCCGTAATTACCGCGCCGAATTTCACTGCGTTCCCTTTTCCTGGGCCGTTGCCCGTAGTTCCGCCCGGCGCAGTATCATTTCCCCCGCAATGCTGATCGCTATTTCCTCCGGAGTTTCTGATTTTATATTTAGTCCTATGGGGGCATTTATTTTATTTAAAACTTCTTCCCTGATCCCTTCCGATCCAAGCTCCCGTTTTACCGCAGCTATTTTTGCTTTGCTGCCGATGACGCCGGTATAGGCGCAGCCCTTTGCTATGGTCTGCCGTAATACGGTGACATCAAAGGCATGGGTCATTATCACAATATAGTCATTAGAACTGACCGTTATCTTTTCGGAAATGGCGTCATAGTCGCCCACAAATAAATCCTGGGCTGTTGGGAATAATTCCCTTGTCACGAATTCTTCCCGGTTGTCAAAAACAACGCAGCGGAAGCCAACGGTGGTGAGTACCGGTTGCAGAGCCTGCGCGCAATGGCCGCCACCGAATATGAACACCTTACCCGCAAAATTGATGGGTTCACCAAAAACACGCCGGTCTCCTGTTTTGACCAGGGTCCCCTTGTTTCTGGCCAGAGCTTTTATATCATCATTACTGAGTTCCATTCCCTTGGGAGTAGTATTACTGTGGTAAATGGCCATAGACCAATCGGTGGGATTGGTTAAGTCGATAAACAGCCAGGCATCCTCATCCTTTTCCAGCGATGAAAGACATTCTTTCATAATAGTAATGGCGCGTTCGTCATGTCCCGGTATAAACTGAAAAAAGACGTCCACATCGCCGCCGCAGGCCATACCTAAATCTTCTTCGTCGTTTTGGTGCAGCCGGTAGGTTTTTTTCCGGGACTTCTGCTGTTCCAAAAGATTTTGAGCCAATTCTGTAGCCTTATACTCCAGGGTCCCGCCCCCAATGGTGCCGCAGGCTCTGCCGCCTTTATCGACCAGCATATGGGAGCCCGCGCTTCTGGGGCTGGACCCCATTTCAGCTACAATGGTAACCAGTACGGTATCATCACCGGCGTTTGTTTTCTCAAGTATGGCGGTGAATAGATCTTTTAGTGTCATTTCCTTAACCCTCCGGTCGACTATTTTTCAAAAAACAGTCGTACTATTTTCCGCATTATGCAGTATACAAATAATACGCATAATTTCGGTAAAGTATAAGTAGCCCATGTTACATGAGCCAGTTCCAAAATGAAAAAAGAGGAAGAATTTTCATTTTGGAACTGGCTCACATACTAATTATTTTTGTAATGATTTGCGGTTCGTATTATTTTCGATAACTTTCATCTTTGATATAAAATACTTTGTGCGTGTTGGTTTTTTGAAGATTCCTCCCACGAACCGCACGAACGATCACGAACTTTGTACTTCGTTATCTTCTTTTTGTTCGTATGTGTCCGCAGGTTTTTCCAAGGAATCTTAGTTCCCGAAACCGCCGCTCTCAAGCGCCTCCAGGAGCCCGTCAAGCTGGTACCCGGATTTTGCCTCCGCCCTGGCAAATGCCTCAGACAGTTCGCCTATCTTTACGACCCGTTCCAGCCAATCTTCAACAGGCTGCTGCGTTGATGTTGCCGCCGCCGCCTTTGTTTTTGGGGCTGCCGTATCGGGAGGCCGTGGAACCGTCTCCAGCGCGGCGCCGTTTTCCAGGGCTATGAACAGGGGCGCATAGGAAAGGACTTCCTCAAAGGCTTCCTTGTTAAACCAAATGGTATCCTCAAAAATATTAACCCCCAGAAGTTTTCGGAAATCCTCCGCATGGTAATTCTCCAGAATAAGGGTTTCCGCCGGAGACAGTCCCTGGGCAACAGTTTTAGTAATCACATGATCCGGCGCCGCGCCCTTCTTCTTCCCCGCAGCCTTCACCGTCTCCGGTGGTGGTATAAGTGCCGGGCTGGTACGGGCCAGTACCGCCTTCATAATTTCCAAAACCCGGCAGGCCTCATCCCCGCTTATGCCACAACCGCTGAAACATTCCCGCAGCTTCCGGTCCAGGTTCCAGTGATCCATCAGGGCCTTTGCGTCAAGCCCGGATGCCCCGTCCCCTACGATATTCCGTAGCAGCGATAGTGTGCCGTAGGCGTAGGCAAAGATCGCCAGGGCCGGACGGGCAATGATTTTCTCGCCCAGACTCCGCAGGAAACGGATTGCCGGTTTATCGTCCCGGTGGGGGGCGCCGTATCCGTATTCCACCAGGGTTTTCAGGCGTTCCAAATAAGCGGCAAATTCCGTCCAGATCTGTTCTGCCTGAATTTTTGTGAAGATCCACGGGGTGGTAAAGGGATCGTACTGTGTGCCGTTCAGGAATTGCTCCGCAGTGTTTATAAAATTCAGGGCTGGTTCCTTCAGGGAATTAATAAATTCTTCAATAGAAATACTGCTCTTAACCGGTTTTGTGTGGGCAGATTTTGCATTTCTCCCCTGGAGAACGCCTTCCGAGGGGGCCTTTACCGGTTCATCCCGGAGTACACTGAGCAGGGTATCGATATGATCCCGCTTAAAGAGATCGGTGAACCGGTAGTAAAGCTCTCCAAGGTAGATGTCCTGGATGGCAGCTTGCACATCCTTGACGCCCCGGCCGTTAAGTTCCGCGTGAAGCCGGGCAATGCGGCCCCGCGCATCGTCTTCTACTTCGTGGATATCGATAAAGACCTGGGCTTCGTAGCCCCTGAGTGAAACAAAAAGGCCCCGTTCGGCAATTTCCTTGGAGCTGCGGATGTACCAAAGTTCCTGCCGCTGTTCCTTGAACAGGGTAAAGCAGGTGTCTTTCCCATGCAGGCCCAGAGCCTGGCAGAGGCTGTCCTGGCGGAATCCACCGCTTTTCTGCGGGATAGCCACCGCGCCCCGGCAGATCCAGCCGCCGGCTTCGGCATAGGCGTTGTTGTAGAGCACTAAACTCCGGTCATCACCTGCGCGGTTGGAATAGGCAAACACATTTTCGTTTACCGATCCGCCTTGGGGGGAGTAGAGGTCGTAGAGGCAGAAGTCGGCGCTGCCGGAATAAATGTGACGGCGCTTCATCAAGGGGAAGATCTCCCGTTCATGGCGATCCAGCAGGTATTGATCGGGCTTTTCGTCCCGATAGGATCGGCGGTATTCCATGCCGTACTTTTCCTCAAACCCTTCAATTTGGCCGTGACCAAACATGGGGAGCCCCGGCATGGTTACTAATAGTGTGACAATGCCGAAGTACTTGTCACCTTTACCGAACTGGGCTACCGCCGTTTCTTCGTCGGGGTTGTTCATAAAATTAACAAACCGTTTAAGGACCTCCGGGTCAAACTCCAGGGTGTTCTTGATGGAGGCCCGGTATTTGGCGTTTTCTTCGTTTTTAAGCATGTTCATAAAGGCGGAATTGTACACCCGGTGCATTCCCAGGGTGCGTACAAAGTACCCCTCCATCATCCAGAAGGCCTCCGCCAAAAGCAGGGTGTGTGGGGCCTCTGCGGCGCAGCGATCCACCACTTCCCGCCAGAACTCGTTGGGGATGCGGCGGTTGAATTCGTCACCGGTGATGGCATGTTCGGCCCGGCTGGCTATGTCCCCGCCGTGTCCCGGTTCGGGGTACCAGAGCCGCTGGATGTGCTTTTTTGCCAGGGTCATGGCGGCGTCGAAACGGACGATGGAAAACTGCTGGCAGACCCCAATGATGGTGCGGATCACCGCTTCCCGTGCTTCGGGGTTCAGAAAGTCTATCTGCGCAGTGTCGTTCCAAGGCATGGAGGTGCCGTCATTGCCATGGTAGATGTACCGCGTATCCCCTGTGTGGTGATCAATTCGCTTAAAAACTACCGCAGCATCACTGCGATTGTAATAGTGATCCTCAATCTGCACGGTGACGCTCTCCCGGCTGGAGAGATTGCCGCCGTTAAAGGTGTAGGTGGGGAAGGGCGGGTAGCTGAGTTGGAGGAAGCGATCCGGGTGTTCCATCACCCAGCGGCTGTCTATACCCGTGTGGTTGGGCACCATGTCCGAGCCGAGCCGTATACCCCGCTGGAAACAGCGTTCCCGAAGATTCGTCAGCCCACCCCACCCTCCCAGTTCCCCGGCAATATCGTAATCGTTAAGGCTGTAGGCGCTGGCAGCGGCTTCGGGGTTTCCCGTCCATTGCTTGATAGTTTTGGAGGCGTTGCTCCGTTCCCAAAGGCCGATAAGCCAAAGGCCGGAAAATCCACGCCGGGCCAGTTCGTCCAGTTCCTCGTCGGGGATCTGATCCAGCCGTTCAATGGGGCGGCCGTATTTTTTGGTCAGTTGGTAGAGCCACACCAACGTGCTTTTCGCCATGAGGACTGTTCGCGGCATCCATTCCTGGTCGGGGCTGAACCGTTCGTACTCGTCCATACCGCTGCCAAAACTTAGTATCGCTGTGGGGCCGGGGCCGCCGAAAAAGGGCTTGTTTTCTTCCTTCATCACGTCCAGGCTCATGAGCAGCCGGGCAAGGAATTTGCCAAGCAGACTACTCCACTTGTTCCGCATATATTCAAGCTGCCCGCTCAGGGAATTGGGAGAGGCCAGAACAGGGGCCCGCAGGAGATCCCACAGGTTCAAGCCTTCGGGGCCAAAGACGGGAAGTTCCGCTAAATGGGCGCGCAGTTCCACTATCGCTTCATTATAGACCGTGGCGGTTTCCAGGTCCTTATCATCAAAGAGAAACTTAAAGGGGTTAAAGGCGGGGTTGAGGTTTGCCAGGGCAAGGAGCATCAATTCCTCCAGGGCAAGGGATTTGCAGCTTTCCCCTTCATCGGCGCCCTGAAGATAGTCGTTCACCGTGGTCTCCCCGGCATATACCGGCTGGGGCGGAAACTGGGTTCCAAAGGTTTCCAGAAGCTTAGCCGTCCGGTCCTGTCCCAGGGCCTTGTTCAGGCGTTCCAGGGCGGTCTCAAAGATGTCCCGCTGAATCTGCTCCCGGTAAAGGGCAACCATATAATGGAGGATTTCGTCGATAAGGCCCATGGCGTTAAGCTGCCCCGCCTTGATGATTTTTTCAGGATGGGCGGCGCCGTCCACCTTGGCATTAAATTTCGCCGTAAGTTTCCGCACCTGCTGAAAATCCGCCAGGATTACGTTGCCCCGGAGTGAAAAGAGGGCCGTCTCAAGCCCATGCTCCACCCGGACTTCCTGCCGGATATGAAACTCCATGGTCGCCCGGCGTTGCGCTGCCCATCCATTTTGATCGGAAAGACCGATTGTAAATTTTTTCATCATGCGTCCTTATAAGAATTTGTCCGCGAATTACGCGAATGAACGCGAATAAAACAACAGATATTTGTATCATTCGCGTTTCTTCGCGTCCCATTCGCGGACAGTTTTTCTACTTCTTTTTCTTCAGCGTAACTGCAGCCAACTCCTGAACCGATTTGATCAAAGCCTCGTCCCTTCCTATCTCCTGTATAGGCGCCGGAAGACGGTACGTCCAGTTGAAATCATTGGCGCTGCCGGGCACGTTGATCCGTTCCGATGCGGGATCTGAGGCATACCACTTGGTTGAAAGGTGGAGCAGATCCTGCACCTGGAAAACCCGGAACCGGGAAGCCGCCGCCGCCGCCTTGGTCAGGACGATCTTCGCCGTACCGGGGTTGTACACCTTTGGCAGGGAGGGAATCCCCAGGAAGGCGCTGAACCCGTCCTGATCCGCCTCCCGATCCCACCACTCACGCAGTGTGGAACTGTCATGCACCGAGGGGGTGCACACACTCAGTTCCGGGTAATCCTCGAAGGCATAGTAGGGCTGGCCCGGTTTGTCCCATTCACGGTGCCAGCGGATGACCCGGAGCCCCAGAATTTTGAGCTTGGTCAAAACCCGGGGCACACAATCCGGAACCGCCCCTAGATCTTCCGCGCAGGGAAGCATTTTTGATGATTCAAGCAGCACCGAAAGCAATTTTTTGCCCTGATTTTCCCAGGTTTTTTCCGATTCTTCCTGCCGCTGTTTCAGGAGCGTCTCCAGGGCGTCCCGTTCGCCCGCCGACAGGGACTGGTAAGCCCGGGAATCCCGGTAAAACCACACGGGGAAAAACTTGCCCTTTTCGTATTCCAGAAAGAGCCGGTTCCGCCATGCCCACCGCAGATAGTTGGTTGCCGCCGGGTGCAGCCCCAGGTCGGTGATGTCCTTCTCACCCTTGATGGTTTTCTTGAAAAGCCACAGTTCCTCGCTGCCGAGGCGATCCAGAACCTGGGTGAAAATCCGGTTCGCCTCCGCGGAAATGGCGCCGCTTTCATTTATTTCTTTCAGCGCATCCCAAACGGTGCCGGTAGGGATATGGGGCTGGGAAAGCCACCGGATACGGGCTTCATCAAAGTGCAGTTCGTCGAAATCCTTTTTGGTAACCGGAATATAGGGCACATAGCGGCCTAAAATAGCGTTGTCGTAGTTGTTTTCCCGCTGGGATGACCAGATACGGAAAAAGCCGAGCACATGGTCTATGCGGTAGGCGTTGTAGTACTTTTCCGCCGTTTTCAGCCGCAGACGCCACCAGGAATAATCGTCCTTGCCTTGCGACGTCCAGTTATAGGTAGGGAAACCCCAGTTTTGCCCCGCTGAATTGTACATATCCGGGGGAGCCCCGGCGGAAAGGTTGGGGTAGAAGTATTCGGGGTGGGCCCAGACATCGCTGCTATCTTCGTTCATCAGGATAGGGAGATCTCCTTCTAAAAGAATCCCCGCCTTGTTTAGGGCTTTTGCAGCCTGGCTGAACTGGGTGTCCAGCGCTTCCTGGAGCCAGGCCCAAAACAGGTGATCCTTTTCCTGTTTCGGATCCTTCCAGAGAATTTGGATATCCCCGCCTGTTACGGTACGGTGGGTTTTCCATTCCTTCCAGCTTTTTTCTTCGTTCAGTTCCTTCAGCCGACGGTATACGGCGTATTCCTTTACCCAGGGGTTTTTGTCGATCCAGGCAGCCAGGGAAGCCCCCGGTTTAGCCGCGGCAAGGATGGTTTTTTCGTTGGCCGCGTAAATTTCCCGGAGCAGATCCATCTTTGCCCGGAGCATCTTGTAATAGGGAAACCGGGTTGCCCCGTCAAACTCCTTTTTAATGGCCGCAAGTTTATCCGTAAACCCGGCGGCCTCGCTCAGATCCCCAATCCGCAGATAGAGGGGGTTAAGGGCAAAGGCCGTCAATGAGCCGTAGGGGGAACTTTCGTAGCCCGTATCGTTTACGGGCAGGATCTGGATAAGACCCACCCCCATTTTGATGCAGAGATCGCCGAATTCAACCAAATCCGGAAATTCCCCAACCCCGATACTCTGCTCACCCCGGAGGGCTCCCACCGGGACGACCACGCCAATTAAACGCCCCGTACCGCGTTCCGCAGGGTCCTGTGTTTTTTGTGCCTTTGCCATACTTCCCCCCGAATTTAATAATAGCTTCATTTCTTAGCCAAACGTAACTTATAGTATTATGCATAAACCATTAAAATGAAAGATGGTTATGGGGGTTAGGCTATAAATTTTTACCAAAAAGGGCAAAAATGAACCCGGTTAAGCGGACTGCCCTTTTTGCCCAATTGGGGGTAAAAGGGGTAAAAGAACGGGCCGGAAGCATCCCATTTTAGCCCATTTTTGGTGGGTGAGGGATGGGCTTTTCTAAATGTCACAAAACAAAAAAAGTACTTGACATTCCAATAACTTAAAAGTATACCTGTTTTATGAATGTACCACAGATATATCCAGTCACATTTTACAAGGACGGTAATGGTAATTCGCCAATCAGAGAGTATCTAAAGGAGCTTAAAACAAAAGAAAACAAGGATAGCCGTATAAAATCGAACAAGATACAGGATTATTTAAATGCCCTGCGGCAATATGGAACGCAAGTAGGTGAACCCGTTGTAAAACATTTAGTCGATGATATTTGGGAATTGCGGCCGTTACGGGATAGGCTTTTGTTTGCGAAGTGGATACAGGGCGGTTATATCTTGTTACACCATTTTATAAAGAAAACACAAAAAACACCTCGTTCTGAAATTGAACAGGCAAAACGTAATTTGGAAGATTTCACAAAAAGGAGTAAAGAAAATGCCTAAAAAAAATATGTTTACAGCGGATGATTGGGATGATTTACAACAGGAAATATATACTCCCGAAGAAATCGCGGCAAGTGATTTGCGTGTTTCGCTTATTGGCGAATTAATACGGGCAAGACAAGAAAAAGGTTTCTCACAAAAAAAACTGGAAGAGCTTAGCGGGGTAAAACAACCAATTATTGCCAGAATGGAAAAAGGAAATACCATACCGCAAATTGATACGGTACTGAAAGTATTAGCGCCGCTGGGTAAAACACTTGCAATAGTTTCAATAAATAAACGGAGCGCAAGGGTCCCGGGAACGCAACGGGCGTCTGATACTGTTTAGATAGTTTTGAGGGAAGGCGCGGGAACCGGCTCCATTTCGGAAATCCGGGCGTTCATGATGAGCATTTGCAGCCGGTTTTCTATGTTTGCAAAACTGGTGTCCGGGTCGTAGTCCAGGGGGAGGATCTGAATATCCGGGTGCATTTCCTTAATGCGTTTCATGATGCCCCGCCCGCAGATGTGATTGGGCAGACAGCCAAAGGGCTGGAGAATGACAAAGGACTTGACCCCGGCGGATACATAGTGCAGTATATCCGCCGCCATAAGAAACCCCTCCCCCGACTGTATCGAGTGATGGATGATATCGTCGGTCAGTTCCGCCATTTCCTGTATCCGTGCGCCTTTTTCAAAGAGGGGGTGCTTACGGGCAATTTTTTCCATTATCCCGATGGTGACTTTGAAATATTTTTCCCCCATGAGCGCATAAAACGAATCATAGAGGGAATGGCGTACATGGAAATCCTTGATTTCTGAAACCGTGTGATACAGCATAAGGTTTTGGTAAATGTCGTACATCCGGGGAAGTATGGTTTCCATGTTGTTTTTTTCAAGATATTCTTCGATGTAAAAATTGGTGCCCGGATGAAAGGTCAGGACGTTTTCACCGGTGATAAAAACACGGCGCCGGGGGGAGGATCGGTCGTATTCGATGGCGCATACGGCGTCGACGGCTTTTTTGTAGGCGTCAAAAGCCCCCAGCATCCCCTTGTGCCAAAGGCCGTCGCAAATTTCGTCTATGGCGTGGTTAAAGACACGGTTGGTTTCCCCGGCCGCCCGCTCGTAGGGGCGAATTTTGTGGCGCAGTTCATCCAGGATATCCATCATGATAAGGCACCAGGATACACGGGCGTAGATAAACATATTAAACCGGAATGCGGGGTGCAGGTTTTTTATGTCCGCAAATTCTGTTGAAAATATCGGCACGGTGGGGAACCCGGCGTCGTCCAGGGCCTTCCGGGTCAGAACCATGTAGTTGGTCAACCGGCAGTCGCAGGTGTTATTGGCGGTACCGACGACAACCTCATCCGGGTTGTACCGCCCGCTGGTCAGCGCCTCCAGGGCTTCGCCGATAACCATCTGGGCGGGAAAACAGGTGTCGTTGTGGACATATTTTTTCCCCAACAGCATCGCTTCCCTACCGCCCAGGGGCAGGGGCTCCGCCTTAAAGCCGCATTGCCGGATCGACGCCGTCATAATTTTGGCGAAGGATTCACTGATATTCGGCACCAGGATGGTTCTGTTTTTTAAGGCCCGGGTGAATTTTGCCGGATAGGGGTCTTCCAGGTTTTTGACAGTGAATGCTCCCGCATTTTGCCTGCGCCGGGCCTGTACGGTCTCGATAAAGGAACGTACCCGGATGCGCAGGGGGCCTTCCACGTCACTTTCATCAAGCTTCAGTATCAGGGGGGATTTACCGGAGATTTCATTCATCAGCCGGATTACTTCATCGGTATAGATGGCGTCATGGCCGCAGCCGAAACTGAAAATCTGCACGTATTCCAGGGCCGGATGCCGGGCCGCCGCAATGGCCCCCGACAGAAGCCGCGCATGGTTACTGTTGTTAATGGTTACCATGGTGTTTGAAAGATCAATTTTGTCCAGATCCGGCAGGGCGTCCACGGTCAGAACCGGTATGCCCCAGTTGGTAAAATACCGGGACAGGTTATGGTTCACCAGGGTATCGAATTGATAATGCCTGCCGGTAATAACCACCGCAAATTTCCCCTCCCGTTCCGCCTGGGCGATAATCTTTGCGCCCTCCTCCAACAGTTCCGCCGTAAAGCCGGCAAGGGCGGCGTCCCCCTGGGCAATAGCCAACTGGGTACTGCTTTCACTAATGCCGTAGGTTTCCTTCATATAACGGCAGAGCTGGTAGTTCCGGTCCCGCTCCTTAAACCAGTGGAATATGGGGGTATCCAGGGGGGTGTTTCCGTGATGTTCCGGATTGTCGGAGAACCGCACCACCAGGGGATAGCCTTTGAGTACCGGACAGGTAGAGGTACTGGTGGGCTCGGGGTTTTCCGAGGGCAAATTACCGAAAATCGGCAGAAAAATCCGGTCAACCTTGCCGGCAACCAGATCCAGGAAGTGCCCGTGTACCAGTTTGGCGGGAAAACAGACCGTGTCGGAGGATACAAAGGGGAGGCCCTGTTCAAAAAGTTTCCGGGAACTGGGGCGGGAAATTTTCGTCTTGAACCCCAGGGCATGGAAAAAAGTGGTAAAGAAGGGCATGGTACGCCAGAAATCCAAAACCCGGGGCAGGCCGATGGTACAATCCCGTACCGGAACCACCGGGGTAAAGGGGTAATCCCTGAAAAACAACTTCTCCCGGATTTTGATCATGTCCGGGACGGATTCCATTTCCGCCGTAATCAGCCTGACCTTTTCCCGGAACGCCGCGTCATCCGCATCCCCGATGACCTCCCCCCGCTCGCAGCGGTTGCCCGTAATCCAGGTGGTGCCGTTGGAAAAGGAGATCATGGTACGGCTGCAATTGTTGGTACAGAGGGGGCATTTGAGGTTGGACTCCTGGGTGTATTCCAGGGACTCCAGGGCGTCAAGGCCGATAAAACGGGTCCGGTCAGGGGGTCCGTGGGGGGAGGTAAAGCCGTTTTCGGCGATATGCTTTTTTGTGAGCAGGGCAATGCCGATGGCCCCCATCTCCCCGGGGTAGGGGGCGCGGATCACCTGCTTGCCCAGGTATTGTTCCAGGGCCCGCAGCACCGCGTCATTTTTGAAGGTGCCGCCCTGGACAACTATTTTGTCCCCCAACCCGGTGAGGTTTGCCATGCGTATCACCTTGGTAAATACATTTTCAATGATCGACCGGCAGAGGCCGGCCATAATGTCATCCGCCTGTTTGCCGTTTTTCTGCTCCGTAATGATGGTGCTGTTCATAAAGACCGTGCAGCGGCTCCCCAGTTCGGCAGGGTTTTTGGAGGAAAAGGCCGCTTCGGCGATATTCTGCACCGGAATATTGAGGTTGGCGGCGAAGTTTTCCAGGAAGGAACCGCAGCCGGAGGAGCAGGCCTCGTTTACGGTGATATTGGTAACAATACCGGCCCCGGCAATGGAGATGGCCTTCATGTCCTGGCCGCCGATGTCCAGGATAAAGCTTACCCCGGGGACGTACTTTTGCGCGGCGGCGGCATGGGCCACGGTTTCCACCGTATGGTAATCCGCCCCCAGTGCCTTATCAAAAAGCAATTCCCCGTAGCCGGTGGTCCCCAGAGCGAGTATGTCCAGGGTAACCCCCAGGTCATCATACTTTTTCTTTAATTTGAGCAGCGCCTCTTTGATAACCCGCAGGGGCTCACCTTTGTTGTTGGAATAAAAGCTGTCCACCACCGCCTCGTCCTCGTTGATGAGCACAAATTTGGTGGTGGTGGAACCGGAGTCAATCCCCAGGTACGCCCGCAGCACATCCCCCCGCCGGGGCAATGGAAGCGCCGCCACAACCGCCGGATGGGTATGCCGTTCCTCAAATTCCTTTCGTTCCTCCGCGGAGGCAAAATAGATTTTTTTGCTCTCCGGTTCGGTATCCGCAATATTCGCCCGAAAGTTTGCCAGGGCGGCAATAGCGTGGTCAAGGTTGAATTCGTTGGGGTAGGCGGAAAACATATCCTCCAGGGACAGGGCGGCGCCGTAGGCAATAAGGGTTTCGGGGCTTTCGGGCCGGATGATGTCCGCTTCGGTAAGGGAGAGCCGTTCGGCAAACACCCGGATAAGGGCCGGGTTAAAGGTCAGGGGGCCGCCTTCAAAAATGATGGGGGGCTTAAGTTCCAGCCCCTGGGCAAGGCCGCCGATGGTCTGTTTGACAATGGCGTGGAAGGTGGAAAGGGCAATATCCTCCCGCAGTCCCCCCTGGTTCAGCAGGGGCTGAATATCAGTTTTGGCGAAAACCCCGCAGCGGCCGGATATGTCGTACACTGTGGTACCCTTTTCCGCCAGGGCTTCAAAGTCCTCCACCGGGGTGCGCAAAAGGGTGGCCACCTCGTCGATAAAGGCGCCCGTACCCCCGGCACAGCTCCCATTCATCCGCATATCCGAGGCAACCAGCCGTTTAGCCCGTTCATCGTAGTAAAAAAAGACGACCTTCGCGTCCTGACCGCCCAATTCTATGGCGACCCGGGCTTCCGGGTAAAAGGCCCTGACCGCGACGGCGTTGGCCACCACTTCCTGGATAAAATGGGCATGGATGGCGGCGGCGACAGGTTTGCCGGCGGAACCGCAGACCGCCGCGTTAAATGACGCTCCGGGGAAAAGGGTAGAAACTTCGGCTAAAAGGGTATGTACCATTTCCGCCTGATATGAATTATGCCGTTTATACCGGGAAAAAAGAATTTTTTTACTTTCCGGTTCCATAACGACCACTTTTACCGTGGTTGAACCTACATCGATTCCAAGCTGCAACGTAGACATCTGGAACTATAATACTGGCGTTTTAAACATTATGCAACGTCGCGCTGTCGGCGTGCGGCTGTCGGCGTAGCCGGACGGGGAGGGACATGCCGTTCCGAATGCTGCCGGGGAGTCTGCTCCCGGAGCCCCGACCCCAGACAATATGAAGTGCCCCCCGTGATATAGACCGCGGGTTTACCTACGTCGTAGGATTACCGCATATAACACAGGAGGCACAGATGAAGACAGTATATTACGTAGGGCTGGATGTTCACAAGGACAAGATTCAGATGGTGATACTCGGGAACCGTGGGAAAGAACCGGTAACCGCGAAGGGGTTGCCGAATGACCCGCTCAAAGTGGTGAAAGCCCTGGCGCCGTATCAGGAGAAAGGGACTGTCCAGGTAGCGTATGAGGCGGGTTGCATGGGATACACCTTGTACCGGTCGCTTACGGAGTTTGGCTTTGATTGCCGGGTAATCCCGCCGAACAAAGTTTTTCACCGGGGAGGAACGGAGGAAAAGGTGAAGACCGACAAACGGGATGCCGTGGATATTGCCTGGATGCTGAGGAGGGATGAGGGAGAAAGCATCGCGATACCGAGCCAGGAAGATGAGGCGGCACGGGATCTGATCCGATGCCGCGGCGATTTGAAGGACGATCAAAAGCGGGCGAAACAGCGGCTGCTGAAGTTCCTACTCCGGCACGGGTACCAATACGATGGGGAAAATTATTGGACCAAGCGGTTTT
>BNUR01000054.1 GCA_025997495.1 Spirochaetia bacterium | reverse complement strand
GGGTAGCTTTTTTTGAGGCCATGCGATTTTGCCTGCGTTTCGCTTACCACGATTCATGGTCTGCTTTCCTCGTCTTTCTCTATACCGATGGCGGGCTTGCCGATTCAGGGTAAATTTAGAATTGCTGCCGGTTTTGGCGGCATCATTGACATCGGCACTCAGCCTGACGACCTGCCGGGGAGGATTGCCGCCTTTTCCCACTTTGAACAGGTGCGGTTCACCGCAGGGCTCTGGCCTGATCCGCCAAACGTTGCCGGACGGCGGGAACTGGTTCCCCGGCTGGAGGCCCACATCGCCGCCGCGCCAAAGGGGTTAGTGGTAGCGGTGGGCGAATGCGGCCTGGACCATCACCAGGAACTACCGCCGGGGACGGAACTGGACATGGCCGGGGAGGCGGAACTGCTGGACATGCTGCTGGATCTGGCGGGGCGGCTTAATTTGCCCATCATCATCCATTCACGGGACGTGCCGGGGGAAACGGCGGCGGCACTGGCTCTGCATCCAGGGGTTCGGGGGGTGATACATTGCTTTTCCTATGGGAAAGAGGAGGCCCGGACGTTTCTGGATTTGGGATACCACATTTCCTTTGCGGGAAATCTCACCTACAAAAACGCCCGCAATCTGCGGGAAGCCCTGCCCTTTGTGCCCGGTGACCGGCTGTTACTGGAAACCGACTCCCCCTACCTTGCGCCGGTCCCTTACCGGGGGAAGTCGGCGGATCCGGGAATGGTGGCGGTAACCTATGCCCTGGCAGCGGAACTGCGGGACGTCACTCCGGAAGTATTGGAGGAGCAGATCGCGGATACGGTGGAAAAACTTTTCGGTTTTTTCCTTCCTCAGGGTTCCTGAACAAATTCCGGGACCATGCCCGGTAAAAAATTACGGTCGCCCGCTGCCACATACGGTATATATAGGCCATCCGCTCCCGTTCCACGGGGATTTTTTCGTTTAATTCTCCCGACAGGGCTGTGGGCAGGGGCATGAGTTTGCCCACCAGCCGCCCGTTTTCGTCCGGATGAAAAACAACCCCAATGCCGTTAACCCAATTTTTGCAGTACATGGTACGAAGATTAATTATCCACGCCCCTTTTACCATTTTTGCCTCCGCTGTTTTATATTGCCTTAAATATTAAAGTGGAACCGGGTAAGATATTGTATTTTTTGGGGATAAGTTGGATTTTTGTGCGGAATCTGGACTCCTTGGTGTCTTGACATTGGATTGTTTCAATTATATTCTAATGAAGTTGTTTCTAATAATAGAAACAATAATTCTTAAGGAGGAATTTTAACAATGAAAAAGATTATGATGGCCGTGCTTGTGTGTCTTGCGGCGCTGTTGCTGGTGACCGGCTGCAGCAAAAAGGATTCCGGGGGCGCCGCAAGTTCTGCGGCAAAGAAGGTTCGCATCGGGATAGCCAAGATTGTCCAGCACGATGCCCTGGATGCCTGTGAGCGGGGGATAGTGGACGCCATCGCGGCAAGGGGGATCGACGCGGATATTGATCTCCAGAACGCTAACGGGGATGTGAACACCGCCGCCCAGATTGCCAACAAATTCAAAAGCGACAGGGTTGATGTGGCGGTGGGTATCGCTACCCCGGTTGCGGTGTCCCTGGCTACCACCCTGAAGGATACCCCGGTGGTATTCTCCGCGGTAACCGATCCGGTGTCGGCAAACCTGGTAACAACCCTGGCCCACGGCGAGGGGAATGTGACGGGCCTTTCGGATTACCTGGACTCGGCTTCCCACATCGCCCTGTTTAAGGAAATTGCCAATATCAAAACCCTGGGCTATATCTACACCAGTTCCGAGGCGAACTCCATTTCCGCCCTGGCTCTGGTGGAGGATGCCGCCAAGGCTAACGGGCTGGCCCTGGTTAGCCAGGCCATCAGTACTTCTGCGGAACTGCGGCAGGCTGCGGAGGCCATTGTAGGCCGGGTGGACGGGATTTACCTGACCACCGATAACACCGTATTCTCCGCCCTGCCCGCCCTGATTCAGGTCTTTAGCGCCGCGAAGAAGCCGATTTTCTCCGGAGACGTGACCGGCGTATTGGGGGGCGGCGCCATGATCGCCTCGGGGTTCAATTATTACAAGGCCGGCCTCGCCACCGGAAATATCGTGGCCGATATACTCCAGGGGAAAAAGCCTGCGGATATTCCGGTAAAGTTCCTCACCGAACCTTCTGAATCGGACCTGCTCTTCGATCTGGATGAAGCGAAGAACTGCGGCATCACTATTCCTGCGCAGTATCTTGCCCAGGCGAATTATATTTTCGAAACCGGAAAACTTACTACAAAGTAACCGCAATACCGCGGTAGTGATGCTACGCTGCACCGATGGGGGGTACTGAATGCTTGAGGGCATTCTTATTGAAGGATTCATTTACGGCATCATGGTTCTGGGGGTATTTCTCACCTTCCGGGTGCTGAACTTCGCGGACATGACCGTTGACGGCTCCTTTCCCCTGGGGGCGGCCATCATGGCGGTGATGCTCATCAAGGGCCTGCCGCCGGCTGTCGCCATTGTTATTGCCTTTTTAGGGGGCGCCCTGGCGGGTCTGGTTACCGCACTGATCCATACCCGGCTTAAGATCCCCGACCTGCTTTCGGGGATCCTCACCATGACCATGCTCTACTCAGTAAACCTGCGGGTTATGGGTGGCCGGGCAAACCTGTCCCTCCTCCGGGTTCCCACCATCTTTACCAGGCTGGGCGAATGGGCGCTCTCCTTCATGTCCCCCGGTATCGCCCAGGTTATCCTTTGTGCACTGGTAGTATTACTCATCAAGCTGCTCTTGGACCTCTTCTTCACCACCGATTTCGGCCTCTCCGTCGGCGCCTTGGGGGCCAATCCCCAGTTGGTCATTTCCCAGGGCATGAACCCGGATGTGCTCAAGATATGCGGCATCTGTCTGGCCAACGGCATGGTGGCAGTCTCAGGATCCTTCGCCGCCATGTACCAGGGCTTTGCCGATGTAGGCCTGGGAAGCGGCATGATCGTGTCGGGCTTAGCATCGCTAATGATAGGGGAATTCCTCATTCGATCCAACAAGATCAGTGTGCTCACCCTGCGGGTTATCCTTGGCTCAGTATTATACCGGGGGCTGATGTACCTTGCCCGGAACTACGGCTACTACATCCACATGACCGCCAATGACCTGAAGCTCATCACCGGGTTACTCATCATCCTCTGCATCATCATTTCCCAGCGGGGCTTCCGGCGATACCGGGGGAAGAGGGGACACAGCAGGTCCCATCGGGGCCGCCATGGTTAGGATTGAAAATCTGGACATGATCTTTAACCGGGGGACGCCGGACGAAAATTATGCCTTGAAAAACATTAGTCTTACGGTGCAGGCCGGGGACTTCATCACCCTCATTGGTTCCAACGGGGCGGGGAAGTCCACCCTCTACAATGCCATCGC
The DNA here is from genome assembly GCA_025997495.1 of Spirochaetia bacterium. Classification (GTDB taxonomy): domain Bacteria; phylum Spirochaetota; class Spirochaetia; order Treponematales; family Breznakiellaceae; genus Termitinema. The sequence continues at coordinate 12,579 of BNUR01000054.1, read as the reverse complement.
CGGGACCTGCCTGCCCACCGCGGGCCGGGTCTTTGTCCGGGACGAAACGAAAAACACCGAGCGGGACATTACCCGTGAAGCGGAATACAAACGGGCGCGGTACATCGGGCGGATATTTCAGAACCCGCTCCTGGGAACCGCCGGAAAAATGAGCCTGGAACACAACATGATGATATGCCACAGGAAGGGCTACAAGGGCCTGCGGATCAGCCTGAACCAGAAAATGCGGGATTATTTCCGCGAGAACCTCCGCACCCTGGACATGGGCCTGGAAAACCGGCTCCACGATAACGTGGAACTTTTCTCCGGCGGCCAGCGCCAGGCGCTCACCCTGCTCATGGCCGTGATGTCCAAACCGAACCTGCTCCTTCTGGACGAGCACACCGCCGCCCTTGACCCCCGCAATGCGGAGATGATCATGGATCTTACCCTGCGCTTTGCGGCGGACTATCACCTTACCGTAATGATGATAACCCACAACATGACCCATGCGTTAGAGGCAGGCAACCGGCTCCTGATGATGGACGGCGGGGAAATTATCCTGGACATAGACGCCGCGGAAAAGGCGAAACTTACCACCAAAGATATTGTGCAGCGTTTTAAGGATATTAAAAACAAAGAACTGGCGAATGACGAGATGCTGCTGGGGTGAAATGCCGATGCAGCGGTGACCAAGCAGGGAGCGGCGCGGCCCCCGGTAATGTTCCCCAGCATCTATGTACTATTTCGTCTTGATCTTTCTAAGCCCTCAGCAGCCTCCCGGTAGTTGGGGTTGAGCCGCAGAGCCCGCTGGTAGGCCTCCATAGCCGGCTGCCATTCCCGGGCCTCTTCCCGCACCGACCCCAACCGGAACCACCACAAGGCGGCTCCCGGATCAATCCGCACCGCCGTGGTATAGGCAATGTCCGCCCGGTGAAATTTCCGCTGGAGCCGGAAGATCTCCCCGATAAAGAAATAGGCCACGGAACTGCGCTGCCCCTGGGGTACAGAATTCACATACCGCTGCATAGAGCGCAGGGAATCCTCATAGCGGTTGAGATAAAAGTAGGCCTCCCCCATGGTTTCGATGATCCGGTAATCAACCCCGTTGGCGTCAAGCCCTCTTTGACCCCAGGTAATCACCTCGGCGTACTTCTTTTGGCGCTGGAGAGTCCAGGTCAGGACCGTATAGGAGTCCATATTCGACCCATTCTGGGCAATTTCATCCCTGCAAATCCTTACCGCCTCATCGTAGTGCTGGTTTGCCTCGTCCAGGCGGCCCCGGGATTCCAGATCCCGGCCTGTGGTATAGCTCCGCAGGGCATCCGGACGGGAGGCGGTTTGGGAAAAAACCACGGCAGTACTCAGGAGAAGGATTATACTAAAGAGGGACTTCAGACCCCAAAGGAACCTTGGTTCCACTCGATTTAACCGCATCGTATCAAAATTCCTTATCGTTTTCTTTCCATATATATCAGTATCGGCGGAAAAATCAATCCCTATAAGTGGTATGCGGGGGAGTGAAAAATTTTCCTTGACATCGGAAGAAAACACCCCCATACTGGTCTGGTACGCGGGAATCAATTACATGGTATCATGGAATTTAATGTTTTTACACTGAGGAGGTACGTATGTCTGGATGTAGCGGACATGGGGGCGAAGAGAAGGTTACCTTTCCCAAGGAACTTGTCTCTTTTATCGATGAATGGAAGGTCAAACAAGGGAGTTTGATCATGATCCTGCACAAGACCCAGGAAACCTTTGGGTTTGTGCCACGGTCTGCCGCGGAGCAAATCTCGCAGATGACCGGGATTCACCTGGCGAAGATCTATGGGGTGATATCATTTTATCACTTCTTTAAGACCACCAAGCCCGGCAAGAACAAGGTTTCGGTATGCTTGGGTACGGCTTGCTACCTGAAGGGCGGCGGGGACCATATCGAATCGGCCCGCGAATTCCTGAAGATAGCGCCGGATGAGGTGACGTCGGATGGGCTCTTTAGCGTGGAAGAAGTCCGTTGCGTCGGCTGTTGCGGTTTGGCCCCGGTTATGACGGTCGGGCCCGACACCTACGGTAAGTTAACCAAGCAGCAGCTTCCCGAAATCTTCGAAAAATACAGAGCAAGAGGCTAAGGGGGAGATATGTCGAAACTTACCACAGACGCGTTAAACAAACTGCGGACGGAGGCCCACGCCGAGTTCCGCAACAAAAAGGGCTATACCCATTACATACTGACCTGCGGCGGTACCGCCTGTCAGTCAAACAAGGGTGTAGAAATCTATGAGGGCCTGATTGCCGAAGCCAAGAAACAGGGCGTGGGCGACAAGGTTCAGGTCATCAAGACCGGCTGCTTTGGGTTCTGCGAAAAAGGCCCCATCGTCAAGGTACTCCCGGAAAACTCCTTCTATGTGGACGTGAAGCCGGAAGACGCCGCGGAAATCATTACCACCAATGTGAAGAAGGGCAAGGAAGTCGAACGGCTGTTCTACAAGAACCCCGATGGCTCTCCGGCGCCCAAGGCTACCGGCAGCGGCCATGCCGAGCTTCCCCCCATCGGCTTCTATCAAAAGCAGGTCCGGGTTGTGCTCCGGAACTGCGGGGTGATTAATCCCGAGGTAATAGAAGAATACATCGCCAATGACGGCTATATTGCCCTTCAGAAGTCCCTGTTCCAATGGTCACAGGACGATATCATCAATGAGCTCAAGACCTCAGGGCTGCGGGGCCGCGGCGGCGCGGGTTTCCCCACCTGGATGAAGTGGGACGCCACCAAGAAAGTGGCCAACGACGTCAAGTACGTGGTCTGTAACGCCGATGAGGGCGACCCCGGCGCGTACATGGACCGGTCCACCATTGAAGGTGACCCCCACTCGGTAATCGAAGCGATGATCATCTGCGGAAAGGCTATCGGCTCCCACCAGGGCTTCGTCTACATCCGCGCGGAATACCCCCTGGCGGTCCACCGCCTGGAAATCGCCCTGGCCCAGGCCAAAGAACACGGCCTCCTGGGCAAGGACATCCTCGGTTCGGGCTTCGACTTTGACATCGAAATCCGGCTCGGCGCGGGGGCCTTTGTCTGCGGTGAGGAAACGGCGCTTCTGCGTTCCCTCGAAGGCGGACGGGGTATGCCTACACCGAAGCCTCCCTTCCCGGCGGTTGCGGGTCTCTGGGCCAAACCCACCTGTATCAACAACGTCGAAACCTTTGCGAACATTCCGGCCATCCTGGTTAAGGGCGGCGCATGGTTTGCCGCCATGGGGACGGCGGATTCCAAGGGCACCAAGGTATTCGCCCTTACCGGAAAGGTTGAGAACTCCGGCCTTATCGAAGTTCCCATGGGCACCACCCTAAGGGAAATCATCTTCGGCATCGGCGGCGGCATCAGGGGCGGCAAGAAGTTCAAGGGCGTCCAGACCGGCGGACCTTCCGGCGGTATCCTGACGGAAAAAGACCTTGATACCCCGATTGATTATGCGGGCCTTGCAAAGATGGGCTCCATGATGGGATCCGGCGGTATGATCGTCATGGACGAGGATGACTGCGTGGTTGACGTGGCGCGGTTCTACATGGACTTCTGCGTTGACGAATCCTGCGGCAAGTGTTCACCCTGCCGTATCGGCACCACGGAAATCCTGAAGATCCTTGAAAAGATCACCCACGGTAATGGTGACGAGGAAGACCTGGTCAAGCTGACAACCATCGGCACGGCCATGCAGAAGGCTTCCCTCTGCGCGCTGGGTAACACGGCGTCCAACCCGACCCTTTCGACGGTGCGGAACTTCCGTGACGAGTACATGGAACACATCCACGACCACAAATGCCGGGCGGGTAAGTGTAAGAGCCTGCTCTCATTCACCATCCTGGAAGACAAGTGTAAGGGATGCGGCGTGTGCGCGAAGAACTGCGCTGCGGATTGTATCACGGGCGAGAAGAAAAAGCCCTATACAATTGATCAGTCGAAGTGCGTAAAGTGCGCCGAATGCTTCAAGAACTGTAAGTTCGATGCAGTGGTTAGGGCCTAAGGGACAGGAGGAAAAAATGATTAACTGCAAAATAAATGGAATACCCGTCCAGGTTGAGGATGGCACATCCATCCTTAAAGCGGCGGAGAAGGTAAACATCAAAATACCGACACTGTGTTACAACCCCGACCTTCCGCCATGGGCAAGCTGCGGTCTGTGTATCGTCAGGCTGGAAGGCTCCCCGAAAACGGTGCGGGCCTGTACAACCCCGGTGAACGAGGGTCTGTCGGTAATCACCCACGACGCGGAACTCATCGCGGTGCGGAAGACCGTACTTGAACTCATCCTTGCCAATCACCCCAATGATTGTCTGCAATGCCCCCGGAACGGAAGCTGCGAACTGCAAACATTGGCGGCGGAATTCGGCATCCGGGAAGTGCCCTTCGCCAAAGTGCTGAACGGCCTGCCGGTGGACGATTCAAACCCCTCCATCATCCTGAACCCGGAAAAATGTATCCGCTGCGGACGCTGTGTAAAGGTCTGTCAGGAGATGCAGAACGTATGGGCTCTGGAATTCCTGGGCCGCGGTATCAAAGGCCGCATCGCCTCGGCGGCGGGAACCCCCCTGGGTGAAAGCCCCTGTATCAAGTGCGGCCAATGCGCGGCCCACTGCCCGGTCGGCGCCATCTACGAGCGTGACGACACCGTAAAGGTGTGGCGCGCCCTGCAAGACCCGGAACTGCACACTGCGGTACAGATTGCCCCGGCGACCCGTGTTGCCCTGGCTGAAGAGTTCGGGCTTCCCCCCGGAACCATTGCCACAAAGAAAATGTACGCAGCCCTGCGTCGGCTCGGTTTCAAAACCGTGTTTGACACGAACTTCTCGGCGGACCTTACCATCCTGGAAGAGGGCACCGAGCTGGTTCACCGCCTGACCAAGGGCGGGGACATTCCCCTGATCACCAGTTGCTGCCCGGCGTGGGTAGACTACATGGAAAAGTATTACACCGATATGATTCCGAACTTCTCCACCGCCAAATCCCCGCAGCAGATGATGGGCGCTATGATTAAGGCCTACTGGGCCGGAAAAGCCGGCGTCAATCCCGACAAGGTTTACTCGGTTTCCGTCATGCCCTGTACCGCAAAGAAGTGGGAAATTTCCCGCAACGACGACATGAAGAGCGCCAAACACGGCTTGGATGTTGACATTGCGATCACCACCCGCGAACTTGCCCGGATGATTAAGCAGGCGGGTATTGACATCTTCAATCTGCCCGATGAAGAAGCGGACAGCCCTCTCGGGCCCTACACCGGCGCAGGAACCATCTTCGGCGCCACCGGCGGCGTCATGGAAGCGGCGGTACGGAGCGCGTATTTCCTGGTTACCAAGAAAGAACTGGGAAATGTAAACTTCACACCCGTTCGCGGTCTTGGCGACGTAAAAGAAGCCGAAGTTGACCTGGACGGCACGAAGATCAAGGTTGCGGTGGCCCATCAAATGGGGAACATCGCGGCGGTACTGGACAGGATCCGTGCGGCGAAAGCGGCGGGTCAGCCCAGCCCTTGGCAGTTTGTCGAAGTCATGGCCTGCAGAGGCGGTTGTGTCGGCGGCGGCGGCCAGCCCTACGGTTGTACCGACGAGATCCGCAACAAACGTGCGGCGGGTCTGTACAAGGATGATGAGCAATCGGCGATTCGTTGTTCACACCAGAATCCCTTGATCACCCAGGTGTACAAGGAATTCCTCGGCGAACCGAATGGACACAAGGCCCATGAGTTGCTGCATACCCATTATCAGCCCAGGGAAGTCTATATAAAATAACGGTTGGTAAAATCTGCCATCTGACCTCAAGGGTGAAAGCCCTTGAGGTCGTTTTTTTGGTAACAATAATAAAAAACTATTGACAATATAAAAAAAATATGAAATAATAAAATATTTAAAAGGGATATATATGAATAAATTATTTTTGGCTTCATTCTTTTCCGGCGTGGCAAGTTTATTTCAAGACTTTGCCGGGGAAGATATAAAAGGAAAAACGGTAACATTTATACCAACGGCGGCTATTCCGGAAAAAGTTACATTTTACGTTGGATCAGATAAAAAGTCTCTTCAAAAACTTGGTTTAGTCGTAGATGAATTGGAAATAACAACATCAACCAAAGAAGAAATTAAAAATAAACTTGAAACTAATGATTATATATTTGTTTCCGGTGGAAATACATTTTATTTATTACAGGAATTAATAAAAACCGGAACGGATAAAATAATAAAAGAACAAATTAAAAAAGGAAAAATATATATTGGGGCATCGGCTGGTTCAATGATTTTATCTCCTAATATAGAATATGTCAATGAAATGGACGACAGTGAAAAAGCGCCTGAATTAAAAAATAATTTTAAGGCATTAAGCGTAATAGATTTTTACCCAATACCCCATTTTGGTAATGTTCCATTTAAAAAGGCCGGAGAAAAAATAATTGAAAAATATAATTCAACATTAAAATTAATAAGTATTAGTAATTCACAAGTAATAACGGTAAAAGGGGAGGAAATAAAAATAGAAACTAAAGAAAAGAAGAAAAAATAGTAAAAGCAAAAAAACTGCACATAACATACGCTGCGCCGGTGCGACACGAAGTCGCTTGATATAGCTGACTAAGATAAGGAGGTAACGTAAACTCAAATCCTTTGGTCTGCGCTGCGGGGATTAATTTAAGTGCATGGCTTCCTCATCTGCTATATCATATAATCAAAAAAAACATCCTGCAGAAACTCTTTCTGTTCCAACGCTTCACCGGACTTAAACTGCAGCTCCGGGTTTTTAACACTCACCTTAGTCATTTCCGGCACCGACTTCGTAACAAAAGCGTTACTGCCGATAACAACCCCTTCGCCGATCACTGTGCCGCCCCCAAGGATTGACGCCCCGGAATAAATGGTCACATGATCTTCAATGGTGGGGTGGCGTTTCACCTTCTTCAACACCTGACCGCCGCTGGTGGAGAGGGCCCCCAGGGTAACCCCCTGGTAGAGCTTTACAAAGTTGCCGATCACCGTGGTCTCGCCGATTACAATTCCTGTGCCGTGGTCAATAAAAAAATGATGCCCGATTGTCGCACCGGGATGTATGTCAATGCCGGTAATGTTGTGGGCGTGTTCGGTCATGATCCGGGGGATCAGGGGTACGTGCAGCTTGTGGAGTTCGTGGGCCAGACGGCTCACCATGATGGCGTAAATGCCGGGGTAGGAGGAAATGATCTCATCCCGACTGTAGGCTGCGGGATCCCCATCGTAGGCAGCGGTGACATCGGTAGCAAGATAATCCCGGACTTCCGGCAGTTTCCCCAGGAACGAGTAGGTAAGTTCCTCCGCCAGGCCGTCGACAGTTTTCGTCTCCACCCCGGCGTATTGCTCCACATGCCGGATCGCACGGGTAACCTGCTGGGAAAGATGAAAACTCACCTCCTCCAGCAGATCTCCGGCGTAGTATTCCATTGAGCCCGCGGAAATGTTCTTCTTCCCAAAATAGCCCGGAAAAATAAGGCACCGCAGTTTTTCTATCGTTTCAATGATCGCGCTCCGGTCCATCTGGTATCCCATATCAACCTTGATGATCTCTTCGTGTTCCTCATAACTTTTGAGCAGTGATCCTACCAGCTTCTTCATCCGGGTATTTTCGTTCATTCCCGCTACCTCCGTACCAATGCATGTAAGGCCCGCACCAGGGCCTCTATCTCACCGGGGGTATTGTAGAAGGCCACCGAGGGCCGCACCGTACCTTCCAGGCCGAAACTCCGCAGCACCGGTTGTGCGCAGTGGTGCCCCGCCCGAACCGCGATACCCTGCCCGCTAAGGTATTTCCCCACTTCGGTAACCTCATGGCCCTCCAGCACAAATGAAAGCACACTGGCCTTGAGGGGGGCAGTGCCGATAAGCCGCAGCCCCGGCACTTTTGCTAATTCTTTCATGCCGTACTGAACCAGTTCATGTTCGTAAGCGCCGATGTTCGCAATGCCTATCTCACTGACATAATCCAGTGCCGCCCCAAGCCCCACCGCATCGGCGATGTTTCCCGTGCCTGCTTCAAACTTAGAAGGCGGGGCCTGATAGAGAGTCCGCTCAAAGGTCACATCGGCAATCATGTTACCGCCGCCCTGGTATGGCTGGGCCGCTAAGAGCACATCGGCCTTTCCGTACACAACCCCTATCCCCGTGGGGGCAAATATCTTGTGCCCCGAAAAAACAAAGAAGTCCGCGTCAAGGGCCGTAACATTAACCGGTATATGTGACACCGATTGTGCGCCGTCAATGAGGACCCGCACCCCCTGTGCGTGGGCGATGTGGACAAGTTCCTCCACCGGAACAATAGTCCCCAGGGCATTAGACACTTGGGCAGCCGCCACAAACTTGGTGCGGTGGTTAAAGAGCCGGGTATATTCCGAAATGATTAACTGCCCGGTCTTGTCGATGGGCGCAACCCGTATCACCGCCCCGGTTTCCTGAGCGATAAGCTGCCAGGGAACGATGTTGGCATGGTGTTCCAGCATGGTGAGAATGATCTCATCCCCCGGCCGGAGGTACTGCTTTACATAAGCCTGCGCTGCAAGGTTGATACCCTCGGTGGTACCCCGCACAAAAACTATGTTGTCGGGACCGGGAGCGCCGATAAACCGGGCAACCTTTCCACGGGCAGCTTCGTAGGCATCGGTGGATCGGGCCGCCAGTTCGTGAGCCCCCCGGTGGACGTTGGAGTTTTCGTGTTCATAATAATAGGTAAGCCTGTCGATCACCTGCCGGGGCCGTTGGGTGGTGGCGGCGTTATCAAGCCACACCAGATCCCGAGGACCAGTAGGTCCTTTTACCTTTTCCGACAGTATGGGAAAATCCTTCCGTATCGCCGATAGTTCATGGGTTCCCACATAGATACTGTGTCCCGGCGCTTGTGCAGCCGGCGGCAGTATCCCTGTGGCCCGTGCAAACTTAACCGAAGGGCATGCTTCGGGAAAGGGATTGTCTTTAGACAGTACCTTTGGGGCAAAGGCTGCAGGTTCCGTGCCGGGCTTTGCAACAGCATCCGCAGCTCCGGGGATACCAGCGGTATATTCCAGAGCGGCCGCAACGGTACTGCCCGCAGCAGAGCTGGCTCCCAGCGCAGATGCGGGATCACTCAGAACTGTACCAATAACAAGGCTTTCATCCAGGACACGCAGGTAGTCCGCTTCGGTAAGGAACCTATTCGGTTCCGGTGCGCCGTCCAGAGGAGGCGCGGGTGGAACGGCGATAAACGGCTGGACAGCTTGAGGCGCCAGCGATGCTGCCGCAGCATTACTGCCGTAATGACCAACTTGATCCGCTTCGTTCCCTGCTGCCGACTCAGCAAATTCCGGAAAATAGGCCGCAGCCAGCGCAGCAATATCCGCCGCAGAAGGAAGCCGGGAACCGGTAGGTTCCTGAACAGGAACCGGGTTATATTCTTGCCCCGGAAACACTGAGGACGCAGCAGGTTCCGGGAACCCGGCAGATTCTTTAATTGAGGGGGTAGTCATAGTAATCACCTACCTCTACTTCTTCCAATACTCCAACGGCATCGTCCGCGAGGATGGCGGCGGAGCAGTACAGGGAAAGGAGATAGGACGCAACGCCGTTGTCGTCAATGCCCCGGAAACGAACCGAAAGACCCCGTGACTGTTCGCCGGGAAGCCCCGCCTGGTAAAGGCCGATAACGCCGCGCTTGGCTTCACCGGTACGAACCAGAAGGATGTTTGTTTTGCCCGTCTTGCCCTTGGGATTTTTGAGGCCGTCCACAAATAGTTTGTTTGTGGGGATGATGGGGATACCCCGCCACGCAATAAAAGTACCGCCGGCAATGTTCACCGTCACAGGCGGAACGCCACGGCGGGTGCATTCACGTTCAAAGGCCGCGATGGCACGGGGGTGGGCCAGGAAGAAAGAGGGATCCTTCCACACCTTGGAGATCAGTTCATCCAGATCGTCCGGCATGGGACGTCCGTACCGGGCCGTGATCCGCTGGGTGTCGGTAATGTTTTTCAGCAAACCGTAATCATCACTGTTGATGATCTGGCTCTCCTGCCGTTCCTTGAGGCTTTCAATACCCAGGGCAAGCTGTTCCTTCACCTGATCGAAGGGGGCGCTGTACACGTCCGAGACCTTGGTGTCCACATTGATGATGGTGGCAATGGAATTGAGCTGATACTCCCGGGGTTTGGCCTGGTATTCCACATAGCCCTTGGGAATCTCCACCTTGTTAGGGTCCTGGCTGCACAGCGCGTCCAGGGGAGCATCCCCTTCAACAACCCTGTTCACCCGGTAGAGTCCCGCTTCCAGCCCCTTGAACTCCAGAACCTTGGTGAGCCACCGGGGGGTCAGCGCGCCGTATTGGGGCGGGGTCTTCGTAATGTTCGCAAGCTGAGAAGCCGCTTCCTTTCCTAATGCATTCAATGCATTCTTTTCTGCCATCTTTAACTCCTTTGTATTTAATAAACCGGGAGAGAGGTATCAACCTCCCGTGCCCAGGCGTTTATGCCGTCCTTAAGATTCAGAAGCCGGCCGGTATAGCCCGCTTCCTGTAATGCCCGGATAGCGAAGATACTCCGCTGCCCGATTTTGCAAATGAACACCGCGTCGATTTTCGGATCAAATTCATCAATGCGCCGGACCATCTGCCCCAGGGGGATAACCTTGGCCTGGGGAAATTTGACGATGGCCCGCTCGTGGGGCTCCCTGGTGTCGATGATCTGGATAGGATCGTTTTTATCCAGCCGTTCCTTTAATTCTGTCGCAGTAATACTCTCCACCGGCGCTTCGTCGGTATGCTTTTTGAGGCCGCAAAATTGCTCGTAGTCGATAAGCTCATGAATAGTAGGCTCCTTGCCGCAGATGGGGCAATGGGGATCCTTGTCCAGTTTGAGTTCCCGGAACTTCATCTTCCATGAATCGAAAAGGAGGAGCCGCCCGGTAAGGCTGTCCCCGCCCCCCACAATAAGTTTGATCACCTCATTGGCCTGGATAGTACCCACGATGCCCGGCAAAACGCCAACCACGCCGCCCTCGGCACAGGAAGGAACCAGTCCCGGCGGAGGCGGTTCGGGATAGAGGCAGCGGTAACAGGGACCTTCCTTGGCGTAAAACACCGACGCCTGCCCCTCAAACTGGAAGATGGAGCCATACACATTAGGGATGCCCAGGAGCACGCAGGCATCGTTCACCAGGTAGCGGGTCTGGTAGTTGTCCGTACCATCGGCCACCACATCGTAGTCCTTCATAATATCCAGGGCGTTTTCACTTGAGAGCATGGTATTATACGTAACAACATCGCAGTACGGATTGATACTCTTGATCCGGTCTTTGGCGGAGGCCACCTTGGGCCGCCCTACATCACGGGTTCCGTGGATCACCTGGCGCTGAAGATTCGACTCTTCCACAAAGTCGAAGTCCACAATCCCCAGTTTCCCTACACCTGCCGCCGCAAGATACAACGCCAGCGGGGCGCCCAACCCGCCGGTCCCCACAATGAGCACCCGCGACGCCTTGAGCCGTTTCTGTCCCTCAATGCCTACTTCGGCCAGGAGCAGGTGCCGGCTGTACCGGCCAATTTCTTCGTTGCTGAGATCCGTTAATGTTCTGTCCTTAATAACACTATCTGCCATTCAAAAAACCTTTATAAGAATTTTCAACCACGAACCACACAAACGTCACGAACTTTTTAGTACGCATTCGTGTTGTTCGTGTTGTTCGTGGTTAATCTTCCTTCCCCCCGCAATGGCCGGCACCAGCATAATGGTTCCCCCGTCGGCAACTTTAGTGTCCAGCCCCTGGAGCTTCTTGATGTTATCCTCTCCCACAAACACATTGATAAATGACCGTAGTTCAAGGGAACTTTGTTCCCCCCCCTGGTAGAGATGCTGTTTAATGTCCGGGTAGGCATCGGCAAAATTTTTAATCGCCTCCCCCACGGTAGATCCCTCGGCGCTCACCTCGGACTTGCGATCCGTAAAGTTCCTCAACGCCGTGGGTATCAAAATTGTTACCGCCATATAATCCTCCTCCTCAAACTTGCTTAGTAAAGCCGCTTAATGTGTTCCTGCAAAAATTCCGACCGGTCGGTTTTCAGTTCCCAACTGGTAAAGTCAACCGCTGTGCCCTTATCCACCGCCGTAATGATATAGGAATAGTACGGCAGGGCGTGTTCCTTGTCATAGTCCGATGGCTTTGCCGGATGATCCGGGTGGGAATGGTAAAACCCAAGCACATCCAGTTTGCGCTTCCGGGCCGCCAGTTCCGCCTTCATCAAATCCTCCGGCTCAATACGAAAACGGTGGTACTGCTCCCCCGCCTCACGGGCATTCTCGATAGCAATACTGTCCACCACCACCCGGCAGTTATCCGCAGCAATACTGCCCAGTATAATACCGCAGCATTCGTTGGGATAGGCCCGCTCACCTTCCCTGCGGATAAGGCCTTCCCGGTCTGTGGAAAGGGCAATCATGCCGAACCTCCTGGTTCGCAACCTCCTGGTTCGCAACCTCCTGGTTCGCAACCTCCTGGTTCGCAACCTCCTGGTTCGCAACCTCCTGGTTCGCAACCTCCTGGTTCGCAACCTCCTGGTTCGCAACCTCC
>BNUR01000053.1 GCA_025997495.1 Spirochaetia bacterium | reverse complement strand
ACGAGGCCAGGCTGGAAAAGAAGCCGGATGATCAGGAATTGATCCTGGCTACGGGATCTCTCTATGTGATGTACGCCAACGCTTTTGTCCAGGGGCCGGCGGAGATGCTGCCCCCCGAGCAATACCTTGAACGGGAAAAGGCTTTGACGGAGGCCCGGAAACTGTACCTCCGGGGAGCGGAAATCCTCGGCGGGGGGCTGGAGAAAAAATTTCCCCGGTGGAAGAATACCTATACGGACTATCTGGCAGCATTAACCAAAGAGGATGTTCCCCTGGTCTACTGGTATGTTGCGGGGGTCCTCGCCGCCTACGCCCTGGATCCCTTCGATCTGAATCTGGGAATGCGGCTCCCGGAAATTACCGCCGCCTTTGCGCGGGCATATCAACTAGATCCGGATTTCAATGCGGGGGCGCTGGACGATTTCTATATATTGTTCTATTCGTCGATACCCGAGGGTATGGGCGGCGACCCCTCCAAAGTGGAGGCCCATTACCGCCTGGCGCTGGAAAAAGCCGGCGGACGTTCCGCGGGCCCCTATATTTCCTATGCCCAGGCGGTTTGCATCCCCGCCCAGGACATTGACACCTTTAAAAGCTGTCTGGAATCCGCCCTGGCGGTGGACATAAAGAAGGATCCCGGTAACCGGCTGGTCAACACCATTAACCGGCGCAAAGCCCGGTATCTCCTGAATCACGCGCCGGAGTTCTTCGCGGAAATTGACGCCGATACCTGGGGTGAATGGTAGATACGCGGAGGAACCCTAAAAGGAGGAATGAGAAGTGAAAAAAGTAAGACTCATTATTGCGATAGTATTACTGTTCACCGGTCCGCTTGCGGTGTATTCCCAACGGCGGCCGGCTAAGCAGATCACGGTGAAACTTGCGTCCATGGTTCCCGCCAATACCCCCTGGGGTGTCGCCCTGAACCGCATGGCCAGCGAATGGGCCGCGGCTACCAACGGGGAGGTACGTTTGCAGATTTATCCGAACGGCACCCAGGGAAGCGAGCCGGATGTATTACAAAAACTGAACATGAATGTGATCCAGGCGGCGGTACTCACCTCCGTTGGGCTGAACAGGCTTACCCCGGAAATCATGACCATCAGTACCCCTTTCCTGGTACGGAACGATGCGGAACTGAAGGTGGTTATGGATGCCCTGCTGCCGAATCTGGAAAAGAAGATCAATGAACAGAACTATTTTTGTATGGCCATCGTTAAAAGCGGCTGGGTAAAGATTTTTTCCCGGGGGCCGGTGTGGGTTCCTTCGGATTTGAAGCGCATGAAGGTCAATGGGGATCCCAATGAACCGGGGATGACCCAGGTCTTCAAATCCCTGGGCTACCAGGTAGTTCCCGTTGAAGGCAGCCGGATCCTTATCGCTCTGAACGGGGGTACCATTGACGCTATCTATAACAGCCCCATAATCGCGGCGGGGTTTCAGTTTTTTGGGGTTGCAAAGAACATGGCCACTGTGAATATCGCCCCCTTTCTGGGGGGGATAGTGATAAACAAACATACTTGGGAATCAATACCGGAACAGTACCGTCCGGAACTCCAGAGGATAACCCGGAGGATAGGGATGGAAATGGAAACATCCCTTGCGGCGCTTGAAGACGGGGCCGTTACCCTTATGAAGGAGTACGGGCTTACGATTAATGAATTAGATGAAAAGCAGGAACAGGAATGGTACGCGGATCTGGAGCGGGCCATACCGGGCTTGCTGGAAAGTTCCACCTTTAACCGGGAGGCCTACCAACAGATAGACGGGCTTTTAAAGGCATACCGGAATGGGCGGTAAGCGATTCCTCTACGGTCTGGAGGATGCGCTCTGTTATTTCTCCCTGTTCTGCCTGACCCTGCTGCCGGCGGCGGAGGTATTTGTCCGGATTGTGTTAAAAACCGGTATTCCCGATACCGCGGGGATACTGGTTCATCTGCTGCTGGTTTTGGGGCTTCTTTCGGGAATGATTGCCACCAGAAACTCTGAGCATCTTTCCATCGCCCTGGTACAGATTTTTTTTAGTGACAAAATTAAGCGGCCCCTGCTCATCATCACCAACTGTCTTTCCGCCTTTGTGTTGACTATCATTGCCTGGAGCGCTGTCTCCTTTATCAAGATTGGGCTTATCGGCCGCCTGGTTGGGGGGATTCCCGACAAGGTCTTTGCCCTGATTATCCCCATCGGCTACGGGGTAATCGCCTTCCGTTTTGCCCGGAAGGCCCCGCTCCGGGGGAACTCCTGGTTCGTCAAAATCCTGCCGTTTTTGGCGCTCCTCCTGGGAACCTTTTGCGCCCTGCCCATCATCGCAAAGGCGGTCTGGGGTTTTACCCTGCCTCCTTTTTTCGCGTCCCTTTCGGATACCCTCTCTTTTATCGCGTATTCCATACGAATCCCCGCCGTGGTTTTCCTCATCCTGGCAGCCCTTGCGGGAACGCCCCTCTTTGTGGTCATGGGAGGATTAGCGATCCTGCTCATCTCAGGCTCCTGGGGGGAAATTGATGTGATCCCCAACCAGGTGTATATGGCCCTTACCCAGGACAGTATCATTCCTATTCCCCTCTTTACCCTGGTTGGTTTTTTTCTGTCTGAAAGTAAGGCCGGGGACCGGTTGGTAGAGACCTTCCGGGGCCTCTTTAGCTGGCTCCCCGGGGGTATGATCATCGCCGTGGTGGTCATCTGCGCCTTTTTCACCTCCTTTACCGGCGCTTCCGGGGTGACTATTCTGGCCCTGGGGGGCATACTTTTTTCGATTCTGTCGGAGCATGTGTTCAATAAGAAGGGCGCCGCCTATCCGGAAAAATTTTCCATCGGCCTCCTTACCTCGTCGGGGAGCATTGGCCTGCTCTTTCCCCCCAGCCTCCCCATCATCCTGGTTGGGGCGACTACCATGACCAATATCATGCACCTTTTTCTGGGGGGAATTATTCCGGGGCTTATCCTGGTTGCGGCGGTTATTGTTTTCGGTATCCTTACGTCGGTTAAATATAAAATCCCCGTGGAACCCTTCCGGTTTCAGGATGCCCTGGCGGGATTACGAAAATCCCTGCTGGAGATTATTCTGCCCTTCCTGCTGATTGCGGGTTTCTTTTCCGGAATACTTTCACTGGTGGAGATAGCCGCGGTGGCCCTGATCTATGTTGTTATTGTGGAGGTCTTTATCCACCGTGATATCAAACTCCGCAGCTTGATCCCCCTTATGCGGAAGGCGGTTCCCATCATTGGGGGTGTGCTGAGTATCATCGCCCTGTCCATGGCCCTGTCCTATTACATTGTTGACACCCAGGCGCCGGATCGGCTTGCCGCCTGGATGCAGGCCACGGTTGAATCAAAATACGTGTTCCTGCTCCTGCTCAACCTGGCCCTCCTGGTAGTGGGCTGCCTGATGGATATTTTTTCCGCCATCCTCATCGTGCTGCCCCTGGTTGCTCCCCTGGGGCAGGCATACGGCATCGACCCGGTTCATCTGGGAATTATTTTTATCACCAATCTGGAAGTCGGTTTCCTCACCCCCCCGGTGGGGCTGAATCTTTTCATGGCGACCTACCGGTTTAAGAAACCCTTTGTGGAAATCTGCCGGTATGTATTTCCTTTCCTGCTAATACAATTAGCAGTGTTGATCCTGGTTACCTACGTACCCTGGTTTTCAACTTACCTGACGAGGTTTTTTTAAATGCGCGCAACCCGGGCTCTTATCCATCTCGATGTTTTTCGCGGCAATATCCGCATAGTGCGGAACCGTGTCGGTCCTGCCCGCCGGCTTTGTGTCCCCGTAAAGGCCGATGGCTACGGTCATGGGGCAGTACCCATGGCGAGGACCGCCCTGGAAGAGGGCGCGGCGTTTCTGGCGGTTGCCACCGTCGGGGAGGGGGAGCAGCTACGAGAGGCGGGAATTACGGCGCCGATACTGCTCCTGTCCATACCCATTCCGGAAGAGATCCCGGAACTTATTGCCAATAAACTTACCCCCCTGGTTGGGGACGGGGACTTTATCCGCTCCCTTGCGGCGGTGGTCAAGGGAGATCCCCTGCCTGTTCATCTGAAAGTGGATACCGGTATGGGCAGGGTGGGGTGTCCGCCGGCTTCCGCCGCGGAAATGGCGGCGCTTATTGCCGGGCTAAGGAGCCTCAAACTGGAGGGGGTGGCCACCCATCTGGCGGTTTCCGATTCCCTTGAGCCGGATGCTGTGCGCTACACGAAGGAACAGCTTGCCCGTTTTTCCGGGGCGGTCTCTGATATACGGAAGGCGGGGATTGATCCCGGCATAGTCCATGCGGCAAATACCGGCGCGGTGGCCTTCCACGAGGATGCCTTTTTTGACATGGTTCGCCCGGGCATACTCCTTTACGGGTATGCCCCCGAGGGCGCGGAAACGGTGTTACCCGTAAAGCCGGTGATGGAACTGGTCAGCCGGATTGTGTTTATCAAGCAGGTAAAAAAGGGGGAGACCGTTTCCTACGGCAGAACCTGGACGGCGGATCGGGACACAACCATTGCTACCATTCCGGTGGGATACGGGGATGGGCTGCCCCGGCGGCTTAGCGGGAATTTTTCAGTGCGCATAAACGGGGGCGTGTATCCCCTGGCGGGGCGGATCTGCATGGATCAGTGCATGGTGGATTTAGGGCAGAACAATCTGGGGCCGAGTACCGCGTTCAAGGAGAACGGTGCGATTCGGCGGTGGGATACGGTGACCATTTTTGGAGGGGATGCGCCTTCTGCGGCGGATGTGGCGGCGAAGCTGGGGACGATTTCTTATGAGATTACCTGCGGGATCAACAAGCGGGTGCCCAGGGTGTATACATAAACCACTTCATGGTTGTAATAAGGTCTATTTCCCGCCTGAATATGCCTCTTTACCTGCCAATAGCCGGATTTATCCGAACCGACACGAATCAGTACGCCGCGCTCACGCAATTCCCTGATGTGCCGTTCAATGGTTCTCTGAGAGCGGTTCAGCATAGCGGCAAGTTCCTGTGTGGTGAGCGTAGACTGCACTTTGAGCTTTGAAATAATGTCAAATTTTACACCGACATCCGCGACCGTTTCAGCAGCAATATCAACGTACTTGTACAGCGAATTTTGAATCGCATCAAGCATAAAATCAATGAATGGCCGGCAATCAACGGTAGTATGGTGCGAATTCTGCAAAGCCTTGTAATATAACGCCTGATTGTAATGCACAAGGGTTTCTACGGGCATCCAAGCCGTGGGAGTTCATTATATGCTTGCCACGCGTTCTGCACTTCCTTGATATCTTTCTGCGGTCCCCACACGGGTATGCCATTGATTACGTCCGTAACCTGTCCAAGCGTAAGCCGGTTACCCTCGATCGCTGTTGACGCGTGAATTGACATAATCCGGTTGAGCTTCCATGACCGCAGAACATCACCGGACTGCTCCTCTCTGATTTTTACCAGCTCAAGCAAGGCGTGAATGCCGCTGATTTTTTCATGCCACAGCGGTGATTCGGTATAGAAGTTATCCACCGCGCATCCCCTTGCCTGAATATACCATACCAATGCCCGGAAATCCAGCGGCCGCTTCCGGCCGGATACTTGACAAAATAAGAAAAGTTTAATAAAATGCTTTCATAATGTTATTTTGGAGGCTCTTATGAAGAGATTTATGGCTTTATTGGCAATTACCCTGTTTGTTGTTGGTATGGTTTCAGCCCAACAATGGGGCAATAGGGGGAGGTCACAATCAATTACCGTAAATGGCACGTTACAGTTACAAAATGGAACAATTGCTGTTATAAATGGAGGTACAATCTATTATGTTCCTACACTTGAACGGTATATTGGTTTTATAGAGGAGCTTAAAGAAGGTGCACAAGTAAACCTTGAGGGCTATATTATGGGAAACAGTAATTATGTCCAGCCGTCAAAGGTTACTATAAATGGTAAAAGTTATGATTTTACCGCAAATGCTCCACAGGGGAATCCTTATAATGGTTATGGAAGGGGTTATGTTGGACAAAGATCCTGTTGTTGGGATTGGTAAAATAACTTTTGATTCGGTTTATGCCCATTATCATTTGGTGATTCACCGCAAACGGCGCCTTGTAAAATGCACATCTACACCGGAATCAAACAAGTTTTTTATAAACAGCGTCTTCCTATTCGGAGAAAGGGTGTACCGGTCGATCAAAACATCACGATCAATGGTAAAGGTAATCGTTTCAGCATCAGCTGTATATTTTAGAATAAAACTGATGCCTCCTATATCCATTTCACCGGTACCGTCACTTTGCAAAATCATACGATAGCTCAGATCGTTCGCCACCGCTGACCAATCACCTGCCAGCTTGTTTTTAGCATTCCCCCCGCATCCGGCAAAAAGTAACAGTACCGCAAACAGAGGGATCAGCGTTTTTACCTTCATGTTTTACCGCCAGTGATAGTAATAGTATAAATTCAGTGCGCTTATATTTGTTCCTATAAAATACGTTGGCCGTATGGGCCAAAGCGGTATGGTTGGAAACACTTTATACAGAGGCGCTTTTTCGCCGAACTGGGTAAATCCTTTGGGAAACAATTGCTTTATATATGCCGTATTCATCTCAAAGGAATATATGCGGTAAGGCGCAGAGTTACCTGTGCCGTTCACATTTGTTTCAATGGCATCTCTTCCGGATGGTTCAGAGGCGGTAACCAGTTCATACTGGTCGGTAATTACCGCTGCGTAACTGTTACTACTGTCTTCGTACCATTTAACCTTAAACAGGGAAGGCGCTCTGCCGCCCAATTCGGTGGTAAAGAAATTAGTCAGGGAAAGTGCGCCGGGTCTGAAAAATTCCACAACGCTTAACCCGTAATCGGCAGCAGCCTCATTGGGCCATACGGCGCCTGCTTCCGACTTGGGCAGCTTCTTGGGGAAGTAGAATACCCCGTTGCCGTCGAATGCTGTCTTTGCCGCAGCTAGACCGTCCTTTGCCCACTGATGTTCTGCTTGCGCAGCGGCGGTAAAATTACTCGAAGCGCCGTACCAATGCGCCATAGAATCATTCGCCATTTGTAATGCCTTTGAAAAATCGACCCTGGCCCGGTCCATGGATTTTGTATCCCGTACATGGAGGAAGCTGTTTTTAAAAGGCAGAATGTTTGCCACCGTGGAAGGGGTCTTCCAATATTCTTTGTGTTTATCATTTGAGGCGGCCTGACTGAATATCTTATGCAGTATCTGATCAAGCCCATCATCAACATGGATTTCGCTTGTCAGCCATGGCCGGAGGTCGATGGCCCAGTCATACACCGTAAGATATTCAAAGATCGCTTTTACAGCCCGCAGATTGGCAAAAATATAATCCAGTTCCGCTTTGCCTATTTCAGTTGGCCCGGAACCGTATATATCTTCCAACCCAAACCGTTCTTTGAGCCTGTTGTTAAGGGGTACCCTGGCATTCGCAGGGAAAGACGCCGCCCGTGCGGCAATCGCTTCAAATTGAGCGCCAAACACATACCGGTTCACTTTTTCCAACAAGCCATTAAAACCATTTGGATTTGAAGCTATCAAACTCCAAAAGAGAATATTGAAAAACTTTTGCCGTGTAGCCTTTTGCTGGCTAATGTGAAAATCCCCAAAGGGTGTCACAAAATTTGACCCGCGCAGGGATATTTGCGGAAAAACCACATCTTCAGTCGTATGTGTTGTATGCACATAGAGTGGGGGATTCTTGTTTTCTGCCGCCGTATCGTAGGTGACCCCGGGCCAATTGCTATACCATGTACCGCCGCCGGCGGCAACATACTCTGTATCACACATCCAACCGTCGATAGTACCGGGTGCGTTAAAACTTGCTTCGTAACCGGCCGTCATGCTGAGTGTTGAACGTACATCAGGATCAATGAGCAGTCCCCCAAGTTCCGCAAAGGTGGAGTACAGAATCGTTTTCGGGTCGGTTTGATTTTTTTTATAGGCTTCTTTATAGAAGGAAGCGGCGGTATCGTACTCTCCGACATTCAGATATTTATCGGCGGAAGCCAGAAGAGCCTCATATCCCTTTTCCTCAAATTGTACTATGACCGTTACGTCACGGGACGGCAGCGTAAAGCCAAAGGGCAGGACTTCGGAAACAGGCGTCCCGTCTTCAAGGGTAAGACTGCCGGGTACCAGATCATACCCGGCATCAGGAAGCAAAACAAGCCGCACCGGCGTACCGGAGGGCGCCGCCAGAGGATAAGCATACATTTTTCCATGAGTCAAAGACGGATCAACGGAAACCGTATAGGTACCTGGAACTTTCGGCACAAAAGATGCGGTAACCGCAACATTATACTGGGTAATTGATAACTGATATTTCTCGCCGTCTTTTGGGATTCCGCTGGGATTGCCATCAATTTCCGACTGGGAAATAAGACTGCCGTCAAGGAGTACATAGCCGGGGTCAGGGTTTACATACACAAAAACGTTGGTCCCTTGCTGCACCCGCTCCTGGCTCAGGGTGATCGATCCATGCTGGGGAGGCGGGAAAACCCGTACACTGTAGGTCGTTTTTGGGTCAATCTGCTGCATCGCCGGATTTGGGCAGTTTGTAAACAGAAAAGCGCCAAGCAAACACAAACCAAGCGCTGAAATCAATTTCTTTACCATAATAATAACCCTTGTTTCTAGAAACTGTACGTAAAGGAGATGGGGATGGAAAACACCGGCTCCGCCCTGAATTTCGGTGAATAGGTATAGGTGGCAGAAGATTGATTGTAGTTATACCGGGCGCTGCCGGGTAACATCATTACCACACCGGTTTTTATTCTGCCACCGCCCAATTGCAATTCAACCCAGGGGCCGATACCAAAATCAAAATATTGGCTCACTTCGGTCTGAGCTTTATCAGCGGCTATACCGCTTTGCCAAAGGGTATCCAGTCCGTGAAACTCCAATCCCGTATCAAATCCGGCGGTTACATTCGCCGTTATGCTGTAGGAAGGCATGAGCCATACATTAATATCGGCTCCGCTGGTAACTTTCGTATCCCCTGCACTTTCAATTTTACCACCAAAGGAACCGTCAAAACGCAGGGTAAGGTGCAAGCTCTTAAGAAAGGTCGGAGTCCATGAAGCGCCTAGGGCTACCACGTAGGGTTGCTGTACCGTATACTCTTTTTTAGTTGGATTGGTTATTTCATATTTTACGGTTCCGTCTGAACCCATTACACGGGGGTAGACAATAAAATTCGTTTCTGTCTTGTATTCCAGCGGAATTTTCACGCCCAAATCCACGTTCAACCCTGGAAGGCCATTATACAAGAAGGCTATTTCGATAATATCCGCGTCACGGTTGGTGTTCATACCGTTTACCAGTTTCTTTTCCGAATTGGTAATTGTTGACGTGGAAGCGCCGTTCGGTTCGCTCCAACGGAACACATCCCGGTTATTACCGATAAACTGGAACCGCACAAGACCGACATCGGGTATGCGGTATCCCAAGGCAAATTGCATAGCCTTATATACATCCAGGGCGCTGACCTTCCGGTCTCCGTCATATTCAGCCCGTGATTCATCATAGATACCCGCAGTTTCATTGTCTTCATTATTAAAGAGGTTTAATATGGCCCGCACATTGTTGCCGGGGGATCCTGGCGCGTTGGAACCAAAGGCCCCCTGAAAAGTCAAGCCGTTCCAGTCTGAATGCCACCAGTTAAGGGGATCCAGCTTAAAATGGGCGCCCGAAAAGGCATCAAAGCGCTGGAAAATATTGTCTTCGTTTTTACTGCTGTTGGGCAGAATCCATGCGGCAAATTCGGAGGCGCCGATTTTTCCCCGAAGTTCTTCTTCTTTAAAAAATCCGGCGGTAAGGGTGAACATTTCAAAGGGCTTTACCCACACCTTTGCATTATCGCCGATACCGGCCTCGGCGTTGCCAAAAGCAAGGTCAATTTTAAAACCGATTTTCCCCGAGGGCGCAACCCCGTTGGCGGTAAAACCGATGCTGGGGGTATCGGATGAGGTGTAGGTTGCCGCAGACACCGCAGAATGGGCCCCGGCATCATCGAATGTAAAGGCAAGGGGGGTGACCACACCCCTGCCCCACGCATTGAATGTAATATCCGCATTGGCGGAAGTACCAAGGGCCGCAAACAGTGCAAACGCAAAAATAACCTTATTTTGCTTCATTGAAAAATTCCTCCATCGGTTGCTGTCTAAACAAAGAGAGGGGCATTTTACATACCCCTCTCCATCACCTTGCTTTTTTTATAACGGTTCAGGCGTGTCGGTAAGCCCGTGCCAGTCCATAGTCTTGAACTTGGGCCCGGTGTAAGCAGGAGTACCGGACGGCGGCGCCCAATTAGGCTCCTGTCCCACTGCGGGATCGGGCCTATTCACTTCAACGCTGTTATAATAATTTATGAGCTCCGCAGGTAACCGGTCCGCTACACGTTGAGCAATCGTGGGATGTCCGGGGCGGCCCCAGGTCATGCGGTAATAGTCAAACCGCCCAACCGGATCGTCAACCGGATACCAGGGGGCGCGCATTTTTGCCAAATTGGGATCCGTCGCCGCCGTTGCCGCATTGTCGGTGTCGCCATTGAAGATTGCTCTGGCATGATAAGCACGGTCCGGCCCTTCATTTTCGGTATTTCCGCCGTGGTCACCCCAAGTCTGCATATACCCGTTGCGGAAAATATACTTTTCCGCATCCCCTTCCTGTTCACCATAGAATTTGTACAACTCGTCGATGATGAGCCAGTTGGCGTACTGGGATTCCTGGTTGTTCCGGGTCTGGGTGTAACCGTCCTGAAAGAGTACGCCGTTGGGCGCGATTAGGGCGGAAAGGAAATGCTGGTCAAAGGGTATGGTACAAAGGAGACCATATTTACCGCGTCCTTCCTGTCCCCGCACATGGTCAAGATCAAGACCGTAGTGCAGGTCAAGGAATTCGCGGAACCGGACAGAGAACCAGCCAGGAACTTCGTTGCGTCCTTCCGACAGGTTTTGAATGCCCGACCAGGACATGTGCGGACTGTGATACCCGATAAAGGGCGTGGTCATATTCGTTGCCGGCAGGTGCTTTTGCCCGGCCGATGGGGGATTGTTTTGAGGAGTCGCAATATAGGTCTCAAAGTAAGGCGCCCAACCGCGTACCAGCGTATACCGGCTATTATCAGCGCCGCCGCCCGGCGTTGCCGCAAATGCGGGACTTGCCCTGCCCGGGAAAATTGGGTCGCCGTTGTTAATTTCCTGCACGTAATACGGCTTGCCGACTAACCCTTCGTATTCCATAAGCCCGGCGCCGTCGAGCGGAAGCGGATCGGCGGGCAAGCCATTTTTTTTGTAACCGGCAAGGGAGATAAAGCGCTCCAAAGCAGGACCACCGGCGCCTGCTGAGCCGATACCAACATGGCCAACCCGGTGTCCCTTGCGGCTTTCAGCTAACGCGCCGATACATTCGGCGGCTTTACCGTTCCGTGAATACCCGGTAATGCCGACTTTGGACGGGTTATACCATCCGCCGAAACCACCCTCTTCGATAACGGTTAAGATAACGCTCATACCCCACGCATAGGAACTATTCGCCGAAGGCGCGCTTGGGTCGGTAGGATTAATTCCGAAAAGGTTGGGCACATTTCCCGATCCATCGTTTTCACTCGCCCAGGTACCGCTCATGGGGAAACTACCAACGCTTCCGCCGTCCCAGTTAGACCCCGAAGTCCCAAAGTATAGCGAATAGCCGCCCGTGTCGGTTGCCGGGTCATATTTATTGGCGTCGTTAGCCCCGGCCGGCAATATAGTATCAATGGTGATAGACCATGATCTTCCTTCATAGGTAATTGTGATAGCGCTACTGGCTCCGCCGTTGCTATCGACCCATGCAATATCCACATCATCCGAAGTAGGTACATAGCCTACCCCATTCGATGTTCCCGCAATAGGCGGCATAACACCGTATTCGTAGTACTGGAGAATTTTGGAAATTTCTTTCCGGCGCAGTTCCCAGTCTGCAATGGTAACCACTTTGTTCCCATTGGCGAAATGGAACAAATCCGGAAATGCGTGCTGATGTCCCAGCGCGTTCCAGGTAGACGGAGGAGGTAGATTGTTGATATCAAAACGCCGACCGGTAAAAGAAGGGTCGGGTACACCGTAACTACCCCCGCTAGAGGGAGGCGCGCCGGGGCCGGGATTCAAAGTGCCGGTTGGTTCGGCAACCGGGCTTTCACAAGCCAGGATTATCGTTACTACGATTGCCGCAAAAAGGGCAAGCGCGGTTTTCCAGAAAACTTTGTTCATAAGAACCTCCAAAAAATTGTAAGAAACATCGGTGCCAAAAGAAAAGAACCTTTCCTTTTGGCGTCGGAGATGCCCCAACATCCAACCGGATATCGGGACATCCCGTTTACCGGAAACTACGGTGTTACGGTTACTACGATTTTGTAGTAATTCGTAAATGTTCCCGCTTTTACCTCGGCAAAGATGACATCATTGTCGGCAAGCGGCCCAAATGTCGGATTTATGGTTATGTCCATGACAAATCCCGGAAATATTTCAAGTGGGACTGTAGTTGGACTCTGCCAGGCATCATCCGCAGGGGCCGCTCCGGTTGTCTTGGCAAGCCTGATGCTTGCAAAAGGACCAACCGTGCTGCCAATGGACGGACCGCCGCCCACAGGATAATTGGCATCATCCGCCACCGCTTGAGCGGCAGTAAAGCTAATCGCGCCCGGCGCAGTAACCCCCGCTATGGTTGCGGCAGGAGTTCCAAGGCTTGATGCCGTAACTATAGCCATATAAGTCGTGGCATCGATACCGGCAGTAAGCGCGGTAAGTACCGCGTCAGATGCAGTGAGCACCTGGACGGTAGCAACGATCTTGTAATATTGCTTGTATGGTCCGGCAGAAACTTCAATCCAGAGTACATCACCGTCAGTGATTGGGCCAAAAGCCGGATTCACGGGCCAAGTCGGTCCATAGGGATACGTCACCCCCTCCCAGTCTGCAACACCTGGGGTCGCCCCTGTTGTTTTGGCAAGTTGGAAAGAGTCGGCATTGGCGCCGAGGGTTATATTAGTACCAACTGTAATAGGTGCACCCGGATATGGCGAAGCTCCCGCTGCGATTGCATCGGTAATCGTAACGGCGCCGGCTATTACACTACCAATGGTAGCATTTGGCGTACCCAAACCCAAAGCGGGTACATTAATACCACCACTAACAGCACCAGTACCGAAGTCCGAGGTTCCACCCAGGTTAACTGACGCCACTACCGCATCTTCCGCAGACACGGGCGGCAAAACCCGTACCCGGTAATACTGCCGGTTTTCATGCCCCAACGGTCCTGCAAGGTTATCTTCATCAATAACACGAATCAGTATTGTTGATCGGGCCGGAACATTGGTAAGTGCGCCGGTTGTCCATGTTGCGGGCATCCCATTGTTTACCATGATGCCCCACTCAACTGTCGGGGTAAATCCTGTCTCCGTAGTTACGCTCAAGCTTACACTTGTAAAAGGAGGAGTATCTATCAAGCTGACATCCGCCGCAGGCGCTCCACCAACATTAAGTCCAAATGTTCCGTTACTGATGGCCGTTATTCCGGGAACAACCGGCGTACCGGCATTTACAGAAACACCGGTAAGCGCAGGGAAGGATGATGTGGCAAACTTATACCAGCCCTTTTCACCAATCTCGGAGGTAACTTCAAGTGCGATGAATCCGCCGTCTTTCAGTTTGCCCAAACTGCCTGAGCTGCTATAGGTAATCAGATAATTCCGCTCCCATTCGGTCGCGCCGTAGACAACAGTCGTGCTACCCGCAGTAGGCGTTGCGGCTACAGTTACCGCCGCCAAATCAGTCAAAGCTGTAACAGCCAAGGTACTACGATCGTCGGTCGTTGCCAGTTCCGCGCCATTGGAATAGTTACCGTAGGCTTCGTCGCCGGGGAATGAAGATGTCCCCATTGTACCAATGGTCAACGATGTGCCATTGATAGTTACCGATGCGAGGCTCCGGTCGTCATTCTTCGCAATTAGTTTGATCTTG
Organism: Spirochaetia bacterium; assembly: GCA_025997495.1. GTDB lineage: Bacteria > Spirochaetota > Spirochaetia > Treponematales > Breznakiellaceae > Termitinema. Next base: position 2,077 of record BNUR01000053.1, on the reverse strand, counting down.
TAGTAAGCCTTGTCCCCTGCGGGATTCTCTGTTTCAATGTACAGGAACGACCCATCAACCGGTGTGATGGTAGATACCTCTGCGAATGCAGGCTCTGTACCTGCGGCGGCAACACCGGCTTTCCAAGTGGTGCTTTCGATGTCCCTGGTTACGGCGAGCGATATTGGAGTACCCCCTTGTGATGTTCCAAACCATACGGTCCCTTCCTGAATTGCCGCATCATTCCATGCCGTGCCGGGAATTCCAAGACCCGTACCGAAGGCCGGTATAGGAATACCGCTTGGCAGACTGCCCCCTGTTGCCGATCTGCCTGCAAGGGTAATATCGGAGAGAGTCGGCTGCGAACTGAGAACCTTTACCGCATAAAGCCAGAATTCGTCATGGTTTGCGGAAAATACCTCAACCCAGAGAATGTCTCCGTCTTCAAATGTTAAAACAGAGGTTGTACCAAAATAAGGATCAACACTTGGCTTTTCTGCTGCATAATAAATTATGGCGCCTTCCGGAGCCGCTACCTTTATTGCCGCATCCTGCATTTGGGAAGCACTCAGATAAATAACCCCAAGCTCCGTCCCGAAAGATGTGGTTCCGGGTGCTTTCAGTGTCGCAGCGACTTCGGCAACTTTTATTTCTGTTACCACAGCATCACTGCTTAACGGGTCTGATACTTGCTGACAGCCGATAAGTGAAAATACGAATATCAGCGCAATGCCGATAATCCCCAAACCTTTCCGTTTCTTCATAAAAAACCTCCTACCCTCTGGAAACCTAGCAAATCCCCACTCCAACCCGGCATTGAACAACGTTCAATAATCCTTCCGGATCTCGCTTGATTGGGCGGCTTACATACCCATACTTTTACAAAGCATTGATGTACTTTTTTAATCCCGCCATATCCGGACTGTACTATTTATATTCCGCTTTTCTATTCCCCACCATGTATAGGACGCATTTATCAAGTATGAATTGCACACATTTTATTCCGATTTTATCTTTTTCCCGCCGGTTTCCTTACCATATCCGTGTTTTTTAGGAATACAATACGAAGGAGGAACCCCCCGCATTGCTTTAAATTGTTTATAAAAGTGGGCTACATCGGCAAAACCACAGACATCCGCCACCCCTTCCACCGAATACTCACCGCTTTTGAGCATGTTCTCCGCGTTCTTTACCCGAACCCGAGTCAGGTAGCGGTGCAGAGTAAGTTTAGTCTCTTTTATAAAAAGGGCGCCGAAGTAATGGGTGTTCAGCCCGACCATTTCCGCCATTTCCGCTACCGTAAGTTTTTCAGCGTAATGCTGTGCGATATACCGGGTTACCTTATGTATCCGAAAATCCATCGCCTTTGAATCCTCATGATAGGTAATCATTTCAAAAAAACGGGCCAGGAGCATGAGAAATAATCCGCCGGTCTTAATGATAAAGGTCGGTTCCTTATTCACCCAGGTAAAAAACAGTTCATGGAACAGGTTGATAATATCCGTGTTGAGCCCAAGGTGGCTTATCACCGGCAGTGAAAGATCAGCGCGTTTCCCCTTCATGTCCATCAGGTTAAAATCCACAGAAAAGCAATGCATCAAGTGGTCGGTATAAGTAATCGCCTTCCGTATGGCGCCCGGGGGAAGGCATAATAAATCACCCGGTTTAAGATCGTACACGGCGCCGTCAATAGTATACCGGGCGTTACCTTTAATAAGGTAGGTGATATTCCAGGAACTTATCTGCTGTTCAAATATACGCCACGAGGGGGTACATTTGCGAAGGATAACATACCAAATTTCCGGCGCCAGGAATTCCAGTTTATCCTGCATACGCGCCGCCGGTTGACAGTATTACTGTGGAATATGCAGGGTAATAGATTAGTTTTTCTGCGGCGTCATAGGGGGGGGGGGGGGGGGGGGGCCAATAAAAAATATCCTTTAAAATTTGAAAAATTCGCATCAAAAAAATCTGAAATTTAAAAAGGGAAAAAAATTAATAAACGGGGCCCAATAGGGAAAACCGCGCGCAGAAACGCACTTTAATTGACCTCGGACGAGTACCCGTCTGTCCTCCAGAAAAAAAAACGCATCTCGTA
>BNUR01000052.1 GCA_025997495.1 Spirochaetia bacterium | reverse complement strand
TAAAGGAAACCGAAGGTTTCCAGCAACCGCAAAAATGTGCCGGAACAAAACCCCACAAAGGGCGAAGCCCGACTGGGGTTTTGTGGAGGCCAAGCCGCTACTGCGGCGCAGCGTATAGCGTATGTTAAACGAAGTAAAAACCTGCTACGAAGCGCCCCGCCATGGACGGCGGGGCGTCCTCTTTAAGCATTTTGCTTATAAAACAGATGTATCATACGTAAACACCCCTGCATTAGCGGCCCCAATCGTTCCCAGACCAAAAATTGTCAATCCGGTAAAGGAGTTCAGTGCATATCCAGAAATTACCGCCATCTTCAATTTAGCGACATCATTGTTATTAGCGCCATTTTCAAGAACATAAAACGCACGTTTACCATTCAAATTTGCATCATCATTTGATCCAGTAGGCTGTCCCGCCGCCAAATGCAAATTCTGTGCATTCAACTTTGCTTCGGCTGAATCAGCCTTTGTAGCCATATCAGCCCCGCTTAATGTTTCGCCATAGAAGAACAATGCAACATTATCTGTAAATTGACGCTGCACTTGGCCACCAGCTGACGTGTTGACTTGGTCAATCATTCCATTATGAACATAAACCGGAACCAATTCTGTACCGCCAAGTTTCGCAAATGCAACCTTGTGCGCCACTTGCGCCACCGGCAAAGTATACGGAATCTTCATCCCGCCCAATGTATCAATCCAAGATGCGGTCGCTTTATAAGTATTCAATTGCGCTTCTGTGCTGACACCTTTGACGCCCTTGATTACGCTTGACGGAATTGTAATCCGTGCACGGCCGATATTGCTGACCGAAACCGCAACATTAACACCCGCAGGGAATGTAAACGTATCATTCGCGTCGCTGGCCAATTTTGTTTCAATCAAAGCATCAATATCTTTGAATCCGCCAATCGTTGGGCAAGCATTAACTTCGGCTGCCGTTATATTTTGCGCAACAACTTCGTCTGGGGGTGGGTCATCATTGCCATTATTACACCCACTAATAACTAATCCAAATGCCAGCACCATACTGAACATTACCAATTTAAAAACATCCTTTTTCATTTTAGCCTCCTAAGCTAATGTTTATTTATTCTTATTCATAAATGTATATTCTGTCAATAACATTTATGAATATTTTACAAAAATGTTGCATTTACACCGCTATGGAGGGCGGTGTATCCGAAAATTTCAGGTTTTTATTTCGTTTAACGTGAAAGCTATACGACGTTTTTGTGCCCCGAATAAGGAAACCGCAGGTTTCCAGGGGCACAAAAATGTACCGGAGAAAAACCCCACAAAGGCGCTACTGCGCTGACTGGGGTTTTTCGTAGGTCAAGCCGCTACTGCGGCGCAGCGTATAGCGTATGTTAAATGCAGTTGGGCCGTACCCCATTATTTTTTTATTCAATTATAATTTTATTCCCATATAATTTGCCACGTTATACCAAATTTATCTGTAACCCATGATGCCTTGCGAATATTGAAGACTGATTCCGGTCCCATTAAAACAGTTCCATTTTCAGATAATTTTTTAAATATATTATCAAATATTTTTTCATCAATACAGTTAATATAAAACGATACCTGCCAGCTTTGAACCGGGCATTCATTTTTTTCCATATCCATTGCCAAAAAAAGTTTATCCATTAATTTAAAAATTACAGTTTTTACTTTTCCAATTTCCCCTCTTTCCCCTTCCTTGAAATATTCAATATCTTCAATTTTTGAATTGGGAAAAAATGAAATATAATAGTTCACAGCTTCCTCGGCACATCCGGAATAGCTCAAAAACGGCATAATATCAAACGGTATCTTCATAAGGTTCCTCCATATTTTTTATAATAACCCTTTCTATATTTTTGTCAAGTATATTTTATATAATTTTCTTAATTTACAACAAAGCATAGGCCCAATTGCATTTAACGTGATATATACGCAACTTCCTTCATCTATCCCCCCAAACCTGCGATATATACGAAACTTTTAGTCATCCCCCTCCTCCAGGCTATCCAAGGGACTCTGGATTTTCAGGACAGAACGCTTAGCCACATGGGTATACCGTTCGGTGGTACGGATGGAATTATGGCCAAGAAGGTCCTGGATGTACCGGATGTCCGTGCCGTTTTCCAGCAAATGGGTGGCAAAGGTGTGGCGCAGGTTGTGAATGGAAACCTCTTTTTGAATGCCGGTCCCGGCGAGCGCTTTATCAAAAATATATTGCGCGGAGCGTATTGATAGATGCTTGCCGGAGGACTGTCCGGGGAACAGCCAGTCATCAATAGTGTGGAGGGCGTAATAGTTCGTTAGATATTGGGCGGTCTTTTGGGAAAGGATGGAATACCGGTCCTTTCGGCCCTTCCCGGCGTGAACCAGAATGACCTTACGGCTTATATCAATGTGTTCCCGTTTTAAGACTACCAATTCGCTGACCCGGAGGCCCGATGAATAGGCGAGCATCAAAAGAAGACGGTGCTTGGGATTTTTCACACTGTCCAGGATTTGTTTGACCTCCGAGCGGGAGAGGACGCCGGGCAGCCGTTTGTCCTGGCGGGGACGGTACAGATTACGGGTAATTTCCTTTTTCATGATACGGTGATAAAAAAACCGCAGCGAACTGAAGGCAAGGTTCATTGAGGAGCTTGCAAAATCCCGGTCCTTATTGAGATGGGCCAGATAGTTGGTTATATCCTCGGGGGAGACCTCCTCCGGACGTTTCCCTATGGTTCGGCAGAAGGTTCTATTAAAATGGATATAACTCTTGATAGTCCGGGGGCTGTATTTTCTTGCCTGGAGTTCCGTTTCAAGCTTGGCTTGCCATGATTGGGAAAACATATCCGCCGGAAACGCCGCGGGTAATACCGGAAGGGGGAGTTCCACCGGTTTTTCGGGCTCGTGGGATTGGTCTTGCGCGAAAAGACCACCGATTATGATGGGGGTTTTGGGGCTTTTTTCAACTTCCACATAAGGCCTGTCGGTAAGAACCTGGTTTATCAGCGTATCCCCATATTCTGATTTTACTATATATTGATGTTGTGAAGAATCCCAGGATCCAATCCGGATTTTAATAAGCTTTGAAAAAAGTTCCTTGTCATAGTCATAAAAGGGAATTCGAATATTCCCTTTTTCGTAAAAGAGATAAACAACGTCCATTGTATGCCCCTTGAGTATTATAGTGTATTGCCCATTTGTCAATATCGTGTAAGAAAAGCAGCCGCGAAGACGAAAAAGTACGAAAACCCTCTGTTTTTCGTGTTCCAGCCGGTAATATCGTGCGATTACAACCTGGAGGCGCGCTGCGTCCAGCCCTCAGGCGCCGCGCATCCAGGCTACATGCACGACACATATAGCCTATCATAATTAAGCGGACAGAAGGAAGGAGGGGCGTATCTTGGGAGAACCAACATACCACGACCGCTCTGCGGCGGGATTGTTGATATTTTGTTCCCTATTTCTGCTCCCGCAGCGCCCAGGCCTTAATCCGCATATCCGCCCGTTCCAGCTTTAACCTGGCGGTCTCTGCCTCAAACTTAAAGCTGGCGCTGGCAAGCACTTCCCCGGCCTGCTTTTTCGCCTCCAGGGCTCGCTCGTGGTCAATTTCTTCGGGCCATTCGGCGGCGTCCGCCATAAGTACCGTCTTGCCCCCCGCCACTTCCAGGATCCCCTCAGAACTGAAACCGGTTTTCCACTGACCCTCCCGGTCTTTTATCTTTACCAGGCAGGGCTTGACCGGGGCGGTAATAGCCTCGTGGTGGGCGAGGATGCCGATTTCGCCGTCCAAAAGGGTGAGGTACACGGCTTCAACCTTATCCTTGTAAAAGAGACGGTAGGGGGTGTGCAATTCAAAGGTAAACAGCGCTGCCATTATTTAGCCCTGGCGGGAGCTTTCGCTAAGACATCGTCGATGGAGCCGGCCATAAAGAATTCCTGTTCAGGAATATTGTCGGTCTCGCCGTCCAGGATCATCCTGAAGCCCCGGACAGTCTCCTTGACCGGCACGTAGACCCCGTCCATACCGTTAAAGTGGGAGGCCACCGAAAAGGGCTGGCTAAAGAAACGCTGCACCTTCCGCGCCCGGGCTACGGTGATCTTGTCCTCCTCGGAAAGCTCATCCATACCCAGGATGGCGATGATGTCTTGCAACTCCTTGTAACGCTGCAGCATCTGCTGGGTTCTCCGGGCGGTGTGGTAATGCTCCTCCCCCACCACGGCAGGATCAAGGATGCGGGAACTGGATGCTAGGGGATCCACCGCAGGGTAGATACCCAGTTCCACGATCTTTCGGGAAAGGGTGGTGGTGGCATCCAGGTGGGCAAAGGTGGTTGCCGGGGCCGGGTCGGTCAGGTCGTCCGCAGGGACGTAAACCGCCTGGATACTGGTGATGGAACCCTTGGAAGTGCTGGCGATCCGTTCCTGGAGGCTGCCCATTTCGTTGGCCAGGGCGGGCTGATAACCAACGGCGCTGGGGATACGGCCCAGGAGGGCGGAAACCTCGGCACCGGCCTGGATAAACCGGAATATATTGTCGATGAAGAGGAGCACATCCTGGCCCTCCTGGTCGCGAAAATGTTCCGCCATGGTCAATCCGGAAAGGGCAACCCGCATACGCGCGCCGGGGGGCTCATTCATCTGGCCGAAGACCAGGGCGGTCTTGTCGATAACCCCGGACTCGTTCATTTCCACCCAGAGGTCTGCCCCTTCACGGGAACGCTCCCCTACCCCGGCGAACACCGAGTACCCCGAATGTTCGGTAGCGATATTGTGGATCAGCTCCATGATAAGCACGGTCTTCCCCACCCCTGCGCCGCCGAAGAGGCCTATCTTGCCGCCCTTGGCGTAGGGGGCTATCAGGTCGATAACCTTGATCCCCGTCTCGAAGACCTCGGTGGCGGGTTTCTGCTCCTCAAAAGGCGGCGGAGCCCGATGGATGGAAGCGTATTGGCCCGCAGTAAAACTACCCTTGTCGTCAATGACCTTCCCGGTAACGCCGAACATACGCCCCAGGACTTCATCACCCACGGGCACCCGGATGGGATACCCGGTATCTGCCACCTCAAGGCCACGGGACAGGCCCTCGGTGGCATTCATGGCGACACAGCGCACCCGGTTATCCCCGATATGCTGGAGCACCTCCAGAACTACTGTTTGATCCCCAGCTTTGATCTCCAGGGCGTTCAAAATCGCCGGGATCTGCCCTTCGGGAAACCGGACATCCACCACCGGGCCGACTATCTGCGTTACAATCCCTACATTCGCCATACACACCTCTTCTAATTTATCTACCAATACACCTGCTTACACAGCCGGGAGGAGGGGGACATGCCGTTCCGAATGCTGCCGGGGGAGTCTGCTCCCGGAGCCCTGGCCCCAGGGGGCCTGGCGGTCTCCGTACGCAGGGACAACCGGATGCATTCGGCCCGTCATGTCCCCCTCCTCCCGCTCCGCCAGCACTGTTTCACCAACACCCGTTTACAAACAGTGCCAGACGCCTTCCACAATCGCAACCGGCTCTTTACAACAGCACCATGCGCTTTCCCACACCACCGGCCGTTTCCGTGCCGAAGGCGCCTTCCCATCCGTTCCGTCAGCACTGTTTCACCAACGACCATTTACAAACAGTGCCAGACACCTTCCGTAATCGCAACTGGCTCTTTACAACAGCACCAAACACCTTCCCGCGCCACCAGCCGTTTACAACAACGCTAAGCGCCTTCCCGCGACACCGGCCGTTTCCGTGCCGAAGGCTCTTCTCTTCAAATGCTTCTTGAATGGCCTGATTGCCGCGTAGCGGCCACACAAACAGTAAGCGATCCAAGAAAAGAAGATGCTGCTCAACCATAGTATTGGGGGTGGCAGTAGGAAAGCATGGGGGGGAACCCCCTGGGGGGGCCGCCCCATGCTTTCCTACTGACAGGCCCCCCACACTAATGCCCAGCATCTTCTTCACACCGACGACCCCGATACTATCTCCGACACTTCCTGGGTAATGCCCGCCTGCCTGACCCGGTTATAGTGGATCCGCAGGGCTCCCAGCATTTCCTCCGCGTTCTTTGACGCCTCGTCCATGGCGGCGATGCGGGCGCTCTGCTCGCTGGCATAGGCCTCCACCATACAGCCGTAGACCATGCCCTTTATGTACAGGGGTACCAGGGCTTCAAACACCGCCTCCTCCGAAGGGATGTATTCAAAGTGATGACGCGTTCGTTCCTTGGTTTCAATCTGGTTCAGTTCCTGCCGCATGGTTTCCGCTAGGAGGGGCAGGACATGCTTCTCGTTGGGGAGCAGTTTTATGCTGCTGTACATGTGGGTATACACGATGTGTACCTGGTCAAACATGCCCCAGAGATACTGTGCGATAAGATAATCGGTAATCTCCCTGGCGTCCTCCACCTCGGGCAGTTTGGATCGGTACGAAAAGTTTTCCAGAATAAGGTGAGGGGTATGGGTGAAGTGCCGATACCCTATTGCGCCGATAAGTATCAGCATGGGGTTTTTCAGCGTCCCGCAGAGCTGCTCCACATGGCGGAAGATGTTGGCGTTATAGCCGCCGGCAAGGCCCTTGTCGCTGGTAATCACTACTACTGCGCTGCGGCTATTATCCTCGTCAGTCTTTCTGCCGAAAAAATCACTGTGCACATATCCTGCGCCGGCTACAATATCGTACATGGACTTCTGTATCCGGGTAAAGTAGGGTTCCGTATCCTGCAGCACCCGGCGGCCCTTCCGCAGTTTCGAGGTGGAGATCAGGCCCATCGCCCTGGTAACCTGCAATGTCTGTTCTATGGCCCGCATCCGCAGCCGGACATCCCGTAAATTCGCCATGCTACCTTCTATTTACCCGCATCTACTGATGCGCCATCTACTGATGCGCCATCTACTGATGCGCAAATTGCTGTTTGAAGCTTACTACGGCGCTGCTCAGTTCCTGCTCAGTGTTCGCCGGCAGTACCCCTGAGCCTGCAATTTCCTTGAGGATCTCCCCCTTCCGCAGGTGGAGGTATTCCAGAAATTCCTTTATGAACACCGAAACCTTCTCCACAGCAACATCCATGAGATAACCGTTAATAGAAACAAACAGCACCGCCACCTGTTCTTCCATGGTAAGGGGCGCAAACTGGGGCTGCTTGAGCACCTCCATAAGCCGCTGGCCCTGGGCAAGCTTGTCCTGGGTGCTTTTATCCAGGTCGCTGCCGAACTGGGCAAAGGCGGCCATTTCCCGGTACTGGGCCAAATCCAGCCGCAGCCGCCCGGAAATCTTCCGCATGGCCTTGGTCTGGGCGCTTCCCCCCACCCGGCTGACCGAAAGGCCCACGTCGATGGCGGGCCGGAACCCGGAATTGAACAGTTCCGAGTCCAGGAATATCTGACCATCAGTAATACTGATGACGTTGGTGGGGATGTACGAAGAAATATCCCCCGCCTGGGTTTCCACAATGGGCAGGGCGGTGATGGAACCCCCGCCCCGCTCAGCGGACAGTTTTGCCGCCCGCTCCAGGAGCCGGGAATGGAGGTAGAACACATCTCCGGGGAAGGCTTCACGTCCGGGGGGCCGGCGCAGTAATAGTGATATGGTGCGGTAGGCCACGGCGTGTTTGGAAAGGTCATCGTAGACCACCAGCACGTCCTTCCCCTGGTGCATAAAGTGTTCCGCCATGGCGCAGGCCGAATAGGGGGCCAGGTATTGAAGCGCCGCGGAATCCGATGCGGAGGCCAGCACCACAAAGGTATATTCCATCGCGCCGAACCGTTCCAGGTTGTTGATGATAGCCGCCACGGAGGAGGACTTCTGCCCGATGGCGCAATAGACACAATACACGCCCTTGCCCTTCTGGTTGATGATGGTATCAACCGCCAGGGCGGTCTTCCCGGTCTGCCGGTCACCGATGATCAGTTCCCGCTGACCCCGGCCTATGGGGATCATGGAGTCCACCGAAAGGGCCCCGGTGGCCAGGGGCACATTCACGGATCCCCGTTCAATAACCGGCGCGGCGGGTGTCTCAACCGGCAGCCACGCCTCTGCGGCCAGGGCGCCCTTGCCGTCAATGGCCTCCCCCAGGGGATTCACCACCCGGCCTAAAAGGCCGGAACCTGCCGGTACCGACACAACCCGGCCTGAGGCCTTAGCCTCGTCACCGGCCTTTACCAGGGATTCCCCGGCGAGGAACACCACCCCAACCCCGTCTTCCACCAGGTTCATCACGATACCGGATGCTACGGACGCAGTAGGTCCGGCGGACGCAGTAGATCCACCGGAGCCGAACTCCACCAGTTCACCGTACATGGCCTTGTCCAGGCCGTAAATGGTGGCTACCGAATCTCCCACCTGGCCCACAAAACCAACGGATTCGGTACTCCCCCTGGCTTCCCAATGTTCAAGCTGTTCCTCCAGGACCTTGGAAAGATCCCCGAAATTTACCATCTAAACCCTCCATTGGCGCCGACGTTCAAGGAGAATGTACCGGCATGGGTTTCCCTGGCCATCCTTTCCAGTTGGCCCTTCAAGCTGGTATCGACCAGTTCCGTACCGATACGCAGCCGGTACCCACCCAGCAGTTCCGGCACAAGCCGGGAAACCAGCTTGATTTCCCGTACGCCGGTCTTTTTTATCAATTCAGCCTTAATTTTTTCCTCTAAATCGCCATCTATGGGCTGCGCCGACTCCGCATGAACCGTACAAACCCCGTTTTTGGCGTCAATCCGCTGTTCAATCGCCTGAAACCCCGTGCCAAGATGACCAAAATAGCCCTTTCGTACCAGAAGCGCCACGAAACGGATGGCGTATTCGGCCCCGGGGTTGTCGGCCCCCCCGGGTTCGGCACTCACCGGCGAGGCGGCAGTGTCCGGCACAACCGGCACAGGGCATCCCAGGGCGTTACGGAGCATCGTTTCCAGCCGGTCGGCATCCACTCCCCCGGCAACTTCCCCCGGCAAGCGGGAAATGAGGGGGACTATTGCCTTTAAGGCAAGGAAGCCTTCCTCCGCATGATCCCCGGAGGCCCCCATAAAGGCATCCGCCCAGCGATCAGCCTGGAACATTAGTAGTACCCAGTTCCCTGATGAGCAGCTCTGCCTGGCGACGGGTGTCATCACTGTTCAGTTCCCGCTGCAACAGACGGCTGGACGCACCGATAACCAGGGCGGCGGCATCGGCCTGAAACACGGTAAGCGCCGCCCGCTGTTCCGCCTCAAGCTGCCGGCGGCCCTTTTCAAGGAACGCCGCCGCCGCCGTCTTCCCCTCGGCAATGATCCGCTCCGATTCGACCCGGGCGGTCTCCCTGGCGGCAAGGATTATCGCCGTGGCTTCCTCATCAACCTTCTTCAACTGATCCTCATACTGCTGCAAGAGCCCCTTCGCCTGATTCCGTTCCCGTTCCGCCTGATCCAGGGAACTTTGCACCTTTTTGGCCCGATCCTCCATGAATTTGGTGACCGGCTTGAACAAAAAGGCCCGAAGCACGAGAAACAACACCGTGATGTTGATCAGGGTGACCAGAAAAGTTGCCAGTGAAGGAACTATCATAATAACCCGTTATGCCTTGGTGAAAATCAGGATGGCGATAACAAAACCGTAGATGGCGGTTGCTTCCGCCAGGGCGATACCCAGAAAAAATACGGTCATGATCTTCCCCGATGCTTCCGGCTGCCGGGAGATGGCCTGGGAGGCCCCGCTCGTGGCGACCCCGATGCCGATACCGGCGCCGAGGCCGGCAAGGACGGCAATACCCGCCCCAATAAGAAACCCAAGATTCGCTTCCATATACACTCCTTTGACTCTGTAATTCTCTATTAAACTTCCACCGCTTCCGCCACAAACAGGGTGGTCAGGAACGTAAAGACTACCGCCTGAATAAGCCCGTCAAACAAATCAAAATACAGGGACGCAAGCACCGGCAGCACCGCAGGAATAGGCAGGGCCTGCTCAATGAGCAGCATGATGATAAAGCCCCCCAGGATATTCCCAAAAAGCCGCAGGCACAGGGACACCGGCCGGATGATGTACTCCAGCAGATTGAAGGGCAGCATCATCGGTACCGGTTTAAAGAGATTTCTGCACCAACCCCCAATCCCCCGGGCGCGGAGCCCGCCAAAAAACACCAAGAGGATAGAGACGATGGCCAAAGCGGCGGTAAGGTTGATATCCCTGGTGGGGGGCTTGATGGTAAAAGGGGGCTCTATGCCGAAAACCGGCAGGGACATGGGGGAAAGCACGGGGATAATATTCGCTACCAGCAGGAACAAAAAAACCGTACCGATATAGGGGCCGTAGATCCTGGCCCGGTGACCAAAATGCTCCCTGGAAAAGTTATTGAGGAACTCCACCGCCGCCTCCAGGAAGACCTGGGCTCCACGGGGTATCTCCTTCAGATTCCTGGTCAGGATGAATGTGGCGATGATAAGGATTGCCATGACAATCCAGGAAATCAGGATGGTTTCGTTGATACTGATTGATAGGCCACCGGGAAGGGGGATTGAGAAAATGATTCTGAATTCTTCAAGTGATTCTTTAATATCCATATTTAATGAATTAATCCTTCTTGAAAAAGAAGTCGTCCTTAAAATATTTTTTGAGCAATTCCTCGGAAACCGCGTCCTTCCCCTTCATGGTGGTATAGGTAGCCTCCAGGAAGCCCTTGGTCAGGTAGAAACAGCCCAGGAGAAAGAATTCCGCCACCTTATTGACCAACCCCATGGCCTGATACATCCGGACGGGACTGTCAAGAACGAAATCAGTCATGATGTACTCGATAACTACCTGCTCCGCCAGGTTGATCCCATAGATCACCTCCGAAATGGGGAAGCCCGCCTCCATTTTATCCTTGCCCAGCCGGACGAAGAAGTCCCCCAATAAGGCCCTATCCAGCCCCCGGTCCAGGGTGCGGGCAATGAGGGGATAAATACGGGCGGCTTCGTCAATGACATCCCCATCATCAAGGGCGGCGTAGTGCTTCAACTGGGGGGATTTTCGGATGAAGATTTTCCATGTTGCGGCAAGGTCCCGGGCATTGATATTCAGGGTATCGATAATCGTTCCGTTAACCATATCTGTTATTATGGCACAAGGGTAAGATTTGTCAAGAATTTTTGAGGCGCCGTATGGGGGCCGGAGGCGGGGGAAATGGTTTAACGCTTTTTTATCTCGACGATTTTTGTGATAATCCCGTGAACGCAGTAAATTATTAAAAATACGCTTAAAACAGCTAAAATAACGTTCATAATCCCCCTAAATATTCTTTAATAGTGGCGGCCGCCAAAATAATCGTAGCGATTTTGGCCAGGATTTCAATGACATCCCGTATACGAATTCTTTGATCTCCCATATTTTATAGTATCGGCTCATTAAATCGGCTGTCAAGCCTTTTTGCATATTTGTTATAAAAAGCCGCTCGCAAGCGGGGGGCGCAGCCATACGCATTCCTAATTCCCTATTCCCCACTCCCCATTTTTGGTCCCTGTCCCCTTGTAATTACCTCCTTTTTCATGCCATATTCACAACATGACCATAGAGCAAACCGTAGAATTGCCCGCAAGCCACCGGCTTGTGCTTGATGTGCCCCGCGAAATTCCGGCGGGACCGATTATCCTCACCTTTACCCCGGTTCCGGCAGGGGAGGATATAGGCATGGACGGAGAGTGCCGCCTGGACCACACGCCCAACGCCGAAACCGCCGCAGCTATTCGGGAAGGCAGGGCCATGATGCGCGGGGAGATTCCGGCAAACAGGTACCACACCATTGAAGAAATGCTGGCAAGCCTAAAAAAATAACCCATGCTCGAACCCATCCATACCGGCAAATTCAGGAAAGATTACGCGCTGGCAACGAGACGCGGCCGGGATATAACAAAACTTGATGAAGTTATGATCATGATCGCAGCCGAACAGCCCCTGCCTCCCTGCTGCCAAAACCACCCCCTGCACGGCGACTGGGAAGGGAGCCTTGACTGCCATGTTCAGGGCGATTGGGTGTTGATTTATGAAATCGACCCGGCGGCCAAAACCGTTACCTTTCATCGCACCGGAACCCATTCCGATCTGTTCTAATATCTATAACTTCACATTTCTTTCTTCCGCCCTTCTTGCCAACTATTGTAACTCCATAGGCCGTTACGGAAGGTATATGCCCCCTGCGCTCACAAAGTTCGGCGCCACTGCGCCCCATTATTCCAGTTCGTTGAGGTATTCATCACCGTGAATTCCAATGAGACAGCCTTTAGATGGGTCGGGCATAATGTCAAGCAGTTCCAAGCGCCGGGGCAAGCCGGAGAAGGTTCACTGCATGGAAATAGTGTATTGCTTTTCCAAGACGCGGCCTGTGCATATGGATGAGTTTATCCACTCGGCGAGTGACACGGCGTCCCCGCTGGAGATCAAGGGTTCCGAAGATAACCGCGGCGAAACTATGTAGTTCCGTCTGCGCTGGGTAGGCCCCACCACCCTTGAGGGTCCCTGGAGCGAGTGTTTCAGCGCGATCATGCCGTAAGAACTATTCCTGTTTGACAGCACTACAAAATAACACTACACTATGAATATGAAATTGCCCGGCGTGGATTGGGACGAAAATAAGGACGCAAAAAACAGGGCAAGTCATAACGGTTTGTCCTTTGAAGTCGCCCAGTATGTTTTCCTTGACCCCCAACGAATAGAGCGCCGGGACGAAAGCGAGGAAAACCCCGGGGAGGAACGCCGCCAAACCTTGGGCAAAGTAGGACCGGTTTTCTTTGTGGTGTATGAGGAAATCGGAGAAGACGGCAAACGGATCATATCGGCGCGGGCTGCGGAAAAGCACGAAAGGAGAAGCTATGAAGGATACTATAGAGTCGATGGTAAGGGCTGGGAAAAAAGCTCCCCCTGAAATAATCAAAGAGGCCCGGCGCGTGGCCAGGGAAGCCCGGAGACACCCGGAGGCATACGATCCCGACTGCCCCCCCAGCTCCCCGCAAGCCCTGGCGGAATTCGCCGCCCTGGCCCGGGAAGTCCGGAAACGAAAACCCTCACCGGTGGTTTCCATCCGCGTAAAGCCGGAAACCCTGGAAAAATACAAAGCCCTGGGGAGGGGATACTCCGGGACCATGGGGGATGTGCTGAACTATGTGGCCGATAACCCGGAGATACTTGCTAAGGTTTTATGACACGCGATCATGCCGTAAAAAACAGTATAGCTGGTAGTATATTTTGCTGCTATGCTATACGCTCTACCCATGATCATCGAATTCTTAAAGAAAAAAGATATCATCTTTTCCGCCAAACGATACGGTATTGACGCCCTGGGGTCCATGGCCCAGGGGCTTTTTGCGTCCCTCCTCATCGGAACCATCATCGGAACCATAGGGGAGCGGGCGGGTATCCAGATCCTGGTTACCATCGGCAACTACGCCAAGGCGGTTACCGGCCCGGCCATGGCGGTTGCCATCGGGGTTGCCCTCAAGTGCCCCATGCTGGTTCTGTTTTCCCTCATCGCCGTGGGGGGCGTCGCCAATGCCCTGGGCGGGGCCGGCGGCCCATTAGCGGTCTATGTGGTGGCCATCGTCGCCGCGGAATTCGGCAAGCTGGTTTCAAAGGAAACTAAAATTGATATTATCGTTACTCCGGCGGTAACTATCACCGTGGGGGTGCTTGTGTCCATCGCCTGCGCGCCGTCCATTGGCGCTGCGGCCGCCGCCATGGGGAGCGCCGTCATGTGGGCCACGGAACTCCAGCCCTTCTTTATGGGCATCCTTGTTTCGGTTATCGTGGGGGTAATCCTCACCCTGCCCATCTCAAGCGCCGCTATCTGCGCGGCCCTGGGGCTTACCGGGCTGGCGGGGGGAGCGGCGGTGGCGGGCTGCTGCGCCCAGATGGTGGGTTTCGCGGTGATGTCTTTTAAAGAAAACAAGTGGGGCGGCCTTTTTGCCCAGGGTATCGGCACCTCCATGCTTCAAATGGGGAACATCGTCCGGAACCCAAAGATTTGGATACCCCCTACCCTTGCCTCGGCGATTACCGGCCCCATCGCAACCTGCGTGTTCAAGCTGCAAATGAACGGCCCGGCGGTAGCCTCCGGCATGGGCACCTGCGGACTGGTGGGGCAGATCGGGGTCTACACGGGGTGGCTTAAGGATATTACCGCGGGGACAAAGACGGCGGTTACCTCCCTTGACTGGATAGGCCTGGGACTTATCTGCTTCATCCTGCCGGCAGTACTGACCTACGCCATCGCAATACCGCTACGGAAGAATGGGTGGATTGGGGAGAATGATCTAAAGCTGGATCTGTAAGTAAAGGCCTAACTTTCAAGCATCCCGGCAACGTGGGCCCTGAAATTCTGTTCCAGATCCATTTCAACATTTCTATAAAACAGATTGGATACGACTTTCTGGTCAAGCTTTTTGTATTCCTCAAAATTTTGTGTATACGAGGGGAACACAACTTTCCCTCCATGGGTTATCACAATTTCAATACCGCCTTTTATAGTGTAGGCGACACCCTTTCCATAGGGCGTTTTCTTTGCCAGCGAGTTAACCGTCACGTTAACCTCATATTCACCCTGGTTCGGGGCAATGAGCAGCTTGTTTTGTTCAAACGCCTTTTGTACAGCCCGTTTCACCCGTCCGCCGGCATCATCGCCGCGTACCATGATGGAAAATGTCATCCGGCTCCGCAGCTTTTCATATTCAGAGGACAATCGCTGTATCGTATTGAGATACGGGGTATAGATTTTGAGGTATTCCTGACTTTTTCCCGGGGTGACAGAGGACATATTGTCAATAAATTGCCGTGTCATACCGGCGACACTTTTCCCCGTTGAAAGCAGCTTAAACGAATAGATTGGGTCTTTGCTCCGGGCCACCGCAGCCATAAGCGCATTGATACCAACCATGTTTGTTTCTATTCTTGCACGGTACTGTTCCTCCGCCTCTTTTCGGTTGATAAAGGCAAGTACCGTATAGGTTTCATTCAGGGGATTGAACCAGACATCGGTAAAACGAATTCCAAAAAAATCCTCGTTCGATTCGATACGGCTGTATTGATTAATGCGGGTCCTGTCCGAATACTTATTTTTCGCGGAACTGATTGTTTCCTGATATTCAGAAATTTCTTCGCTGATCGCTTCTACCGTGGTATGGAATTGCCGTGATAATTCTATCACCGCATTTTTTTTCGCCTGCTCCGGGGAGCTGCTTTCGCCTATCATCCATATGTATCTGCTTTCGGGATACAGATAATTAGTTTCGGTTAACCATTCCGGCGCACTGGATTGAACACCCGCAACACCACCACTATCGACAGGCGCCTCGGGAGCGGAACCACACCCAACTACAAGCGCCGCCAACAGGGCTGCCGGAACCTTTTTTTTCATACCCGCTTTTATTCATCACCGGTTACTACCGGCTCCGGGGGAGACAGTTTATTTGCAAAGGCCGCGTTCATAGCCCTAAGGGCCGCATCGGATTTTATCCGCGCATTTTTTGACGCAGCGCTTTCAATGACCCCTTTTATGGCATTTTCAGCCTCGACCTGATTGTAAACAGCCAGGGCATAGACCGTACCATCGTCGCCAATCGCCCGCTCTTTTATTTTTGCGCCGCGCAATACCGTGGAGGCCAATTGCCGGTCAACGGCTTCAAACATTTCGGCAACCGCAGCATCCTTAATTGTTCCGCTTTCACTGTAGTAGTCCGTTTCCATGGCGTCAACCAGGGCTTCAAGCTGGAAGGTCAGTGAGGTACGGGCCCGGTGCTCCGCCGCACTCCTGCTCCTGTCGGACCTCGCCAATTTTGCGCTGCCGATACCGAAGACAAAATCGTCATCTTCGGGGGGATTCACGTACCAGCTCGGAACGCCGGATACCCATGCGGTGGATTGCGACTCTACCGGTCCCGCCGCCGCTATTTCTACCGGCGCAGCCGTTTCTTCAGGTGCCGCCGCCTTCTTCTGTGACGCGCATCCAATCAATCCCGCTGCCAAAAACGACAATAGCAATAAACCAAGTTTTGTCATATGCACTCCTTGCCAAAAATTATACCGTGATGTATCAAATTTTTCAAGCACAAATACAGAGAGCACAGGATAAACGCATAGTTGCGACACGAAGCTCGTAAAAGGAGGACATAGGATAAACCTTTTAGCATAACCTTATGAGACCATAAGGGGAAACCTTTATGCACCTCATCCGGAAAGGCGTAGCGAGCC
>BNUR01000051.1 GCA_025997495.1 Spirochaetia bacterium | reverse complement strand
AAATGTACCTTTAAGCCTTGGTACGAAGCTTGGCTTGGTGGGCGGCCAACATGGAGTTGACGGCCCGATGAACAGCTTGCTGTAAAACGACCGGATTGTACAGTTCCTTAAAAGCGATCAACCGGGCACTCTCCTCGTCGGCGAGATGAGTGGATTCCAAGAGGCGTTGATACGGGGTTTTAGGGCGGTCATAGTTCTTGACCGTTTTTGATCCGACGGTAGTTTTACTGATGAGTTTCTTGTTTGGGATGAAGCAGTTGAGCAGTGGGCAGAGCGCCGCATAGACCCGTCCCAGGGCGGCGAGCTCCTTCTCCGTGTCGAGGCGGTAATAGCCGATATAATTTCTGACGAAAGCATTGTTTTTCTGTTCGGCGTAGCAATTATCATTTTTGTGACGGGAACGGCTGCGGGACAAATCAAGGGTTTTGGTGATTTTCCACCAGTTCAAAGTGTCGTAATTTATGAACTCACTGCCATTGTCGCTATGAAGCTCAATCATGGCAAAAGGGAGGGTGAAATGGACGTTTTGGAGGCCTTCAAGGGTCCATTTATGCGCTTTATTGCGTAAAGCGCGGAATTCAGACCACCCGGAAGCAACATCGGTAACGGTGAGGGTCAGATTGAACTCGCCTGAGTCATTATCACCGCAATGGTGAACAGTATCGGTTTGGAAATAACCCGGTGTGGTGCTCTCAGCGGGGCTGTAGTGCGTCCGAATGGGTATCTGCTTAATGAGGGCTGCCTCGCCGCACCGGGTGCCGCTGATGCCCCGTATCTGCAATTTAGCCCGCTCGCTCTTGAGTTTCCGGTCGATAGTCGCGGGGCTGATTTTGAGTAGTTTTTGTTTGATTTCAGGCGTGAGGTGAAAGTCCGGTTCCCTGCTTGCCTCAAGATAGGGCATAGTTTCTTGCATAAACGGGGCAAGGTACTTTCCGCATTTATACCAGAAAAATTGCCAGATATCCCGTAAGACTTTTACAAAGTCCGGACCGTAGACCAGCTTTCCTTGGTGGTTGCTGGCCCGTTTCTTTTTGGTTGCTTTTCCCTTATTTTTCAGCCCCTGCTGCTTCAACATTCGGGAGGCGTATTTGCGGTTATAGCCGGACGTTTTGATGAATTCGTCAAGGATGGCGGTCTTTTCTTTCCGCTCCGCTTGACGATACCGTGTGCTGATTTCTTTGGTCAGTGCCTTCTTCTCGCTCATTTTTAACCCCATTTTGGCCTCCGTAAGATCGCACCTTACAGAATAGCCCGTTTATTTGGGGTACATTTTCTAAATGAGGCAAACCTTTGGTTGGGGTACATTTTTCATGAGGCACTGCGCCCCCTTGACCCGGAGCCCCCGGAACCGTAGAATTTTCTATTATATGGAACCATACCGGCCCCTGCGGCTCATCCTTTTTATCTACGATTTTATCCGTCTCGTGGCAATGGCGAGGATCGGCGGCTTTGAGGGGGGCGTATTTCTCTATGCCGTCCCAAACGCACTGTTTACCCTGATGAGCTTTTTTTTATTGCTCCGCCTTGATACATACAAACCATACATCCCCCTGTACCTGGCAGGAAAAATCCTGGCGGTGGTTGCATTTTTTTCATGGCTTATTTTTTCATCGTCCCAGATCCAGATCATCGATAGCCTGCTTCTCGGAGCCGTCTTGCTCCTTGCTGCCGGGGATATCCTTACGGTTCTGGGCGGGACGATATTGAAAAAACGGATTTCCGGCGGGAAAACCGCGAGGAAAGTGTTCCCGGCGGCTAAGGGGGATACGGGATGCGTATAATTCCAATCGCCAGCGGCAAGGGCGGTGTCGGAAAATCCATGGTGGCAGCCAATCTGGCGGTGGCCTTTGCCCAGGCGGGTAAGCGGACCATTCTGGTGGATCTCGACCTGGGGGCATCGAATCTCCACCTGGTCATCGGACATCAGGCCCCCCAACTGGGGATCGGTACCTTTCTGGGGGATCCCCGCTCGGATTTTGCCAAGGTTATCACCGACACCGACCTTCCCAACCTCAAGTTTATCCCCGGTGACACGGAGATTCCCGGAACCGCCACCCTCAAGGTCAGCCAGCGCCAGGCTCTGGTAAAGCGGCTCCTGTCCCTGAACGCGGACATCCTGATCCTCGATCTGGGCGCGGGGACACACCAGTCCATCCTGGAATTCTTTCTTCTTTCCGGCCAGGGGATCATTGTTTCGGCCCCTACGGTAACCGCAACCCTGAACGCCTACGTGTTCCTAAAAAACGCGGTGTTTCGGCTCATGTACACCGCCTTTACCAAGGATTCCCGGGCCTATGCTTACCTGGAAAAGCTCCGCAAGGAAGGTTCCGGGCTGCAGCGGCTATACCTGCCCAAGATGCTGGAGGAAATTAAGAATATCGACGGTAAATCCTACGGCAAGTTCAAGACCCATGTGGATCGTCTCCACCCCGCGCTGATCATGAACATGGCCCATGACCCCAAGGACGCCGATGTCGCCCTGAAGATTCGCCGGTCATGCGAGGTATACCTGGATCTTAAAATAGAACTTCTGGGAGTTATCTACCAGGATGCCCTCCAGGATATCAGTCTTGCCTCCCGGATGCCCGTAACCATCTACAAGCCCCAGGCGGTGGTATCCCAGTCCCTCTACCGCATTGCCGATAAGATCCTCCAAACGGATGAGGACAACTTCACCCTGACTGATGAGGAGATCAACGAAACCTTCCAGGACGCCGCCTCGGAAGCGGAGCAGGATTTTGAAAGCAAGCTGGAATATGTGGAGGAACTGATGCACTCCGGGGCGCTGAGCCAGGGGGATCTGATAGAAACGGTGAAGACCCAGCAGCTTGAAATTATGAAGCTGAAAAAAGAAAATAACTTTTTGAAATATACCCTGTCCAAGGCTATGAAGCAGGGCTTTAAACCATAAGCCCCCCGTTGTCAAGGTCCTTCATATGCCCTAAACTATAGGTATGTCAGATCCATTACTCCGCGAAGCGGAAAAAACACATTATACCTACACCGATTACCTTGCATGGGAAACGGACAAACGGTATGAACTCATGGACGGGGTGGCCTATATGATGGCCTCCCCCTCGGTAACCCATCAGCGGCTCAGCGGGGAACTCTTCCTCCAGTTCGGCAACTTCCTGCGGGGAAAACCCTGTGAAGTATTTGCCGCGCCCCTGGATGTCCGCCTTTTCCCCCGGAAAGACCACACCGACGATACGGTGTTACAGCCGGACCTGCTCGTGGTGTGCGATAAAACCAGGCTGTCCAAAGGTTCCTGTGACGGCGCCCCTGATCTGGTGATTGAAATTGTTTCTCCATCCAATACCGTACAGGAGCTGTTAAGGAAATTTAATTACTATCTGGACGCCGGTGTCCGGGAATATTGGGTCGTTAATCCTGATACGCAAACGGTACAGGTCCATGTTCTGGAAAACGGCCATTTTGTATCCACCATATATAAAAGGGACAGCGCCATCCCTGTTTCGATCCTGTCGGGCTTGGAGATTGACCTCACATCCATCTGGAACTGATACTCGCCGCTTACCGGATGGCCCCGGAATAATATTCCCAGGCTTCTTTGGCGGTAAACTTTTCGTGCACAATCTTACCGATGGCATCGGCCATTTCAACCGGGTGATAGCTCTGGAAAATGTTCCTGCCCATATCAAGCCCCCGAGCCCCGCCCTGGATAGACTGGTAGGCCATTTCCAGGGCCTCTTTTTCCGGCAGCTTTTTTCCCCCCGCCACCACGATAGGAACCGGGCAGGCGGCGACCACCTCTTCAAATTTATCGCAGTAATAGGTCTTAACGATACTAACCCCCATCTCGGCAAGGATGCGGGTGGCCAGCTTGAAATACTGATCCGTCCGTTCCATGTCCTTCCCCACCGCCACAACCCCCAAGGTAGGGATACTGTAGCGGTTACCGGCGTTAATAACCCGGGACAGGTTATCAATACTTTTCAGCTGCCCCTTTGCGCCGATAAACACCTGAACCGCCATGCAGTCCACGTCCATCCGTATGGCGTCCTCAATATCCACCGCAATAACCTCGTGGCTTAAATCGTCGTCCAGCATGGAGGAGCCGGAACTAACCCGGAGGGCCACACCTTTTCGGAAGCCGGGCTTAACGGATGTGCGGAGTGCGCCCCGGGTGGCCATCAGCACATCAACATGATCGATAAGCTTGGGGATAAGAATATCAAGCCGCTCAAGGCCGGATACGGATCCCATGAAATAGCCGTGGTCAAAGGCGAACATAACCGTATTACCGCTGTGGGGGTTAAAAATATTGGTCAGCCGCTTCTTCATACCCCAGTCAAGATTAGCGGCGCCTTTGACATGAAAATCGCCCGTGGCGGCAAATTCTTCGTTTAAGTGGTAGTTTTTATCTACCTTAATTCCATCCAGATCAGCCATTGTTTTCCCTCTTCTGTTTCAAACTTTATTGTATACTACCGTAATAAGAAACCGCCTGTCAATGTACATTACTCCCCCTGCTTCCGCTTTTGCAGCGCCCGCCGCCGGGCCCGCATATCCGCAGCAATGATGCTTACCGAGTCGAAGGAAATGGCAAGCAAAACCACGATGCCGCTTACCGCGGTTTGCCAGTAGGTGTTGACGTTGAAGAGCACGATCATATTCTGGATGATGCTCAGAATACAGGCCCCCAGCACAGCCCCCAAAGGATTGCCGATACCCCCGGTGAGGGCGACCCCCCCGATGACCGATGCGGCGATAGAATTCATCACCCAGACATCACCGATGGCGGGCTGGGAATTGCCGAGACGGGCTATCATCAAAAGACCCGCAATGGCGCAGAGGAATCCCATCATCGCATACACCACGGTCCGCACAAAATCTACGTTTATCCCCAGTATTTTTGCCGCTTCCTTGTTATTGCCGATGGCGTAAATGTAGCGCCCGAAGGGGGTCTTCTGGGTAATAAACAGCACAATAACCAGGATCACCACGGCGATGATAAAAGGAATCGGGATTCCGGCAATCATGCCCCGGCCCAAATAGTGAATGCTTTCGGGTATGCCCACAATCGCCCGGCCCTTGGTAATAACCAGGGTAATCCCCGCAAAGACGCCCTGGGTAGCAATGGTAACAATCATCGCGTTTAACTTGAGCCGGGTGATAATAAGCCCGTTAACGATCCCCAGCACAATGCCGCACATAAGGCTGAGGGCCAGCGCCAGATAGGGGGGTATATGCCCCTGGAGCATCAGTATTCCCCCCACCACCCCGGAGAGGGACGCCATCTTGCCCACCGACAGATCCAGTTCCCCCAGCATCAAAAGGCATGACTGCCCGATGGTGATGATCATCACAAAGGAAAGATCCCGGATCACCGACTGAAGGTTATAGGCGGTTAAAAAATTAGGGGACACCACCGCAGCAATAATAATCAAAAGCAAAAGGATGATGCCGATATTCAAGAGTTTGCTCTTTCTGATATTGTTAAAGGATTTTATTAAAAGATTATCCACAAACACACTCCTCCCGGATTCTACCTGCAATCACCGGCGCTTTTCTTTATCCCCATAATTTCATTAAGAATCTGTGTCTTATTAAAGGGCGCAGAGGATTCCCCGATTTTGTTCCCAAAATAAACCGTAATAATACGGTTCGAACATTTCAATACCTCATTCATCTCCGAGGAGATAAGGATAATGCCAATCCCCTCTTCCTCCGCAAGTTTTTTCATTAACCGGTATATTTCAACCTTTGCACCGATATCAATACCCTTGGTCGGTTCGTCAAAGACCAGGATTTTTGGATGGATAAACATGGATCGCCCGATAATCGCCTTTTGCTGGTTCCCTCCGCTCAGGTTCTGAATCAGCTGATCAAGGGAAGAAACTTTTATATCGTAGGCATGGATTACCGCCTTCGCCAGGTCGGTTTCTTTTTTTTCCGATATGACCGGCCCTCTTCGCGCACGGTCAAGCAGGGGGATCGTAATATTCTGCTTTACCGAAAGCTTGGGCAGTATCCCCTGCTGTTTCCGTTCCTCCGGCAGGTAGATAAACCCGCCTTTTACCGCAGCACTGGTGTTTCCCAACTTCCAATTCTTCCCGTTAATGGTTACCTCCCCGGCCCAGGCGGGCAGGTACCCGAAAATAGTCTGCATAATTTCCGTGCGCCCGCTTCCCACCAGGCCGGAAAATCCGAGTATCTCCCCCTTATGAAGGGTAAAATCTATAGTATTGAATTTGGCGCCCGTAAGGCCCCGTACTTCCATTAAAACTTCATCGCTTACTTTTTCTGATTTATAGGTTTCTTCCTGGTTAACATCGCTCCCTACCATGGCGGAAATAACCCAGGGAATATCCACGTCCTTCGCCGCCACGTTGGCCACATTAACCCCGTTCCGGAGCACCGTAATTTCATCGCCTATGGCAAAAATTTCTTCTAACTTGTGGGAAATAAAGATAAGCGCCTTTCCCTGGGCTTTCAGTTCCCGTAACACCACAAAAAGACGTTCCGCCTCGGTGGTGGTAAGGCTGGTGGTGGGTTCATCAAGCATGATAATGTTCGCGTTACCCTTGGTCATGCTCCGGGTAATTTGCAGCATCTGCCGTTCGGAGACGGAAATGTTTTTTACCAGCTCATCCGGACGGGCGGTAATTGAAAACCGTTCAAGCCAGGGGATCGTCATTTTTTGTAATTTATTTTTGTTCACCATTCCATTCAGGCCCTTTGCGGTATAGGGTAGAAACAGGTTTTCCGCAACGCTCAGTTCGTCAAAAAGGTCAAGCTCCTGGGGCACATAGGCGATATTGGCAAAGGCTTTCCTATCACTTTTATTCAGGGCGTTCACGCTTTTCCCATTGATAAAAATTTCGCCCGTGTCCATGGCATGTATCCCGGTCAATATCTTGATCAGGGTACTTTTCCCCGCGCCGTTTTCTCCGATGATGCAGTGGATTTTCCCCGTATCTATGTTCAGGCTCACCGAATCCAGCGCCTTTACCCCGGGAAACACCTTTGTTATATTGCGCACTTCAAGAATGCTCACGCCCAACTCCGAATTAAAAAATAACCGCGAAGGCGCCTTCTTCGCCTTCGCGGTTTTACTTTCTCTCTACTTCTGTCCGATGCCGTACTTTTTCAGCGCCGCATCTTTCAGGGAGATGTTCTTCGCTTCCGCAAGGGCGTCATCGACATTAGCCGCGGTCACCAGATCAATACCGGTATTGATTTTCAGGGGAACCCGGTTACCCAGGGACTGCTGCCATATCAGCATGACAATCTGTGAACCCTGGATTGAAGTGGGCGCGGTGGAAGTGCCGTCGAGGATCCCCTCTTTGATCAACTGAAGGGTTTCAACCATGCTTTCAAGGCCCACCACGTGGATCTGGCCCTTCTTCCCCGCCTCCCGCACCGCGTTACCGACGCCGATGGGATACGCAGCGTTACTGCCGATATAGCCAACCAGATCGGGGTTAGCGGCGATGGTGGCGGCGGCCTGCTGCTGGGCGGTCTGGATATCGTCGTTATCAACACCGCCCTGGATCAGGGTGATGCCGGGATACTGCTTGAAATATTCCCAATAGTATTCATACCGGGCCTGATGGTTCGGCGCGGTGGGAACCCCCTGCATAATCGCTACCTTCCCCTTGTAGTTGATCGCCTTCGCAAGGCATTCGGCGGCAATACGGGCCTGATCCGCGGAAGGACTGCCTACCTGGGGTATACCCGAATCATCCGGCGCTTCGGCGTCAAAGAACACCACCGGAACACCCTGTCGGCGGACTTCTTCAATAACCGCTGCGGTTCCGTTGTAGTCAAGCAGGTCAATGGCGATACCCGCAGGTTTAGTCGCCGCAGCCTGCTGGATAATCGAATTTTGTTCCGCCACGTCCGCATTGGTGGGGGCGCGGTAATCAATGGTGACCTTCCGTCCAAGCTGGGCGCTCAGTTCTTCCGCCTGGAGCCGGGAGTAGCTGACCAGGTCATCAAACCAGGGGTGTACAACCTTCGGCACAATAACGATACGAAGCTCTCCGCCTCCCGCAGGGCCGGAGACCCCCCCGGACTGCGCTTTCTGACAACCCATTGCCAGAAGGCTCAGGGTAACCAAAATCACCAGAACACTTTTCTTCAACATATTCTTTCCTCCTAAAAATCAACCGCTTACAGGCCGTGTTGATTTCCATATTTTTTTCCGGCAACGCCGGATTTTGCGCACAAGTATACATCCAACCGCGGTGAACAATTTTTTATTTACCTGGCAATTATACCATTATAATTGAGGATAACGCAAGCCCCTTTTGGGGAACGCCGGCAATTCCAAATTTGAAAGAAAAACAAGAAATTTAACCACGAACCTCACGAACCACACGAACATTTAGATGTTTTTTGTATTTTGTTCGTGTTCGAACCGAAGGTTCGCTTCGTGAGGTTCGTGGTTTTTATCCTTTTTGAATTTGAAATTGCTGGGGGGACGTGATGTAAACCTCCAGTAACTTTGTTGGTAAGGTCAACTTTTATGCCGAAGAATTCTTGACAAAAGGAATATTTCAACTATACTTATCCCATATTTATACATGGAGGAATGTATGGCTAATAAAGAATTAATTGATAAAACTTTGCGGAAAGGGGAGGGCATTTTTCGCTTGAACCCCATGTTCATTCCCCGGCCCTTCGGCAAAGCGGGCCACCGGCTCCGGCTGCATCCGGATGATTACTACGCCTACGGCCTTGAGCGGGGATCCATTAAGGAACGCTGGATGACCTCCACCAATGTGGCCCAGAACGGTCCCCTGGCCGGCCCCGAGGAGGGCCTGAGTTTTGTGGCGGTGGACTACGGCAGCGATGAAAAATTCAGCCTGAAAGAAGCGATTCAGGTTCTGGGCGCAGACCTGGTTGGCGGTGAATTAATGAGCAAATACGGCGGCTGGCCGGTGTTCTCAAAATTCTACGACCTGACCACTCCCCTGTTCCACCATCTCCATCTGGACATGGAGGCCGCCGCCCGGGTGGGCAAGCTGGGCAAGCCTGAATGCTACTATTTCCCCCGGCAATTCGCCAGCCATTCAGGGGAGATGGACGCCACCTATTTTGGTTACGATCCGGATACGACACCTGAGCAGGTGAAACAGCGGCTGCGGGACTATGAGAAAGGGGACACCCGGATTACCGAACTTTCCCGGGCCTACCGGATAGAACTGGGTACCGGCTGGTATTCCCCCGCCGGGGTGATCCACGCCCCCGGTTCGGTCCTCACCTTTGAACTGAACTGGAACGGCGATGTTAACTCGGTCCACGAAAATGTGGTCTCCGGCGAAATTTTTCCCCGCGGCTTCCTGAACGGCGAATGCCCCGAGGATAAGAAAAATGATATTGATTACATTTTCAGCCTGTTGGACTGGGAAAAGAACACGGACCCCCACTACAAAAAGCATTTCTCCCGCAGGCCCATCGGTATCACCTCTAACAGCGATTATGAGGAAAAATGGATATCCTACGCCAACGACGGATATTTCAGCGCGAAGGAGCTTACGGTATTTCCGGGCAAGACCATTACCGTAAAGGAGCCGGTTGTCCATGGCGTTATCCTGACCCAGGGACACGGAAAATTCGGCCCCCATATCTGCGAATCCCCCACCATGCTGCGCTTTGGCCAGCAGAGCGCCGACGAGTTCTATGTCTCGGAAGCCGCGGCAAAGAAGGGCATCGTTATTACCAACCTGAGTCCGGTAGAACCATTAGTATTACTGAAGAGTTTCGGGCCGAACCACCCGGATGCGCCGAAGGGTGTTCCGGAAGAATAAAAACCACGAACCTCACGAACCACACGAACAGGAATGATAGGACTCTGTTCGTGTGGTTCATGGTTAAATATTTTTATTTGAGCCAGTTCCAAAATAAAAAAAGAGGAAGAATATTTAACCACAAAGGACACGAAGGAACACAAAGGAAGAGAGGGGGGTGAGGTTGTGGTGCAGGGGGAGGTTTTTTCCACACCCTACCCCCTTTCTTCTCTTTTCTTCACCTTTGTGTCCTTCGTGTCCTTTGTGGTTGATATTCTTGTCTTCATCTTTGTTTTGGAACTGGCTCATTTGTGACTATTTTCGTATTCAACGATGCGGTCAACCTTGGGCGCCGACCGGGATTGGGGATCGAAGTTCAGCGGCAGGTAGGCTTCGACCAGGCATTTCGCCAGTTCCGTGCCGATAACCAGGGAGCCAAGAGTAATGATGTTCGCATTATTGCTGAGGGCCGCCCGTTGCGCCTGGTAGACATTGCTTACACAGGCGGCATAGGCGCCCTTTACTTTGTTCGCCGCTATGGAGACGCCGATGCCGGTGCCGCAGATAAGCACCCCGCGATCACAGACCCCCCTGGCAACATCCTCCGCAAGCTTAAACGCCATATTTGCATAAATCGGATCATCGCTGCCGTAATCAACAACTTCGTGCCCCTTGTCTTGTATAAAGCTGAACAGAATTTTTTTTAAGTCGGCAGCGTTCGGATCGCAGCCTATCGCAATTTTCATAAAAACCTCTCCTAATGTTGTTCGGCGAATTCACGCATTGAGCGGAAAATGATCCACACCGATGTTGCGCCCGCATCCTGAAAACCGATGGCCCGTTCCATGAGGGATTTGGCTCTGCCGAATTTGGCCTGCAAATTTTTAGTGCTTTCAAGACCCGCCGCCGCGGCTTCCTCGGCGGCTTTGAGCATGGGAACCAGCCCTTCGGCATGGGTTTTCTTCATGGCCTCCACCGCCGGTTCCAAAGCGTCCACCATGGTTTTGTCCCCCACCTGGGCCTTGCCCCGTTCTTTGATCGCGGCGAGGCTTTTTTCCATCATAGCCGCAAGATCCCCGGGGCCCAGTTCCGCCTTGGCATCCGCATCCTTGGCTCCCGCAAGGAACAGGCTGCCGAAGATGACCCCGGATGCGCCGCCCATGGACATGAGCATGGCTTTCCCGGCCTTGTCAAAAAGGCTGTAGGCATTGCCGGTATTTTCCGCGGCCAAAACCTTGTCCTTCGCCTTCTGCAAACCGCCGGCCATGCCGATGCCGTGATCCCCATCGCCAATTTTACTGTCAATTTCAGTCAGCAGGGGTTTGCTTTCAATAATTTTGTCGGCCACATAGACGATCAGCGTCCGGACATTATCTTCGTTAAGGGCTGCAAGCATATCAGCGGCCCTCTTTTGCGTAATAGGGGCTGAAACAGGGGGCGTCGATATATTTTTTTATTTCGCCATCCAATTTCAGTACGGTGATGGAGAAGCCGCCCATCTCCATGCAGGTGCAATAATTGTTGATATCCGCATCGTGGATCTTTACCCCATCCGCAGCGAGGAGCTGATTGACCCTGCGGTAGACGATGCTTAGTTCCATGATGGTGGTTGAGCCAAGCCCGTTGATCAGGACGCAAACCTCGTCATCCTTTTTGAGGGGCATATCCTTGACAAGATTGCTGTACATGATCCGCACCAATTCATCCGCAGGTTTCATCGTCGTCCGCTCAATTCCCGACTCACCGTGAAGACCCATGCCGTATTCGATTTCGTCCGGCCCCAGTTCGAAGGTGGGTTTGTCATTCCCCGGCAGTTGCCCCGGCGCCGTGGCAACCCCGATGGATCGAAGATTGGCCCGGGCCTTTTCCGTAACCCGCACCACCTCCTCCAGGGAGAGCCCCGCGTCACAGGCGGCGCCGGCAACCTTCACCATAAACACATCCCCGGCGATACCCCGGCGATCTTCGATACGTTCCGGGGGCGCGGAGGCGCAGTCATCCCACACCCGTACATGGGCGGTTTTAATGCCCTCATCATTCAGGAGTTCCTCGGCCATGTCAAAGTTCAGGTTATCCCCGGCATAGTTTCCGTAGACAAAGAGAACCCCCTTTCCGGCGTGAGCGGCCTTGGCCACCTCGCAGATGGTTCCCGGATCGGGGGAGGCAAAAATATTACCGCAGGCCGCTGCGTCCCCAAGGCCTCTCCCCACAAAGCCGCCGAACAGGGGCTCATGGCCGCTGCCGCCGCCGATTACCAGGCTTACCTTATCCCTGCGGCGCTGTTTGAAAAGGACGCACTTTACACCGGGGATTTCTTCGTAGTACCGGCTGTTGGCGGCAATGAAGCCCTCGGTCAATTCCAGAACCACATCATCCGGCGCATTGATTATCTTCTTTGACATGAACCTTCCCTCCATCCGTTGCGGGATTAGAATTTGATCACCGCTTTAATTACATCCTGTTTGTTGTCCACATTGTAGGCCACACCGCTGATAACATCCTTAAAGGCGTATTCGTGGGACACTATGGATTTGAGGGGAATACTGCCGCCGGCCACCGCCGCAATGGCAGTGGGATACAGGTTCCGGTACCGGAACACCGTATTCAGTTTGGCCTCCTTATCCATCAGGGAGCCGATATCATAGGTGATCTCAGGGCTTGGCGCCATACCTACTAGGGTAACGCTGCCGCCCTTTTTGATCAGCTTTGCGGTGAGCAGCGTAGTAACGGTGTTGCCGGCGGTTTCAAACACATGATCAACTCCGCCGCCGCTCAGGCTCTTGGCGAAGGCGACTATGTCTTCCTTGTCGGAACGGAAGGTCCGGGCGGCGCCCACTTCCTTAGCCTTTGCCAGCCGCTTGTCTAATACATCCGCCACATACACGGTGGAGACCCCGCAGGCTTTGAGCACCATTAGTGTGACCAGACCGATACACCCGGAACCCAGCACAAAGGCGGTTTGCCCCACCCGTGCGCCGGAGGTCGTTACGGCGTGGAATCCCACGGACAGTGGTTCTATCAGCGCCCCCTCCAGGGTGCTTACGTTATCCGGCAGCTTATAGCACATATTGGCGGGATGAACGCAATAATCGGAGAAAACACCGTCCCGCTCCTTTGGTATGGCCATAAAGGACATGTGGTCGCAGAGATTGTACAGGCCCCGTTTGCAGTATTCGCACTGGCCGCAGGGCACCCCCGGTTCGATAGCAACCTTGTCGCCTACCTTAAACCCGGTGACCCCTTCGCCGACTTCGATTACCTCACCCCCCGGTTCATGCCCCAGGACCAGGGGCCCATCGGGAACCCAGTTGCCGAGCCTTCCGTCCTGATAGAAATGCAGGTCTGAACCGCAGACCCCTACGTATTCCAGTTTTATCTGTAATTCACCCTTTTTCGGCTGGGGAATGTCCTTTTCGGTCCATTCCATTTTTCGTGCGCCGGTCATTACGGCTACTTTCATTTTCCCTTTCATGTTAAATCCTCTGCATCAAGTAAATTGCAAACAACCCCATAAAAATTTATGGGGCTGCCAAAAACCAATTACGGTAAAAATCAGTTCGAATAGATTCTGTCGATCAGCTCCTGCACATTGTTCTTGTCAACCGGGAGCATTTCAATAAAGTTAATCTTCTTGGCAGGGGGCTTGCCTTCCAGAATGTCCATACAGATACGGACACCAAGGCGTCCTTCCTCTTCCGCGTCCTGGAACACGGTCATCTCAAAACGTCCGTCACGGATTGCCAGACAGCCGTCTTTGATCGCGTCAACGCCGGTCACGGGGATACGGTTTTTGATTCCCTTGGCTTCCAGCGCCTGAATAGCGCCTAATGCCATTTCGTCGTTGTGGGCAATGATACCGTTCAGGTTGGGGAATGCCTCAATCCAGTTTTCCACCAGGGCCAGGGCTTCCGCACGGCTCCAGTTGGCGGTCTGCTGGGCAATTACCTTTACATCGGGGTTCTTTGCCAGAATATTCTTGTTACCCTGAAGGCGATCCACCTGGGCGCTCTGGCCAATGGGGCCTTCGATGATCGCCACATTGCCCTTGGCTCCGATCAGGTCGATAAGGCGCTGGGCTTCAAGTTCGCCGGCCTGCACATCGTTGGGGCCGGAGTAGTAGTATTCTTCCGTGGTGTTGATAAGCATGTTCAAACCAACAAGGGTAATCCCGGCTTTCTTCGCCAGATCCAGGGCGGGCACGATGGCGTCGGAGTCAACCGCGGCAACCAACAGTATGTCTACCTTCTGGGCGATCAGATTTTCAATCTGGGAAATCTGCCGTTGGGCGTCGTTGTTCGCGTCAAGCAATACCAGATCCGCCCCCCGTGCCGCAGCTTCGGCCTTAATACCTTCCGCCATCAGGGTTACAAACTCGGTCATGTAGTAAACCGTGCAGCCGATAACCGGCTTTTTGTTCGCCGCTCTGGCAGAAGCCCCGTCTGATCCCTTGCCTTTACAGGCAACCACAGACACCAGTAAAACTGCGATCAGCGCTATGCCGCCCAGTTTTTTCAGTAACGTTTTTCCTTTCTTCATCTGCGTCTCCTTCTCCTCAATAATATTTTCACCGCTTGGAATCAATAAGAATTGCCCCAAGAATGATGACTCCTTTAACGATCTGCTGGTAAAACGACGATACATTCATCAGGTCAAGGCCGTTACTGACGATCCCTAAGAGGAGCGCCCCCAGGACCGTTCCCCAAAGCCTTCCCCGTCCGCCGGAAAGGCTGGTCCCGCCGATAACCGTGGCGGCAATGGCGTCAAGTTCGTAGCTCTGCCCGGCCTGGGGCATACCGGCGGAAACCCGGGAGGTAAGCACCACCGCCACCAGTCCGCAAAGCGCCCCGCTCACCGCGTAAGCAAACAGCTTGACCAGCTTGGTGTTGATCCCCGAAACGATGGCGCTGTTTTCATTGCCCCCCACGGCGTAGATATACCGGCCTATGCTGAAATATTTAAGAACCACGAAGCCGATAATAAAAACCAGCAGCAGTATTAGTGCGGGGATGGGAAGCCCCAGAAAAGAATTTCTGCCGATGGACAGGAATTCCGCGGTCAGGGGAGAAATAGGGCGGCCGTTACAGTACACGAAGGTCATACCCCGGGCTATGGTCATCAGGGACAGGGTAACCACGAAGGGGGCCGCGTTCCAATAGGCGACAAAATAGCCGTTAAAAAGACCTAAGATAACCCCCACCACCAGTGCGGTAAGGATAACCGGCCCGTTTGACCAGTGCCCATCCCGTACCAGGCCGGCGGCAACGATACCGCAGAAGGCCACCACGGAACCCACCGAAAGGTCTATGCCGCCGGTGAGTATCACAAAGGTCATGCCGATGGCCAGTATACCGTTTATGGAAATCTGCCGCAGCACGTTTAACAGGTTGGTGGGGGTAAGGAAGGTATTGGTTATTATGGATAATGCCACACCCAAGGCTATCACCACTAAAATAAGTGAATAGGTCTCTACGATATTTTTGTTGAACAGTTTCAGTTTTGAAGACATTTCTTCCATTGTATCTTTCTCTCCCTTTATTTATGCTGCACCGGTTGCCATGGCAAGTAGTTTTTCCTGGGTTGCGTCCTGTATGTCAATGGTTCCGCTGTACTTTCCCTCGTGCAATACCACAATCCGATCACACATGCCGAGGACTTCGGGCATTTCGGAGGAAATAAAAATGATGCCCTTACCCTGGGCCGCGAGTTCCGCCACCAGATGGTAGATTTCACTCTTCGCCCCCACGTCAATACCACGGGTAGGCTCGTCAAAAATAATCACGTCGGGGCTGCGCATCAGCCATTTGGCAAGGATAACCTTCTGCTGGTTGCCCCCGGAAAGGTTCTGCACAATAGTAGTGTGGGACGGCGTTTTTATCCGCAGTTTCTGAATAAAGTCGGCGCACTCGGTATGGGCGGAGTGCTTGTGGACAAACCCCAGTTTGGTTGACAGCCGGGCCAGGGAAGATATGATCACATTGTCCTCCACATTCATGGACAGCACCAAGCCGTTCCCCTGACGGTCCTCGGTCACATACCCGATACCGTTACTAATCATCCGGTTGGGGACCGGTCTGGTTACCCGTTTCCCTTTGATGATAATCTCGCCCCCCGTGGGCTTGGTAACCCCGAAGATGGCGCTCATCAACTCTGTGCGCCCCGCCCCCATGAGGCCGGAAAACCCGAGAATTTCCCCCTTGTGGAGATCAAAACTCAGCTTTTCAAAGACACCGTCCTGGCGGAGGTCCCGTACGGAAAGGACCACCTCCCCGGGCTGGGAGGTTCTCACCGGATACATTTCCGTAATATCCCGATCCACCATGAGGCGGATCAGCTCCTTCTGGTCGGTCGCCGCGGCATCATAGGTGCCGATGTACTTCCCGTCACGGAACACCGTAATTTCATCGGCTATGCGGAAGACTTCGTCCATTTTATGGGTGATATACACAATACAGCGGCCTTCGTCCCTAAGATGGCCGATAATCTCGAAAAGTTTGTCCACCAGGAACTGAGCCCGGTGTTGGGGATGACTATCCAGGAAAACCTCTTCCTCGGCAAGGAATACCACCTTTTCGGTAAATTCGGCCCCCTGGATTACCCGAGGATGCGGCAGGAATCCCGGCAGCTTCTGGCCCGTATCGGGGTTGACCTGGACGTGGGGCAGTTGATGCAGAAACTTTCGGTTTCCCAGATGCAGATGGTGGAAATTGCCAAGGCCCTGTCCTACAACAGCGAAATTATCATCATGGACGAGCCCTCCGCTACCCTGACCAACCGGGAGGTGGACAAACTTTTCGAGATTATCGGCCATCTTAGGGACGAAGGCCGCTGTATTGTGTA
>BNUR01000050.1 GCA_025997495.1 Spirochaetia bacterium | reverse complement strand
CGGCGTATGCCGCCCGTTCCTGAATATTTCCTGTGGGGACGGAAATGAAAAAGTTCTGAATGTGACTGGTCGCCACTGTTTGATCCGGGTTCAAGATAATAGCAGTACTGAAAAAAGCCATTGCTTCAACAAGGTTATCGTTTTTTTCCGCTACAATTCCCTTGTTTATCTGGGCGGTAGCACGCATCCTGTTTTCCGGGTTTTCCATTAAACGCCGCATCCCTTCCGCAGTGAGTGTCACGCCTAATCCGGCCAGCAATTCTTTTACCGCATCCTTGGGCGCCAAACCATTCTCAATGTTCTCGGCACTGTATCGCCCGCTAAATGAAGTCTTTATCGCGTTTGTCTCAGCATCATTGACACGCAGGGTGACGGTATAATTCCCCGACGCTTTTTGTATATTACCCACTACTAAATAATGGCTATTTAACAAATTACCGATTTCCAAGGCATTCTCATCGGAATAAAAGCCTGTTTCTGACAGTTTTTGTTCAGCCTTTATCAAACCCTCGTTTGTCTTGTCCAGGACAGTCGCGGCGGAAAAAGTGGCTAAGCCGTCGGTGAGGATGTCTTGAAAAAAATGAGAAATCCACTGATCTCCCACAGTACCATTTCGCATAGTGGGGGGCAGCACGGCAATCACGAGATCTTTTCCCCCGTCACCAGTGAAGAGGGGGTCGGAAGCATTTCTTGAAGTGGTAGTCGGTGTGGTATTTACCGTTGCAGAATCAACCTTGGGAGCAGAAGAATCAGCGCGCCCCCCGGAAAAAGCAAAAGAGGTAGGGAGAATGAGAAATAATGCAAAACACAATACTCCTAGATACCGGTTTTTTATGGCTATCTTGTCTGTCCTTCGCTTTTCACCATCTCTACCAGTTCCTCCGGCCCCAGCACCCACTGCAACACCTCCGGCATTTGCCTAGTTTGGACATCCTTTAATCGACCTACCAATGTCCATCTCGATCTGTAATCCGCTATTGGATTAGGCTATTTATAATAATCTATAGGCTTTTTGAGTTTTGTTCAAGTATTCCCCACAATCTAATAGCGGATTTAAGGACAACCGCTAAATCCCCTATCGAGAATTGGAATAGGGGGGAAAACTATATGAATAGAGATGAAAGTGAATGCCGGGAGCTTTTGAGCCGGAATATTAAGCTTTACCGCAGTCGCCTTGGGTTTTCCCAGCTTGATTTAGCCCTGGAGCTTGATATTTCCACGACTTTCCTTAGCGATATTGAAACCGGCAAGAAGTGGGTTTCCCCTAAGACGCTTGCTCTCATAGCAAAGGTTCTAAAGGTTAAAATATATGAGTTATTCAAGCCGGATGAAGAAACCCCCAATCCTGCCCTGTCAGCGGAGGTGGTCAAATACCTTGATTCGGTCGATGATACGCTGGTAAAGCAGATCACCCATTCTATAGAACCGGCCATTGAGAGGACGATCACCCGCTCGGTCGCCAAAATGCGGAAATTTTACGAAAAGCAGCTTGGGGAAGGGACGGGCAATGTACCATGGCATAATTAAGTAAAATTTACACTCTTGCCCTGGTATGCAGGGCAAGAGATATATTGATGATTTTTACGCATTATCCCGCAGTTTTTCGACCAGACTGTAAGCCGTGCTAAACATTTTGGCGGTGCCTACTGTGGATGCTTCATAGCAAAAAGCCCTATCCGCAGCGATTCCCAAATGAGCGCTTTCTTTAACCACATCGATATTGGCGCCCATGAAGATGAACTCCCAGCCATACTTTTTAGTTTGCTTTTCAATTTTTCCCTTGATGTCCTGGTAGGTGTATTGGCGGCTGGCATTTTCGTAGCCATCGGTGGTTATAACAAAGATGACCTTGTCAGGCTGGTCAGATTCAGCGGCGGTTTTTATCCGCTTTTTCACATCCTTGATGGTCTTGCCAACGGCATCAAGGAGGGCGGGGAGACGCACTGGTGCCTGGCACCGAATTTGCCCAGCACTCGCCCTACCGGTAGCGCCGGGGGTCGGGTTTCAGCAGGTTTATCACGCAGGCGTTGCCTGGCGCCGGTTTATGGGGATCGGCGGTGTAAACAGAGCGGGCGGGCCTTGCCTATAACGAAAGCAAATCAGCCCAGGTAAGCAATATAGACCTGTGCGTAATTAGAGTGTGTTGTCGGATTTCTTGACAAGAATTATAGAACCACCATATTTCGCTACAGTTGTATCCACCGTTAGGAACGGAATACGTTCTACACGGGATTGGGCAATCAATATCCTGTCAAACGGGTCCTTGTGAATGGGTGGAAGATTGGCAACCGTCAAGGGGTGAAGGCTATTGATACCCAATTCTTCATACCCATTATCCAGCAAGCCGCGCCGAAGGAGGCCAGGAATCTTCAAACAAGGCGGTAATGGCTGCTTGTCCCATGGTGTCAAAATCTGCCGGAGCTTCGATTTGCCCTTTAAGAAACCCTACCCGGCTTGCTTGTGCAGGTGGTTCACCGTTTTCCCGAAGGGCTATAGTTCCATTGGTTTCCCATATCCGCACTGTAGGACTATGAATCCGGCTCAGTACATATTCCGCTGCCGATGCGGTATTTAAAATCATTTCTTTCATATTTTTATACTATAACGGAAATGGCGTGATAGTTCAATTAGTTGATATTGGCATTGGTTTAGCTTCGCCGCTTGCGAACCCCGGGGAGCGCGAAAAGCGCCTGTCACCGTTTTAGTGTAAGCCCGGCGCTGCGCTCCCAGGGGTCATCCCATTCATCGTGCCATTCCTTGACGATATCTGCGGCATCCCCTTCAAAAACACCAGTATCCTTTGCACAGCCGTAGAATTCATAAAAGTGTCTGCTAAAGGCGCTGCGGAAGGGGCTATGGGCATGGAGAAAGGCGCGAATCCGGGAAAACAGGCCGGTATGGCCGGTTTCGGGCCGGTAGGTCAGCGTGGCCTTCCCCACCGGGACTTCCCCCGGTACGTCAAGGATCAGCCGGTGGCTCGCCGGAATATCTATAGTTTGTCGCAGGGTCATAGGAGCCTCCAAAACAAGTATAGGGGAGATAGCGGCATGATACAAGGCATCGCGGGGATAAAGATGGCGTTGCCCATCTGAATTATACAAAGGTCGTGCGGACTTAAAACGCAAAGGAGTTTTATATGAAGAAGGTTTTGATTCATGGTTTTTCGGCGCTGGTACTCGCATTTTTGGTTACCAGCTGTAACACCGTTACCAGTTCGCTTGCGTATAGTGAACCGTTGCAGGTAGCAGAAGTAGGTGTTATGTCCGGCAGGGCGCTCTCATACGAACAAGCATGGTTTAACGCTGTTCAGGCCGGGAAAGATGCCGGATACACGGCAATACTGTCAGAAACTACGGAAACTAACAGTATGGTTGGCGAGGTCGTTGTAACACTAATAATGAAGAAATAGGTATGCGTACTGCAAAACAGGTATGTCGGCGCCCATTCAACAGGGTTGTAAAAAGATCTGTTGACATGAAAATTAAGGAGGTAACTATGATGAAAAAATTATTTCCAATTCTATTCCTGACGGTAATAATTACCGGGAATATTTTTGCACAGGAGAGACTAGGGGGAAACAAAAATGGCCCGGCGCCTAAATTCTCCCTGGACGCAGGAGGCCGTATTTTCTACAATGGTATGTTTGACATATGGGAGCGCGGCGGCTATTCTTATACGGGCTATGTTGATCCTCACCTCGGTACCATAGCTATTCTTGAAAGCAGCCTCCACAGTAACAATGGTTTTGGCATCGGTGGTTTTTTTGACGCAACCTATGTGGAAATCGGTATGGACTTTATCTTCGGTTCTTTCAAACCAAATAGTAATGAATATACCGGTGATTTCGAGCTAACGTCAACCCAATTCGGTTTCACCATTTTGGGTAAGTTTCCCTCCGGTACAGGAAAGCCAGGACTTTTATGTGGGAAATTTTATAGGAGATTTGGCTAACGGTGATATCGAAAAATTCCTGACCCGCCTGAAGGCTTTGTTTTACAGCATTTCCTACCCGGTAAAAGAACAAAGCGAGTATCACTATCAGTCATTGTTTTACCTGGTAGTGCGTCTAATGGGCCAGTTTGCCCAAGCGGAATTGCAATGTAGCGATAGCTACACCGCCCCAGGCCGTGCCGATGTGGTTGTTACCATGACGGACGCGGTGTATTGCTTTGAGTTTAAGCTTTCCGGTAATGGTACTGCAACGGAAGCGCTTACGCAAATAGATGACCGGGGCTATCTGATTCCCTTTACCGCCGGCGGGAAGAAGCTGGTAAAGGCGGGGGTGGTGTTTGATAACGAAAAACACACCCTGGGCGAATGGAAGATTGGCGAGTGAGAGGAAAATAGTCAGGAACCGTTACTCCCCATTTTCCCCCAACTATGCTATACTCCCGCTATGACCACCCCCCCTTATCTGGAAGCCCTCAACCCGGAACAGCGTCAGGCGGTGCTCCATACCGGGAAACCGGGGGATGGTGAGAACCAAGGTTCCATCCATCCCCTCCTCATCCTGGCCGGGGCCGGTTCGGGGAAGACCCGGGTTATCACCACCAAGATTGCCTGGCTTATCCGGGAGCAGGGCATGGATCCGCGATCCATCCTGGCGGTGACCTTTACCAATAAGGCGGCCCGGGAAATGGCCGAACGGGCGCGGCTCATTGATGACCGGGCGGCGTTCGCTATGCTGCGTACCTTTCACTCCTTCGGGGCATGGTTTCTCCGGCGCAACGGCAGCCTTGGGGGCCTCCCCTCCAACTTTGTTATCTATGATGATGATGACTCGGCGGCCCTGCTCGCCACCCTCCTGCCGGATCTCCCCAAGGCAACCGTGAAGCAGACCGCCCATGCCATCGCCCGTGCCAAGGATTTTTTTCTTTCCCCGGATGACCCGGAACTGGCCCTGATAGATCACCGGAAGGAATTTCGCCGCATCTACACCCTTTACGAAGAACGGCTGGCCCAGATCGGCAATGTGGATTTCGGCGACCTGATAAAAAAGCCCGTGGACATACTCCGGGCCAACCCCGAAGTGGCACAGCGGTTCCGGGATCGCTTCCGGGTGATCATGGTGGACGAATACCAGGACTCAAATATTGCCCAGTTTGAATTGCTGAAGGAACTCTGCGGCCCCTCCACCTACATCTGCGTGGTGGGGGATGACGACCAGTCCATCTACCGCTTCCGTGGCGCCGAGGTGCGGAACATCCTTGAATTCCCCGATCGCTTTCCCGGCGCCGACATCATCCGGCTGGAACGGAACTACCGGTCTTTTTCCCCCATCCTGGATCTGGCCTCCTCGGTGGTGGACCACAACGAAGGCCGCCTGGGGAAAACCCTCATCGCCCATCGCGGCCCCGGCAAGACCCCCACCCTGGCCTTCCTCCCGGATCAGGATGCCGAGGCGGCCTTCTGCGCGGAACTGATCGAAAATTCCGTGAAGGCGCCGAAAACAACAGCTAAGGCTACTGCCCGCGCCCTCTATTCCGACTGGGCCATCCTCTACCGCACCAATGCCCAATCCCTGGGCTTCGAAACAGAATTTCTCCGCCGCCGTATCCCCTACCGGGTGGTGGGTTCCCTCAAGTTCTACGAACGGGAAGAAATAAAGGATGCCCTGGCCCTCCTTTCCTTCCTGGTAAACCCCCGTGACGAGATCGCCTTCCGCCGGGTGGTGAACAAACCTACCCGGGGCGTTGGGCTCGCCACCGTAGACCGCATCGTGATTGAGGCCACCATGGGCGGCTCCGGGGACTGTGTCTCCAAAGGAGACATAGCCGAAGC
Organism: Spirochaetia bacterium; assembly: GCA_025997495.1. GTDB lineage: Bacteria > Spirochaetota > Spirochaetia > Treponematales > Breznakiellaceae > Termitinema. The sequence continues at coordinate 10,927 of BNUR01000050.1, read as the reverse complement.
GGCCCGGCGGATCATGCCGGTACTAAGCGCAAAGGCCCATTCCGGGGTAGATACCTTTTTCAAGGCCCTGGACGGAGGGCTGTCCCTGCTGGCCCCGGACGAAGCCGCCGTTCTTGACAACAGCAATACTGCACCGAAAAATATTGCCAATTCCGATGACAACAGCAATACTGCGCAGAATAGCGTAGATTCTGATGAAAAGAAACCTGCCGGGAAAAAACGCCGCAGCGCCAACAGCAAGCGGGACGGCGGGAACCAAAATTCCATGGCTGCCGGGGAAGGGCTTTCGGTCTGCGTGGTACGGCTCATTGAAGATTCGGGGATTGGGGAATACCACCTGACCCATGATGACATCACCGGGCATCAGCGCATTGCCAACCTCCAGGAACTGGCCAACGCCGCGAGTATCTACCCCGCCACCCGTGGGGGACTGCTGGAATTCCTGGAACATATTGAGCTGGATCGTTCTATAGAACAGGATAGCGGAGATGAAGACGAAAAGGGTGTTGTTACCCTCATCACGGTACACAATACCAAGGGCCTGGAATTCCACCGGGTGATCATGACCGGCATTGAACAGGGTGTCTTCCCCCGGGACGATAAAAACGGCGATGACCTGGAGGAAGAGCGCCGCCTCTTCTATGTGGGCGCAACACGGGCCATGGATGAACTTTACCTGACTTCCTGCGCCATGCGCCGTATGTTCGGCCGCACCATGCCCATGGAGCCATCACTGTTTCTCGGCGAGGCGGACAAAAAGACGTTACGGGTCCTGGGCCGGGTTTCCAACTCGCAAGCCCCATACGGCTTTAACAAACGCGGGACGGCAGACTATGCGGAGAACTACGGAAGCCGGTTTCCGGGCAGCCTACAAGCCAAAGCCCCTGCCGTCAGACCTATATCTGCCAGACCTATGTCTGCCTCTTCGGACGGCCGCTGGAAAATTGGGGATCGGGTATTCCACGATGATCAGGGGTACGGCGCGGTAATGGAAATCCGGGAAAGCGATGAGGGGCCGGTGATCCGGGTCAAATTTGAAACCGGAAAGGATGTCCGCTTCCTCAGCCTGCACCAAAGTTCAAAGTACATAAAGATAGGTACTGATGATTAACGACACCCTGTTACGCCTTGTCCCGCCCATACTCCGAGCCCGCGACTTCCGCCTCTACACCCGGGACGGCCGCCGTATGGTTGATCTCTGGCAGTACGGCGGCGCCGCGATCCTGGGCCACACCCCGGCGGGGCTGCTCCGCTCCCTGAAAAACACCGCCGAACGGGGCCTTTTCGCTCCTCTCCCCCATCCCCAGGAAAATCGCTTCCTCAAGGCCCTGTCCAGCCTTTTTGCAATGGGCAGTCCCGAATCTCCCGGCCTGACTTTTCGTCTCTACCGCAGCGATACTGCGCTCTGCCATGCCCTGATCTCAGGCGGTTGTTTTGTCCCGGTTGATACGCCTTTCCCCGACCCGGCAATACCCTTAGCATCTAAAACATCAACACCAACTCCGGCAGAGCCGCCTTCTCCAATTGGTTCCACACCATTACTGTGGCGGCCCTTCATGGACATGGCCCTTCCCAATGACCGCCCCCTGATACCGGTACTTCCTCTGCCCTGGCCCGATGCGCCCCGGGTTCTGGCCCTGCCGCAGGCCCCTGCATCGGCCCTGCCGGTGGATTTGCCGCCGGGCCAAGAACCCGCTCTTTCGCGGGGGAGGGAATCCGCCGCATTTCCCCCGTCAGAAATCATTTCCCCGCTTGCCCTGACCGCCGCAACCCGCAGCGTCTACGATCTTATCGCCGCAACACCGGCCCGTGGCCGCGTACGCTATCCCCGCATAGAGGCGGCTCTTACAAAAAGTACGTGGCGAAGGCAGGGCATATACCTTTACTGCGACGCGGACGATAAAGCCTACACGGACATCTTCAAGCAGTTTCTGGAACAGGGCTTTCTTATCCCGCCAACACAGGGTCTGCCACTTATCCTGCCGGGAGTATTATCGGCGGGGGAGGAAACGAAGCTGGCCGCCTGTTTACGCACTATTTCTAAGGGAGTGTTTTATGGAAAGCAATAAGTTACCTAATCCCGATTCAGTGTTCCCCGTGCCCAATATAAAAACGGTGACCTATATAAAACCAACCATTACGAGAAAAAATATCCAGGTGGGGGAATTTACCTACTTCAGTGATACTGATTTTGAAAGCCATGTGACCCATCATTACGAATTTTATGGCGATAAACTTATCATAGGAAAATTTTGCCAGATAGCCGCCGGGGTGGAATTTATCATGAATGGCGCGAATCATCAAATGAACGCCGCCTCGACATTTCCCTTCTATATATTTGAAGGCTGGGATCAAGCGGCGCCGTCCCCCGGCAAGCTCCCCCTTAAGGGCGATACCGTCATAGGGAACGATGTATGGATTGGACAAAAAGTAACGATACTGCCGGGGGTACATGTTGGGGACGGCGTCATTATCGGCGCGGAAAGTGTTGTCGGCAGTAACCTTGAACCCTATTCGGTAGCGGCGGGAAATCCCGCAAAACATATCAGGAAACGGTTTGACAACGAGCTGATTGCACTGATGCTGCAATTGAAATGGTGGGATCTGCCTATAGCCCAAATCAATGCACTAATACCGGTTTTAAGCGACCCCGATTTGGAACGGGTAAAAAGCCGGCTAAAGGAATATTACCGGCCCGCCCGGTGAGCTTGAAGAATCGTATCAATCCTTCTAAAAACTATCTGGTTAATGGCCGGGCCCATAAGAGCGGGGACGATTTGCTTTGCATCATCATACCAGAGCTGTTCCTGGGCCGACGTAAGCTGGTTTTCCACCAGCCCGTACTGGCGCATGGTCTTTATGACCTCCGCCTCAAGCTCTTGAATGGAAGCATCCAGTTCCCGCTCCATTTCGCGGACACTCCGAATCAGTGCCGGCTTATACTTTTCCGGTATAGAGCGCCAGGCGGCGCCGTTTACGATGATAGTCCCCATAAAAGGCGCCACATTGATACTCGCCATGTTCTTTGCCAGGCCGAATATTTGCATCCCCCCTACGGTAACCGGACTCTGGTACACCGCATCTATCATCCCCCCGTTGAGGTAGATCAAGACCTGGCTAAAGTTCACCGGAACCATCTGAAAACCCATAGCCTTTAAGACATCCATAAGGGCCGGTTCATTCTCGTCGGTGCCCAGTTTCTGCCGTTTCAGGTCATCGGGAACAAAAATCGGCGTTTTGGAAAAAAACTTGATCCACCCCACCTTCGACCAGGCTAGGGTATAAAAGCCCTTGGAGTTGATCTGCTGTTCCAGTTCCGGTTTCAAATCTTTTAATATCAGATCCAGTTCCGTATTATTCCTGATGAGGAAGGGAGTACTCAGGGCCATAACTCCCGGGGTGATGGGATTGAGCCCAATGGCGCTTAAAACCGCCGCCTGAACCTGGTTCATCTTGAGCTTCCGGAGCACATCGGCCTCGGTTCCCGCAATACCGTTGTGATATACCACCAATTCCACTTCACCGTTAGTTATCGTCTTCCATTCTGCCGCCAGCCGGTTAAAAGCCGCCCCCCAGGGGGTGCTTTCGGGAACCATGGACGCCATTTTGATGGTGATTTTCCGGGGAGCCGCAAAAGCCGGTTTGGGGCCGGGCATACAGATAAAAACAAGACAAATTAACGCTGTATACCAGGGTCGTTTCATTCCCGCCATTCCTTCATTTTCACTTTGATAGTAATCATAGTATATTTTTATCCGTATCCCGTCAACGCGCGATCCGGCGCCTCCCTTGAAATTCCCCCTAAAACTGATAATACTGAAACCATGGATAGTGGGGAGTTGCTCTACATATCGAGCCGCCTTGTTTTGGGAGCCCTGGCGACTTTTTTTGCCATCATGCTCTGGGCAAAAACCAGGGATGCTGCCTGGATGCTCATGGTTATTGGAACCATAGCGGCCTATGCCGAAACCGTATACGTCACCCTGGGTATATTCGGCATAACCTTCGAAGGAATGTTTCTCCGGGTAGGTTCCGTCCCGCTGCCCACCCTGATACTGTCCAATCTGCCGTCCTGTTTCTATATAGCCGCATTTTTGCTTATGGTTATCCGTAAATTTCGTCATTAACTTATATGGAGGGTATAATGAAAGCGTTGATTCTTGGATTGGTGATTATCGCCGCGGCGGTTTGTGCGGTTTTGCCCGCGGGCCTTAACTGGCGGGGAGACGTGCTGACCTTTCTCCGGGGCGCCCTACCGGTCATAGCGGCCTTTATCGGCCTGATCGCGGCGTTCATAGGCATCGCGGACATTAAAGACCGGGCGGAGGCCAAAAAAGAGGCAAAAAACGAAAAATCCGAGGAATAGGGAGGCCGGTATATAAACCGGGCAGCGGGTGGATGGAAGAATCTACTCCCGGAGCCCAGTAGGTCTAAAGTATTGCATGTACCTTCAGGGAAAAGAATGTATTTTTCAAAATGGTATTGGGGGTGGGAGGGGCAAGCCTGGACGCGTGCATATGGATGTCCCTGCCGGAGGAGACCGATAGGCCCCCCGGGGCCGGGCTCCGCAGGCAGATTCCTCCATCCGCACGCGGCAAGGCTTGCCCCTCCCTCCCCCCTGTATTGTTTATAAATACATTCTTTTCCCTTTTCCCGCCCTATTGACATTTTTTCCGGTTTTATGCAAACATAATACTTCACCTCGTAATACTATGAGAAGGTTAGGTATGAAGACTATATTTGTAAAACCCGCTGATGTTGAGCGGAAGTGGTTTATAATCGACGCCGAGGGCAAGGTTCTCGGCAGGATTGCGGCTAAGGCGGCTTCCATTGTCAGGGGAAAGGAAAAACCGGTGTTTGCTCCCCACCAGGAAGTTGGAGATTTTGTGGTGGTGGTTAACGCGGATAAGCTCGTGGTAACAGGGCGAAAGGTTGAAAACAAGCTGTACCACCATCACACCGGCTATATCGGGGGGCTTAAAACGGTTAATTATGAAAAGTTGGCCGCCCGGCATCCGGCGGCCCCCCTGGAGCTGGCAATTAAGGGTATGCTTCCCAAGGGCCCCCTGGGTCGGAAACTATGGAAGAACGTTAAAGTCTATGCGGGGGCCGAACACCCCCACGGGGCGCAAAACCCCCAGGCCATTGAATTATAAGAGGGTATGTAAGTGACGAAGAATCTTGGTATCGGAACCGGACGGCGGAAAACCGCGGTTGCCCGGGTGTATGTTCGGGACGGGGAAGGCAAAATTGTGGTCAACGGCAAAGAGTTGAACCAGTATTTTTCTCTCAGTGAACACGCTATGGTAGTGCGGCAACCCCTTATGGTGACCGCCAACGAAAGCAAATTTGACATTTTGATCAATGTCTACGGCGGCGGCCCCAACGGACAGGCCGGCGCCTGCCGTCACGGGCTTTCCCGGGCGCTTTGCCAGATTGACCAGGCCAACTATGCCACCCTGCGGAGTAACGGATTCATGACCCGTGATTCTCGGATGGTGGAACGCAAAAAATACGGTCAGGCCGGCGCCCGTAGACGCTTCCAGTTCTCGAAACGTTAATCCAGGGTCAGGCCGCCTGCAATGGTGGTAGTAGACAACCTAAAGGTTGTTTCCGTAAAAACAACCGAAACAAAGGCCGGTTCGATCATTCGTATCGGTCTTTCGGGTGGCGCTCTTTTTTCCCTTAATCCCGTCTATCTCCCTCACCCTTTCCGGGATGAGGATTATTTTTTCCCCGGTAGGGAACTTGGCCCTGAAGAAGCGGCGGCCCTCCGTTTTGCCGCAGACTGTTTCCGGGCGGAACGGGCCGGGCTGCGGCTGGCGGCCCGGGCGGAACAAACCCGGGCAAACCTTAGCCGGAAACTGGAACAGCGAGGGCATGGGGCGGCCTGTATTAAAGCGGCGGTGGCCTACCTTACGGAAATAGAAATCGTGGATGATCGCCGCTTTGCCGAACGGTGGATACAATCCCGGCTGTACCGCGGCACGGACAGCCCCTTTCGGCTCATCAATGGCCTGTGCCAGCGGGGTATAAACCGGGATGTTGCGCAGGCAGCCTGTAAATCGGCGCTGGATTTTGAGCGGGAAACGGAACTGTTGCGGAAGTTCACGGCAAAACGATACCCGGCAGCGAATCCTGCAGACCAATTCTTCAAGGGGCAGCTTAAAAGGGAAGGATTTTCATCAAGGGCGCTGGAATGGTACGGGGAGGAAAATTGACCATGCCGTTTTTACCCGATACCAGCACGGTCTACCCAAATACGATAGTTGAGCCAGTTCCAAAATAAGGATTAACCGCTTTTCCACCCAAAGAGTGGAAAAGTGGTTAAATTTTTAATTTTTATTCGTGTAATTCGTGGTAGGTCTTGCATTTTGGAACTGGCTCAGTTACCAAAAAATAAAAACCGGTAACCCCTTATACTATAAGGAATTACCGGTCTACTTCACCGTAGGCTCCCCTCTGAATGGGCGATAATTGACTTGAACAATCGACCCCCTGCGTGTCGAGCAGGTGCTCTAACCAACTGAGCTAACCGCCCTGGATAGTCACTTATACCAGAAAAAAATGACCTTTGTCAAGCAGCGGCTTATGCCCGTTCCCGAACGGCAACGTTGATCTCGATCTTGCCGATGGATCCCAGTTCCATGGGGACGATAAGGGCTTCCACTTCACGGTTGGAGATTTCCATGTTCTCACCGGTAAAGAGGGCCGGCGGGGTAAGGTCAAACTTGAAGCCCAGGGCGTGGAGCTTGGTGACCGCCTGGGCGGTGATCATATTGGCCAGTTCCTGGATGGTGGCCTTGGCAAGCTCGTCCATGGCGGTGAAGGTTTCGTTGTTCATGGCGCCGGCAACCCCCAGGGCGGTCTGTTTGGTCATGTCGAAAACGACCCGGCCTTCCACATCACCCGCAAGGCCTACCAAGGCGGCAACCCCCATGATGGACATGGTGGTGGACTTGAGGTATAGATCCCCCCGCTTTACCTCGGTATTGAGCACTTCCTTTAAAACACCAAAGGCCGCTTCAACAAAGGGATTGATATATTCGACTCTCATTGCACACTCCTCCCAAACATATAGTTTTGATAGCTGCTATTTAAGCCCGCATAAATGCGGAAACACTGCCTTTCCCCACGGGAATCCACTCGTTTTCCGGGAGTTCTTCATTGGCTCCCAGAACAATCAGCCCCCGTGTCTTCAATTTTTCGGAAAAATCGGCCATGATTTTTCCCTGCTGCTGCTCAGCAAGGAAGGAAACCAAATCCCGGCCCAGGATGATGTCCAGTTCCGGCAGGGGGTTTTCGTTCAGCACATCATGGTATTCGAAGAGTATCGAATCCCTGATTGCCTGGCTAAAACTGTACCCGGTTTTTCCCTTGGTCATAAATTCCCGGCAATATTCCGGCACATCCTCCAGGTCAAAGCTCATGTTCGGCGCCGACGATATTGCCATGATGTCGCTGTCATTGGCCCAAATCTTAACATGACCATTTGGATACCGCGACTTGAGTATACACGCCAAGGAATAAGTTTCATAGCCCTTTCCGCAGCCGAGGTTCCACACCTGGATACTGTTGGAGGGCATGTCCGGCAGTACCGCCTTGAAGGTCGCGGCGTAGTCATCACTCCAGAATGTTCCGGTGCAGGGTGAGGGGAAGGTCCGGAGGAATTCGTCGGCATCCGCGGCGTTTTTAAGCTGGATGTCGCTGCCGCCGTGGGTGGTAGTCCACTCAAGGAAACGCTTGCCGACCCAAACATCGTTGAAGGGGCCTGTGGTAAAGCGCTTGAGGGCAAGGAGGCTTTCCTTGATAAACTGGAGATCCGATTCCTGGTATGCCGGGGCCGACGCGGCGGCGGGGCCGATACCGGCGGTGGCGGCGGGTACAGGGTAAAAATCGTCCGGCGCGGGGCCGGCGCTTGCCTGTATCGCCTGGCCGCGGGGTTTCGCCTTGTCCTCTTCACTCTGGGTAAAGATCCGGATCACATCCAGGATGATGAAGAGATCCCCCTGCTTTTCCACCACCCCGCTGATGTATTTGACGTTGATGTCCCCAAAAATGGGATGCGGGGGCTGGATTTGCTCGGAGTTTATCCCCAGCACCCGGTGAATCTTGTCCACAATGGTTCCGTAGACCCGGTCTTCAATACGAAGGATCAGCATGTTTTCCATGCCGTCCTGTTTTTTATCCGCCGGCAGGTGAAAGAAGATCCGCAAGTCTATGATGGGGATGATGTCACCCCGGAGGTTGTAGACCCCCCGGACAAAAGAGGCGGCGTTGGGGACATAGGTGAACTTATCAGCCTTGGCGATTTCCTTGACATTCATGATGTCCACCGCATAGTCTTTACCGCCGAGGGAGAAGGTGATCATCTTGAAGTCCACCGTATCCGCCCGCTCTTTCTGTTCCTGTAACTCGGCGTTCACTTCCGCCAAATCTCGTATCACTGCCGCCATGTTTATCCCTTTCTGTCCGGCTTACCGGATATGCGCTTCACGGACGCGCTGGGCCTCTATTTCCTGGTGCAGGCCCAGTTCCAGAAGCTGGCTTACGTCGATGATCAGGGAAACCGAACCGTCTCCCAATATGGACGCCCCGGCAATTCCCGGAGAATTGGTGAACTGATCCCGCAATGGCTTGATAACCACATCTTCCTCGCCAATGAGGCTGTCCACCATGAAGCCCATTTTCTTCTCCGCGGTACCGACGATAACGATGAAGTTATATTCCTGCTGTTCCTCGGTACGGATGCCGAAGAGCCGGTTGAGCCGGAGCAGGGAAACCACGTCATTACGTATATTGAAGACTTCGTAATTGTCGATTTTCTGGATCTCGCTGGGTTTGATCCGCAGGCTTTCGATGACCGAGGTAATGGGTATGGAGTAGATTTCCTCCCCGACCCTCACCAGGAGGCCCTGGATAATGGCCAGGGTGAGGGGCAGTTTGATAAGGAACTTGGTGCCCCTGCCCTTTTCCGAAGTGACCGTCACGGTACCGTTGAGTTTTTCAATAGACCGGCGTACCACGTCCAGGCCGACCCCCCGGCCGCTTATGCTGGTGATGGTCTTTGCGGTGGAGAACCCCGGCTCAAAGATGAGGTTAAAGGCTTCCACATCGGTAAGGAGCTTGTTCGGGCTGATAAGGCCCCGCTCAACCGCCTTTGCCTTGACCGATTCCACGTCGATGCCCTTGCCGTCGTCGGAAATCTCGATAACGATCATATTTCCTTCGTTGGTGGCCTTGAGGAGAACCATGCCTTCCTCGGGTTTGCCCGAGGCCTTTCGTTCTTCCTGGGTCTCGATACCGTGGTCGATGGAGTTCCGCACCGAGTGCATGATGGGGTCAAGCAAATCCTCGATGACCGATTTGTCCAGTTCCGTCTCTTCACCTTCGATAACCAGGTTGATTTTTTTATTAAGGCTCTTTGACAAGTCCCGAACGAGCCGGGGGAAGCGGCTGAAAATCTGGCTGATGGGCACCATGCGGATCCGCATAACCCCTTCCTGGAGTTCCCCGGTGATCCGGCCCAGGTTTTGGGAGGTGGCCCGGAATTTGCCCATATTGGTTTTCAGGGAGGTTTCAAAGTCGTCAAAGAGGGTAAAAATATCCCCGTAGTCTTCGTTGATTTCCTTGCGGATGTCCTTAATGGAACGCCCTTCCTGGATGCCGTCCAGATAATCCGGCAAGCTGTCAAAGAGCGCCTTGATTTTTTCCCGGTAGACCGTCTCTATGCTATGGAGGTCGGTCAACAGGTCGCCGAACTGGTAGCTGATCTGGTTAAAGGTGGCCTTGGTAATCACCGTTTCGGACACCAGGTTGAGGAGGTCGTCGATGCGCTTGGAATCAACCCGAAGTATGGATCCCGCTTCTTTGCCGGCCTTTTTGGCATCCTCACCAGCGGCGGCGGTGGCCGCAGCGGATTTGGCTGCCGGAGCCGCCGGGGAAGGGGCAGCAGGAGTTGCGGCAGCGGGAGCCGGGGCTGCGGCAACCGGGGCCGGGGCAGAGACGGCTGGAGCAGGGGCAGCTACGGCGGCAGGCGCAGGGGCAGCGCCGCCGGGTTTGCTTATATCAACCACCTCCGCCGAAAGGGATACATCGGTGATGATAACCCGTTTTTTAAGGTCATCCACCGGTTTGGCGCTGACGATGTAGTATTCAACGGTGGGATAAAAGTTATCCTCGTAGAGTGCCTCAAAGTCCGGCACCGTCCGGAGAACCGTGCCGTCACCCTTGAGGGCGGCGTAAACCTGGATACCGCCGACGGTATTCATCATGCTGTTTTCGTCAAAAACTACGGCGATACGGTAAATCGGTATCCCACCATCCACGGATTCACGCAATTCCTGGAGATCGGTTTCGGACAGGCCTCCCCCGGAGGACAGTCCTCCTCCGGCACTTACGGCGGGGGGGGGAGGGGGGACGGCAGCTACCGGAGCGGGCGCGGCGGCTGGTTTGGCCTTAGAAGCGGAACCTTTCTTGCCCTTGGTACTTTCGGGGATCAGCGCTTCCAGACGGCCTTCCATTACGGAGGTGTCCTCCTGGTAAACGGCCCCTTCCATGCGCTGGCCAAGCATGGCCTTGATGATATCGATAGCCGCCAGGAGGGTGTCCACCACATCCTCGTTAACCGACAGCTGATCCGAACGGATGGCGTCCAGAACATCCTCAACCATGTGGGTAAAATGGGATAGTTCCATCATCTCCACGGTTGCGGACCCGCCCTTTAGGGTATGGGCCGCACGGAATATTTCATCCACCGCGTCTTTATTGCCGCCATCGTTTTCAAGAACCAGGACGTTTTGCTCCAGGGTATCAACCTGCATCTGGGCTTCGCTGAAAAAGTCCTTGAGCAATTCCTCGTTATTGGGATCCAGATAATCACTCATATGACGTTAATTCTATACTAAATTCGCCTTACGTCAAGGGA